>NZ_LRTR01000499.1 GCF_001550375.1 Streptomyces europaeiscabiei | reverse complement strand
CGCCCTCGCCGCGGCGATCGCCCTGACGACCGCCCGGCTCACGTCGAAGCCGGCCCTGGCCGTGGGCACCGCGCTCACCGGCGGGCTCCTCCTGGTCGTCGGCCTCGGCGGCATCGCCCGCGCGGTCCTGCCCGAGGTGTGGACGGTCCCGGCCCATCTCCTCTGCGGGATCGCCCTGTCGGCCGCCGTACGAACGCGGGCGCCCGAGCCCGTACGCCGAGGCCTCGCACACGCTTCCGCCGTGGTCCAGGGCCTCGCCCTGGCCACCACGCTGCCGACCGTGGCCATCGCGCTGTTGGGCCCGGTCAGCCGGGTCGAACGAGTCTGGTCCGGTGCGCCCGTGGACGCCCGCGCGGCGGTGACGCTCGACGCGCCATGGCCCCCGAACACGGCGACCGTGCCCCTCGTACTCGCCGTCGTCGCGGGGGTCCTGACCGTGGCCACGCGTGCCGCCTCCTGGCGGATCCCGGCCCTGGTCGGCGCCTGGGTCCTCGCCTGGGCGACGGTCCTGGTCCTCCCCGCGGTCCTCGAACTGCCCTACACGGCCGGGCTGGTGGTGCAGGGTCTTCTGGCCATGGCGACGCTGGGCCTCGCCGGATCCGTTCGGCCGACGAAGCCCGAGCGCCTCCGGGCACCGCTGCCCCTCACCGGCGCTCTCCTGGCCGTCGTCACCTCCCTGAGCCTGGCCCTCCACTCCCTCGCCACCGAAACGGCGACCCTCACCGTCCTCGTCGCCTCGACCGCGCTGTTCGCGGCGGCGGCTCGGCGCACGGGCCTCGGCCCCCTCACCGCGCCCGCGTCCCTCACCCACGCCACCGCCCTGACCTGCGCGATCGGCGCCTCTGCCGGCTGGGAACCGCAGCACACGGCTCTGCTCGTCCTCACCGTCCCGGCCGCCGCGGCCCTGCTCGCGGCGCGCCTCGGCGACTCGCCCATGACGATCCCCATCGAGGCGACCGGCGCCGCGGCCGGCCTCCTGGCCATCGCTCTGTCCGCCGCACACCCGCCCCTCCTGGCCCTGACCCTCGCGCTCTGCGGGGTCATCGCCGCGGGCACAGCCGTACGACCGGAACGCCGGCACCTCGGCTACGCCGCCACCGCGCTCTTCGTACTGGCCTCCTGGGTACGGCTGGCGGCCTGGGAGGTCGGCTCCCCGGAGGCGTACACGCTGCCGGTGACCGTCCCGGCCCTGGTCGTCGGCCACCTGCGCCGGCGCCGGGACCCGGCCGCCTCGTCCTGGACGGCGTACGGCCCGGGACTCGCCGTCACACTCGTCCCGAGCCTCGTCGCGGCCTGGGGCGACGAGAACTGGCTCCGCCCGCTGCTGCTGGGCGCCGCCGCCCTGCTGATCACCCTTCTGGGCGCCCGTCAGCGCCTCCAGGCCCCCCTCGTCCTCGGCGGCACGGCACTCACCCTGGTCGCCCTGCACGAACTGGCGCCGTACATCGCCCAGGTCGTGGACGCCCTGCCCCGCTGGGTACCTCCCGCACTCGCGGGACTGGTACTGCTCGCCCTGGGCGCCACGTACGAGCAGCGGCTGCGCGAAGCACGGCGTGTGCGGGACATGCTGGGAAAGCTCGGCTGAGGCGCCACTCCAGGGGCGCGGGGAACTGCGCGACCAGCCACAACGGCCCCGCAGTTCCCCACAA
Source organism: Streptomyces europaeiscabiei (assembly GCF_001550375.1). Classification (GTDB taxonomy): domain Bacteria; phylum Actinomycetota; class Actinomycetes; order Streptomycetales; family Streptomycetaceae; genus Streptomyces; species Streptomyces europaeiscabiei. The sequence continues at coordinate 3,072 of NZ_LRTR01000499.1, read as the reverse complement.
CGCCAAGGCGCCCCGAACCCGTTTCCTCGGCGCACCCAGCGGAGCGTCACGGCATCTTGTCGCCCACCAGCGCCAGGTTCTGGATCGCCGCCAACCCGTACAGCGCCGTCGCGTTGGTCGACACCCACGCCGCCTCACTGCCCGGCACGAGCGCCGTCGGCCCCTCGATCTTCTTCGTGGACCAGTCGGTCGACTCCTTGTAGTCCCAGGTGTCGGCGCTGTTGTAGAACTGCCGCCACGCACGGGCCGCCAGCTTGTCGTCGCCCAGCTGGACGGCAGCGTACGCGTCCTGCCGCGAGTGGCCCTGGAAGAGCAGCAGGCTCCCGAAGTTGGAGCCGTAGCGCGCCGCCTGCTCCGCCTTCGTCGCGTTGAAGTAGCGGCAGTAGTCGAGCCAGGCCTCCTTGAACTTGGGCATCTCGATCTGGTCGAGGAGTTCGGCGTTCAGCTCGACCAGGCCGAACATCGCCGACAGGTGCGAGACGCCGACCCTGGCCTCGGTGGCGACGGCGAACTTGCCGGTGTCCAGGTCGTAGAGCGCGTTGCCCTGGACGAAGCCGTTCGGCTGGGCCGCGATCGTCTCCATGGTCGACAGCACGCGCGCCTTGGCCTTCTCCCACTTGGGCCCGCGCCGCTCCCACTCGGTCAGCCACGCCGAGACCAGACCGGACCAGTCGGTACCGAAGCCGATCGACAGCGCGTTCCGGTCGGGGGTGTAGGGCTCGGTGCGGATCTTGCGGATCGGGTCGAGGACGAGGAACGTCTCGTCGGAGTCGACGTTGGCGTGCATGAGGTCGCCGACGCGTTCGTCGGCGGTGAGGAAGTAGTAGTAGCGGCGGTAGGTGGTGTTGGCGATCCGCTGCTGCTTGGCGCTGTCGGCGTAGTGCTGGACGCCGTGGCGGGTGCCGAGGCCGGCCCATTTGCCCAGGTGATAGACGTCGACCTCGCCGGTGTGGCGGGTCATGGCCTCGGCGAAACGGAAGATGTCCGCGCGCCCGGAGCGCATGTACGCGAACCAGAGCCACAGGTCGGGCGAGAGTTCGGAGTTGTCCCAGGCGTAGCCGCCGACGTCGTAGCACCACTGGTGTCGGCTGGGGTCGTAGCTGTGCATGATGTCGCCGTAGTCCCAGAAGCCGTACCACCGGCGCATCTCCACCTGGTCCTTGTAATAGGTGAAGAGGAAGTCGAGGTGGTCCTCGATCTTCGCCTTGGCGGCGGTGGAGCGGTCCGGCTCGGCGAACAGCCGCCCGAAGACGCCCGCCTTGACGAGCTGCTTGGGCGGGGTGGCGAGCTGCGGAGGTGTGCGGACGGCCTCGACCTGCTCGGCCATGGCTTCGGCGCCCGGCGTGGACTCATGGGCCCAGAAGAGGAGTTCGCTGGTGCGGGCGATGCCGTAGGGGGTACCGAACTCGGGCTCGTAGTCCTCGTAGGTGATGTTGAGGCCTTCGAGCTGCTCGGCGAAGGTGTCCTGGCCCATGCCGTCGTGGTAGAAGCGCAGGTCCATGGGCTGCGCCTCGGGCGACCAGAGCCAGAGGGTGACCTCGGCGGTGTCGGTCTGGGCGTCGCGGATGTCGAGCTGGGCGGGGAACTTCTCCCAGAAGTCCCTGAGGCCGAAGGCGAATCCGCCGGACGCGCCACCGACGTACCCGAAGCCGCTCGCCCGCCGGCCACCGCCGGCCGGGATCCAGCCGTGGCCCTTCTTGGTGCGCTTGCGGACACCGAAGCCGTCGGCGGACAGCTGCGAGAGCGTGTAGTCGCCCCACTCGGGGATGTACTGCAGGCGGGTCGTGACACGCTGGTCCCAGGTGGCGGGGTCCGGCAGCTTCTTCCCCTCGAACTGGGCGGTGCGCACCGCCGTCCCCGGGTCGCGCCGCAGCCCCGTGATGCCCTTGACCGCCTCGCGCAGCAGACCCGTGCCCTCGCCGCCGATGCGGATGTGGCGGTCGTAGGCGGCATCACGCATCGGGACCTCGAAGCGGACGCCGATGCCGCGAATGAAGTCGCCGCCGGCCTTTCCGGGCTCCTGGTCGCCGTCGAAGGTGATGGTGTGCACCATGCGGAAGGACTCGGCGCCCGCGTAGAAGTACAGGCGGATCGAGAAGGGCAGCCAGCTGTGGCTTCCCCTGCGGTGCTTGCCGTCGATGCGGACCACGGCACGCACCGGGCCCTCCTGCTCGACCTTCACCTCGTCGATGGCGCTCTCGTAGCGCTGGGACTTCTCCGTGCCCTGGTCGCCGCTCTCGATCTCGGGCTGGCGCAGCAGCACCAGGCGCCCGCTGTGGGCGATCTCGGTGGAGCCGCGCAGCACGGACTTCACGAGCGTCGAGCCGCTCTTGCCGATCTTGGCGGTGATGACACCGGTCGACACGTCGATGGTGCCGGCCCGCTCGTGGACGGTGACCTTCTTCTCCGGCGCGGTCGGTGTGCCCGCGGCGAGGGTGAGCTTGCCGGAGCCGGCGCCCGCGCCCACCGCGTGCGCGGTCCATTTGAGGGAGCCGTCGGGCCAGTAGCCGATGGGCCAGGACTGCACGGCCACGGCCTTGCCGTCCGCGTCGGTCAGGGAAAACGACTGTTCCTTTTCGTACGCGCCCTTCGGCCACGGCACCCCCACGGTCGAACCGGGAGCGGCGCCGAGTCCGCCGTCCTCCAGCCAGTCCAGGGTCACCGGCTCCGCCTCGGCCGTCTCGGCTCTGGGCGCCGCCTGCGCGTTCGTACTCCCTAGCGCCCAGCTGAACTGCGCGGCTGCTCCTGCGACGGCGGCCGCCTTGAGAAGGGACCTGCGGTCGATGGGGGACATGGCCTTTCCTTTCCGTACGGGAAGTCTTGCGTGCGGGTAGTCAGGGGCATGACAGCGACAGGTGCGGCGCCTCCGGGGCGCCGACCTGGGTGCGTGGCACCGTCCGCTCGGGTCAGCGGCGGCGCCGGTACCGCTCCTCCACGGCGACGGCCGCCGCCGCGACGGCCCCGAGGACCGGGATCGCCAGCGGCGCGGCGAACCAGGCGGAGCAGGCCACCACGGCCAGTCCACCGACGAGCAGGAACGATCCGGCGGGGTCGAGCACGGTCCGCCGCCCG
>NZ_LRTR01000498.1 GCF_001550375.1 Streptomyces europaeiscabiei | reverse complement strand
CCGACCAGCGGCCCGCCCGGGATGCCGGCGCGTACGGCCAGGACATCCACCCACACCGCCGCGAGGGCCGCCCATCCGGCGAGCCCGACGAGCCAGCCGCCGCGCACCGCCGTCCGGAAGTCGGCCACGAACTCCCGCCGGCCACCGCTCTCATGAGCCGTACGGCGTCTCAGGTGCCGGGAGCCGGCGGCGAACGCGGCGGGGTACGTCACCAACGGCAGCGAGGCCAGCGCGATCCACACCCCGGTGAGCAGACACTCGGCGAACAGCGCGAACCGTTCGGCGAGCACGGACTCCTCACGGGGTGCGGCGCTTTTCGTACGGGCACGGACCTGGGCCATGGTCAGCTCACCTCAGCCCTTCAGGCCCGAGGTGGCCATGCCGTCGATCAGATAGCGCTGGAAGGCGAGGAAGAAGGCGAGCACCGGCAGCAGGGCCACCAGAGACATCGCGATCATGCCGCCGTAGTTGGCCACGGCGTCCTGGTCCACGAACATCTTCAGACCGAGCGAGACCGTGTACTTCTCGGGCTCGTTCAAGTAGATCAACGGGCCCATGAAGTCGTTCCACGAGTTGATGAAGGTGAAGATCGCACTGGTGATGAGCGCGGGCCGGCACAGCGGCAGCACGATCGACCAGTAGATCCGGAAGTGCCCGCAGCCGTCGAGCCGCGCCGCCTCGTCGAGCTCCTTGGGCAGGTTCCGCATGAACTGCACCATCAGGAAGACGAAGAACGCCTCCGTGGCCAAATACTTCGGGAGCATCAGAGGGGTGTACGTGTTGATCATGTCCATGTTGCGGAACAGCACGTACTGAGGGATCAGCAGTACGTGGTACGGCAGCAGGAGGGTGCCGATCATCAACGTGAAGAGCAGGTTTCGGCCCGCGAACCTGATCTTCGAGAAGGCGTACGCCGTCAGCGAGCAGGACACCAGGATCCCGATCACCGAGCCGACCGCGAGGAAGAGCGAATTGAAGAAGAACGTGGAGATCGGGATGTCGGCGATGCCGTCGGCGAGGCTCGTGTAGTTCGAGATGATCGGGTCGCCCGGGAAGAGGTCCAGGCTGCCGACGACGTCCTCGCTCTTCTTGAACGACCCGCCGATGACCCAGATCACCGGGTAGAGGATCACCGCGAGGATCGCGAGGGAACCGATGTGCCAGGCGAGGGAGCCGGGCAGCCTGCGCCGGAACGCACCCGCCTTCGCGGACGGCACCGGGGCCGGCGTGATCTCGGTGGCCTGTGCGCTCATCGAGCACCTTCCTCGTAGTGCACCCAGCGCTTCTGGGACCAGAACAGCACCGCCGTCACCAGGGCGACCGCGACCAGCAGCATCCAGGCCATGGCCGAGGCCAGACCCATCCGGCTGTTCTCGAATCCCTGGACGTACAGGTAACAGGTGTAGACCATCGAACCGTCCGCCGGACCGCAGGCGTTGCCGCCGGCGCCGCCGCCCACGATGTAGGCGGAGCTGAAGATCTGGAAGGAGTGGATCGTCTCCAGCAGGACGTTGAAGAAGAGGACCGGGGAGATCATCGGCAGAGTGATGTTCCAGAACCGCCGGAACGTACCCGCCCCGTCGACCTCGGCCGCCTCGTACAGCTCACGCGGGACCTGCTTGAGGCCGGCGAGGAAGATGACCATGGGGGCGCCGAACTGCCAGACGGTGAGCGCCACCAGGCTGTAGATGATCATGTCCGGGTCGCCGGTCCAGCCGCCGGCATCGATCCCGAAGATCTTCTGCGTACGGTCGACGACCGCGTCGTCGGAGAAGATCGCCTTCCAGACGATCGCGATGGAGACACTGGCCCCGATCAGCGACGGCGCGTAGAAGGCGGCCCGGTAGAAGGCCTGTCCACGCCGCTTCTGCGCCAGCAGCAGCGCCACACCGAGGGCCGCGGCCAGCTTGACCGGCGTACCGACGACGACGTACCAGAGGGTCACCCGCACCGAATGCTGCCAACGCGGATCAGCGAACATCTCGGAGAAGTTGTCGAGGCCGATCCACTTGGGCGCGTCGAACAGGTTGTAGTCGGTGAAGGCGAAGTAGAGCGAGGCGGCCATCGGGCCCGCTGTCAGCAGCAGGAACCCGGCGATCCACGGGGACATGAAGAGATAGCCGGTCAGGGTCTCCCGGCGGCCCCGCCGCTTGAGCGCGGCGGGGCGGGGAGCCTTGGCCGGACGGTGCCGCGGCTCGGAGTCCTGGGTCAGGTCCTCCATCGCAGGGGCGTGTGTCACGGCGGTTCCCATCAGCTGCCGAGAGCCGTCTTCGACTCGGTGAAGAACTGCTTGACGGCGTCGTCCACCGACCGCTTGCCCATGGCGAGCTCCTCGGCGATGCGCATGAACCCGGCCTCGCAGATGTCCGCGCCGTTCGGATGCGGGGTGATGGGCTCCAGGACGCCGGCCGCGACCAGGGACTCCTCGTACGCGGCGATCGCCTTGTTGACCGGGTCGGTCGGCTGGAACGCGTCGTACTGGGCCTGCGTCGCGGGCACGCCCCGGTCGTAGCCCATGATCTTGGCGACCTCGGGCTCGTGCACCATGAAGTCGATGAACTGCGCGACCTCCTTGGGATGCTGCGTGCGCTTGGACGCGCTGAGCATGAGGGAGCCGAGGTACTGGCCGGTCTTCTTGCCGTCCGTGGTCGGGATGGGCGCCAGGCCGTACTCGCTCTTGCCCTCGGAGGTGTAGCGGACGGTGAAGTTGTCCCAGGTGAACTCACCGCCTGCGAGTTCCGCGGCGACAGCCGACTTGGGCTTGATCTGGGCGACCTTCTTGGGGTCGGCGTAGAGACCCTCCTCGACGCCCTTCTCGGCCTTCGCCCACCAGGTCTTCAGGTCCGCCTCGGTGAAGCCGAGCCCGTCCTCCGTGAAGAACGCCTTGCCGTTCTGGCGCAGGTAGAGGTCGTAGAGGTACATGACGCCGTACATGCCGCTGTCGCCGGCGCGCCCAGTCTTGTCCCGGATCTTCTTCATCGCGTCGTCGAAGTCGTCCCAGGTCCAGCCCTGCTCCGGCTTCACACCCGACTTGGTGTAGACGGGCTTGTCGATCACCAGGGCCATCGAGTTGGAGCCGACCGGAACGCCGAGCAGCTTGCCGTCGACCTCGCCGAACTTCTCCAGGTCCGCTCTGAAGCCGTCCAGGGAGAGGTTGCCCGCCTCGACCTGTGCGTTGAGATCGAGCAGCACATTCTTCGCGTCGTATTTCCGCAGGAAACCGACGGCATTCTGGAACACATCCGGCGGATTTCCACCGGAAGCCTGGGTGTTGAACTTCTTCCAGAAGTCCGGATACGCCTGGAAGTCCGTCTTCACCTTGATCTTCGGGTACTTCTTCTCGAAAAGGGCGATGGTCTTCTTGATGCGCTCCGCGCGGTCCTCGGCGCCCCACCAGGCGTAACGGATCGTCACCGTCCCGTCCCCCGCGCCACTGCCGCCGCCACAGGCCGTGGCCGTCGCCCCCAGCCCCGCGACGGCCAGTGAGGCTCCGGCCGCCTTGAGGACCGTTCGCCTCTCAACGTTCCTGTTCTGCTGCATGGTTGAGCCTCCCCGCGACGTTGCGTCCGCGCCGTGAATCGTTTCAAGTAAGCGCTTGCTGGCACAAGGTACGGAGACCCTCAGGAGACGTCAATGATTCGGACAGGAATTGATGGAAAGCGGAGCCGTCCCCGCGCCGGGCGTGGCGAGGCCTCAGGTGACGGCCGGTCAACTGAAAGCGCAGGTCCGGGAGTTGCGGTCGACGGGCCGAACGCGACGGGCGTCATCGAGCCGCGAACAGAAGAGGCTGAAAGGAGTCAGTGGGGCGACCCCGGACATCTCTCGCCGAACCGCCCCCGGAGCACTGCGGACCGACCGGGCGCGGGTCCCGGGCGAGGACGGGTAAGCACCGGATTCGGCCAAATCGAGAAGGAGGCGGAGACACCACCTCCGCCGGCGCAGTCGCCGACCGGCCCCATCGGCCGTGGGCCGTCCAGGGGTCGCACGGCCCGCCCGGCACCCCGAGGCCTCTGCGCGCCCACGACGAAAACGACCCGGCCCACGTTTCCGTGGACCGGGTCGCCGTCATCCGGTGGGCGATACTGGGTTCGAACCAGTGACCTCTTCGGTGTGAACGAAGCGCTCTCCCACTGAGCTAATCGCCCGGACGCAGGGAGAACATTACCCCAAGTCAGGGGGTTCCCCCGACCATGTTCCGCGCCCCCGTGCCGTCCCGTCCGGGATCACTGGTCCTTGATGTTCCAGGGCATCTCGAGGCCGAACTTCCAGACGTAGAAACCGACGAGAACGGAGACGATCACCAGGCCGATCGTCGTCAGAATGATGTTGCGGCGGCGGACTCTGGGGTCGAGGGCGCGCTGGGTGGCCTCGGAGACCTTCCGCTTGGTCCAGCGGAGCACCAACTGGGCCCAGACGAACTCCGTCGCCCAGATCGCCATGCCACCGAAGATCACGAGCCAGCCGGGGCCGGGCAGCGGAAGCATGATCACGCCCGCGACGACCACCGCGAGCCCGATGACGAAGACCGCCACCTGCCAGCTCACGTGCAGCATCCGCCGCGCCTTGACGAATTCCGGCGCACGGGACCCGAGCCGCGCTTCGTCCTTGGCCACATCGGCCTCACTGTTCGCTACGTTCGCGTCACTCTTCGTTTCTTCGGCCGCCACGGCGACCTCCCCCGTTCCGTAACTCCCCGTGTCCATACGGCCAAACCCTACCGGAGAGAAACCAGTCACCGGAATGGTCGTACCCACAGAAGTCGGTCTCGGCCGGATGAGCTACCAAAAGCGACGCAAAACTCCCAGAGGGGTTTACAACGGCACCGTAGGTGGCATGTCGATTTCGCCGACGTGCGAATCCCCGAGCGCACACTGAGCGAAAGGCCTTGGCGCTTATGAACACCACGGTCAGCTGCGAGCTGCACCTGCGCCTCGTTGTGTCGAGCGAGTCCTCACTGCCTGTTCCGGCCGGACTGCGGTATGACACGGCCGATCCCTACGCCGTGCACGCCACCTTCCACACCGGAGCAGAGGAAACGGTCGAATGGGTGTTCGCCCGCGACCTCCTCGCCGAGGGCCTGCACCGGCCCACCGGCACCGGCGACGTCCGTGTCTGGCCGTCGCGCAGCCACGGCCAGGGCGTCGTGTGCATCGCCCTGAGCTCCCCGGAGGGCGAAGCCCTCCTCGAAGCCCCGGCGCGAGCCCTGGAGTCCTTCCTGAAGCGCACAGACGCCGCCGTGCCACCCGGCACGGAGCACCGGCACTTCGACCTCGATCAGGAGCTCTCCCACATCCTGGCCGAGAGCTAGGGCTAGGCCCCACAGAGCCGCCCGGCGCCGTCCACTCGGGGAGACGGCTCGGGCTCAGACAACCGAATACGGCTTCAGGCCGACCCAACCGACGCCGTCGTCGCGGACCTCCGCGCGGCGGCGTCGCCCTGCCGTCACCGAGCGCGACCGGACCGGGGCACCCATCGGGCCCGTGGCCCGTTCCCCTCGTACGAGGGCGCTCCGGGCCGGTTCGCACCGGTCCACCGCCTCGCCGAGCGATTACCATCGGCCACCATCGGCGGGCGCCCGCCCGACCCGCGCAGGCCAGGGAGCGAAACGTGCTGATCACCCACGACACCCGGTGTTCCCTCGATGCCGTGGTGGATCTGGTGAACACCGCGCCGGAGAACGACACGGCGGCCGACGGGCTCGCGACGGTCGCGGCGCTCGCCGACTTCGTACGAAACCACGAGGTCAGCGATGTCGGCGTGCTGTCGGAGTTCGACCTCGCGGCCGTGCGCAGAGTCCGCGGCCGGTTCGCGGAGGTCTTCGCGGCTCCCGAGGCGGCCGCGGCCGCCTCGGTCATCAACGATCTGATCGCCGCGGCGGGCACCACACCCCGGCTCACCGATCACGACGGCTACGACTGGCATGTGCACTACTTCGCGCCCGGCGCGTCGCTCGCCGACCATCTCTCGGCCGACTGTGGCATGGCGCTCGCCTTCTTCGTCGTCGCCGGGGAGCAGGAGCGGCTGCGCCGCTGCGAGGCCCCCGACTGCCGGCGCGCCTTCGTCGACCTCTCCCGCAACCGCTCGCGCCGCTACTGCGACAGCCGCACCTGCGGAAACCGCCTGCATGTGGCCGCCTACCGGGCACGCCGCAAGGAGGCGGCGGGCTGAGGCTTCGCCGACCGGTCCGAAGGGGTTGCGTACGGGGACTGACGGAGCCCTCGGCGGATGACGCCAGGGGCTCCGTTTACGGCTCAGAGCATCAGCAGATCGTGCAGTGATGCCATGAGCAGCAGGCAGCCGATCACCGCTAGGAAGATCATCAGCGGTGGCTGGGAGAGCGCGAAGAGACAACCTCGCCGCTCCTGTGGTGGGGCGACGGTGTCGCTCTGTGGTGTATCCAGCATCTCGCCGCGATGATGACGCAGCGAAGACCCTCCGCGCGATCAACCCACCCGGAATGACGGAGAGTTCGCCAATATCCACACGGTACGGAGCGAACGTGATCACTTCGGCGCCACCGCCCGACCTACTGTGTCGTTTCAGTCCGAAGCGCTCCCGCGGCTGACGCCACGCTCACCGGACGGGTCAGATGCCGTGCTTCTTCAGGATCGCCTCGATGTCGCTGAAGTCGTCCGCCCCTGACGTACCCGAACCCGTGGCCCGGGGTGCCGCCGCCGGGCGGGCCGTCGGCCGGGAACCCTGGCCCAGCGAGGGCGCCGAGGCCGCCGGGGCTATCGCCCCGGTGCGCGACGCCTTGGCCTCCTTGCGCTGTTCCTTGCCGGGAGCCTGGCGACGGCGCTCCACGGCGCGGGTGGTCATGAACAGGAACCAGGCGGCGCCGAGCACACCGAAGCCGGCCCACGCGGTCGGACTGAACGCGGTGTCGGCCACCCACTCGACGACCCCTGTCAACACCAGCCCGAGGGGCACGAGGGAGTAGGCGGCGATGCGGGTCGCCCTGAGGAAGCGCTTCCGGTACGCCGTGATCGCGGCGATGCCCAGGCCTGCCGCGGAAACGGCGGCGCAGACGGTCTCGGCAATCATCCGGTCCTCCAGGCGGTGCTCGGTCGGTCGGTCTCGTTGCGTCCCTTCCATCCTGCACCGCCCCGCGTCCGATATGCCATGGTCCGGGGAGACCTCAGGGACATCTCCGGGTCGTCTCGGGGTCGGCCCCCCGTCCGGGAAGCTGGGAGACTGATCTCCATGAGCGACTCCTCCCCCGTCCCGTCCGCCGTCGTCCTGGACGTCTGGTGCGAACTCCAGTGTCCCGACTGCCGCAGCGCCCTCGACGACGTCCGCGCGCTGCGGGCCCGCTACGGCGACCGGCTCGACGTACGGCTGCGGCACTTCCCGCTGGAGAAGCACAAGCACGCCTTCGCCGCCGCGCAGGCCGCCGAGGAGGCCGCGGAGCAGGGCCAGGCCTGGCCGTACGTCGAGGCCGTGCTCGGGCGGGTCGAGGAACTGGACCGGACCGGAGAGCCGTTCCTGATCGAGACGGCCGGTGAACTCGGTCTGGACGCCGAGGAGTTCGACACCGCACTGATCGACGGCCGGCACATGCTGATCGTGGACGCCGACCAGGCCGAGGGCAAGGAGATCGGTGTGACCGGCACCCCCACCTACGTCATCGGTGGCGAGCGCCTCGACGGCGGCAAGAGCCAGGCGGGGCTGCGCGAGCGGATCGAGGAGATCGCCGACCGGCTGCTGGACGGGGGCGCCTGACCACCGGGGCACCTGCCGGCAGCCGTCAGACCAGTGGCTTGGCCAGGTGCCGAGCCGTCGTCTCGTAGCCGAGCGACTCGTAGAGGCATTCGGCCCGGACGTTGCCCGCGAAGACGTTGAGCGCGATGGCGGTCTTCCCCGCCGCCACCGCCTGCGCCTCGGCCAGCAGCATGAGCGTACGGCCGTGTCCCCTGCCCCGGTGTGCGGCGTCCGCCTCCACGTCGTACACGAAGGCGTCGTCGTCGGCCAGCCACAGCCACAGCGTGCCGACTCGCGTGCCCTCGTGTTCCAGCACGCTGCACAGGTTGTTCGGTGAGGCCGGTCCCTGCGGCATACACCGCACGTAGTCGTCGGCAGCCCTGGCGTACGCCTCCTCCTCGGGCACGCCACGGGTGATCAGGTCCTGTGCGTAGCCCTCCAGCCCGGCCTCTTTCCACGGCCCGTACTCGGCCTCGGTCATGGGCCGGCCCCGGCTGCCCGCGGGCAGTTCGGGCGGGGTGCCGTGGAGGGGCTTGCGCATGCCCCGGTTGCGCAGGACGTAGCCGAGCGCCTGGGTAAGCCGCAGCGCGGGCTCGGCACCCTCGGGGACGGACGCCTCGATGCGCCGGCAGCCCCAGCCCCTGGCCACCTCCTCGGCGGCTAGTGCGGCCACCGTGGCCCGGCCGCGCCGGCGGTCCGGTTCGTCGATCCGCAGATCCAGGATCCGGGCAACCGAGGACCCGGGGCCGGGGCGCGTACCGAGGTGTATCTCGCCGGCGGGACGGCTGTTCACGCACACCTGGTAGCGGCGCGCACGGGACCCGTCGGCGGCGTGCTGAAGCGGCTCGATGGGCCGCAGGGTGGTGGTCATCAGGGGTGTTCTACCCACTCCGGACCGCCGGGGCAGCCCAATATCCGAGGCTGTCCGAGGCTTCTACGGATCGAGGTCGTCGCCGGAGCGCTCGTCGAAGACCCGCATCGCCTTGGCCGTCACCGGGCCCGGGGTGGCGGACAGTTCACGGGCGTCCACGCGGTGCACGGACTGCACGTCGCGCAGGCTCGACGTCAGGAAGACCTCGTCGGCGCGGTCCAGGACGTCCAGCGGCAGGTCGGTCTCGTGGGCGCCGGTCCACTCGACGACGAGGGCGCGGGTGATGCCCGCGAGGCAGCCGGAGGCGACCGGCGGGGTGTGTGTCTCGCCGTCGAGGACGACGAAGACGTTGGAGCCGGTGCCCTCGCAGAGCCGGCCCACCGTGTTGGCGAACAGTGCCTCGGTGGCGCCCTGTTCATGGGCGCGGGCGAGGGCGACGACGTTCTCGGCGTACGAGGTGGTCTTGAGGCCGGTGAGGGCGCCGCGCTCGTTGCGGGTCCACGGGACGGTGATCGCGGCGGTGGAGTCGGCTCGCCGGGCGGTCTCGCCGAGGGCGACGACGAGGGTCGGGCCGTGGTCTCCCCGGTCGGAGCCGAGCGGGGAGACACCGCCGGTGTAGGTGATGCGGAGCCGCCCGAGGGGCACCGGGTTGGCCTCCAGGACGGCCGAGCAGGCGCGGCGCACCTCGTCGAGGTCGGGCTCGGGCAGACCGAGTCCGCGAGCCGAGAGGGACAGCCGGTCGAGGTGGCGGGTCAGCGCGAACGGCCGCCCGTCGACCGTCTTGGCGGTCTCGAAGACGCCGTCGCCCACGGTCAGCCCGTGGTCGAGGACGGAGACACGGGCGGAGTCGATGTCCTGCAGTCCGCCGTCGAGCCAGATCTTCACGTAAGGGTCCTCCCACTCGCCTCGTACGTCCCCGACGCTACCGCGAGCAGCCTGGCGGCCTTCAGCTCGGTCTCCCGCCACTCCGCCTCGGGGTCCGACCCCCAGGTGATGCCCGCGCCGGTGCCGAAGCGAAGCTCGCCCGCCGCCCGGTCGATCCAGAAGGTACGGATCCCCACGGCCAGCTCCGCCGTGCCCCGGTCGGCGTCGACCCAGCCGATGCCGCCCGTGTACGGGCCGCGCGGGGCGGTCTCCAGGGCGTCGATGATGCGCAGGGCACTCGACTTGGGCGCGCCGGTGACGGAGCCGGGCGGGAATGCCGCGGCGAGCAGTTCCGGCCAGCCGGCGCCGTCGCGCAGTTCGCCGCGCACCGTCGACACCAGGTGCACCAGCCCCGGATGCTTCTCGACGACGCACAGGTCGGGCACGGTCACGGTGCCGGTGGCGCACACCTGCCCGATGTCGTTGCGGACCAGGTCGACGATCATCACGTTCTCGGCGTAGTCCTTCTTCAGGAGATCCGCCTCGGTGCGTCCGGTGCCCTTGATCGGGCCCGACTCGACGACCCGGCCGTCGCGGCGTAGGAAGAGCTCCGGGGAGGCGGTGGCGATCTCGACCCCGCGGCCTGGGAGGCGAATCGTTCCTGCAAAGGGTGCCGGGTTTCCGCGGGCCAGCAACGCGGTCAGCGCGTCCACGTCGGCGTCCGGCGCGACGGGCGCGGACAGTACCCGGCACAGATTCGCCTGGTACACCTCGCCGGCGGCGATGTGCTCGCGGATCCGGCGGACCCCGGCCGTGTACGCGGCGCGGTCCAGCGACGACGTCCAGTCACCGACGCCCGGCCCGTGCCACTTCCCCGGCTCCGGGGCGGGCGCGGGTTCCCGACATACGTCACTGAAGCGTGCGCACACCAGACCACCCTCGTAGTCCGCGCACACGGCCCAGAAGCCGGAGGAGTCCAGGGCGGCGGCGTCGCTGGTCACATCGGTGAGACCGGTGGCCACGAGGTTGCCGAAGCGGGCGAGCGGAGGGAGGTCGGGCACGCAGTCGAGTCTAGGACGGGTGACCTGCGGGCGGGCCCGGCCGGCTCTCGGACTGGACGCACCGCAGCACGCTGCACAAACGCGTTTTTGTGCTGGCCCCGGAATCCGCTAGAGTTCAACTCGTCGCCGGGTCGCGCAAGCGGGTCGGACCCGACAAGCGGACGTAGCTCAGTTGGTAGAGCGCAACCTTGCCAAGGTTGAGGTCGCCAGTTCGAACCTGGTCGTCCGCTCGCAGGAAAGCGGGGATCTTCTGACCCCGCACTCCTGGTGGAGTGGCCGAGAGGCGAGGCAACGGCCTGCAAAGCCGTCTACACGGGTTCAAATCCCGTCTCCACCTCCAAGGACGATTAGCTCAGCGGGAGAGCGCTTCCCTGACACGGAAGAGGTCACTGGTTCAATCCCAGTATCGTCCACTGAGGCCTCAGGGCTTCTGGAGCCGCGAGGCTTCCACCCGCGCGATTAGCTCAGCGGGAGAGCGCTTCCCTGACACGGAAGAGGTCACTGGTTCAATCCCAGTATCGCGCACGCAAGATCCACAGCCGTAGCGCTGTGATCCCGAGGACGATTAGCTCAGCGGGAGAGCGCTTCCCTGACACGGAAGAGGTCACTGGTTCAATCCCAGTATCGTCCACACACCGAGCCCCCGGCCGTCTCGTACGGTCGGGGGCTTCGTCGTGCGCAGGGCGCGGGCGCGCCCTGCGCGCGGCTCAGCTGGAGAACAGCATGTGGCCGAAGCCGCGGTTGTGGTGACCGTGGCCCCCGTGGTGGCCCCCCTGATGACCGCCGTGCGGGGCGCCCCAGGCCGGAGCGCTGTGACCGCCGCCCGCCGGGTACTGCGGGGCGGCCGGCGGCGGGGGAACGGCCGGGCCGCCGCCCCACTGGCCCTCCATGCGGGTCAGTGCCTCCAGCTCGCCGTAGTCGAGGAAGATCCCACGACAGCCGCTGCACTGCTCGATCTGGACGCCACTGCGGTTGTAGGTGTGCATCGGCGCATGGCACTTCGGACACTGCATGTGCATGGTTCGGTTCAACTCCTCGGCGTTCGGTCCTGCTTCGCGTTACGCCAGCACAGACACCGTCCGGCTGGGGTCGGTTGCACCCTACTTCGGGAAAGGGCCGTCCAACTCCGGCGGGATGCCTCCCATTCGGTCACATGCGTCCACAACGGACCGTTGCGCGTCGTCGAGGGGGCGGTCGGCCACCGTGGACTTCGCGATCGCGAGAGCCGCGGTCTGCACGGTGAGTGCGCGGGCCGGTACGTCCAGTACGGGCCAGGGGTCGCCGTGCGCGGGGACCGCCGGGCCGCCGGCCTGCTGGTAGGCGGTGAGGAAGCGGGTCCACTCGTCGGGCAGGAGAAGGCCGCAGGCGTACCAGGCGGCCGGGCGGGCGAGGTCCCAGGCAGGGACGCCCACACCCAGGTCGTCGACGTCGATCAGCCGCCAGGGGCCCGTGGCCGCCGGGTGACGGACGAGCTGGCCGAGGTGCAGGTCACCGTGACAGAGGGTGGCCGTGTCGGGCATGGGGGCCTCGGACCTGGCCCAGGCGGGGAGGGTGTGCCAGGCGCGTAGTACCGGGGCCGTGGCGGGGTGGCCGGGTGCGGCGGTCACGAGGCGGGCGATGGCCTGCGCGGCCTTGGCCGGGCCGCGCATGGGTGGCAGGCCCGGAGGCGGCGGCTGCCGGTGGAGGCGGGCCAGGAGGGTGGCCGCCGCCTCCCACGGGGCGGCCTCCGGAGTCTCGGGGTCGACCGGGGTGCCGTACGGCCAGAACGTGACGAGGCGGTCGTGGAGGGGGGCCGGGTCCTCAAGGAGGGGGGCGAGGAGGGTGTCCGGGTGGGAGGAGGCGACGGTCAGGCGGAGCGCCAGGTGGGTGGGGTCGGTGTCGGGGGCGAGGGCCTTGGCGACGATGTCGGCGTGACGGACGACTGTGCCGTCGGCGCGTTCCGCGAGGACCGAGTCGGGGTGGGAGCAGGGGGTGGACTCGGGGTGGGCCGTGCTGCGCACCCTGGCCCTGAGGGCGGGGAGTACGTCGGCGGTGGCGGTCATGGGTCCCCCTGCGAAGTCGTACGGCGCTGTCGGCGAGCCTACGTTCCGGGTGCGCCCTGGCGGGGGTGGGACCGAAGGGCCCGCTGCGCGGCGGCCACGAGGTGCCGCT
>NZ_LRTR01000497.1 GCF_001550375.1 Streptomyces europaeiscabiei | reverse complement strand
CACGAGGCGCCGCCGCGCCCACCCGTGCCGCCCCAGCGGCGCGGGTGCCCGAAGGGGGACAGCCGGGAGCACGGCGAAGGGCTGCCCGTGGCCGGGTGGGCCCGGAAAAAAAGACAACGCCCGCGCAGCTCCCCAGCTGCGCGGGCGTCTGTTGCCGTCCGCCGCACCCCCGTCCCCACGGGGTTTCATGGATGGATGTCCCCGCCCGGACCGCTCTTCCGGGCCTGGGGTCGCCGCTCAGCGCCCCAGCATCACACCCACGGACGACGCTTGTGTGACCACTGCTTCCCAGCCGCCGAAGGCGTACACGAGCAGGGCCGCCAGAGGGAGGACCATCGCGGTCGCCACCAAGGGGTGGCGACGACCCGGACGGCGGTCGGCGGTGAACGTCCTGCGCTCCCGTGTGCGGATCGCGGTCCGCGGTGCCGTGTGGGCCATGGTCCCTCCTCTGACCTTCTCGTCGGTATTGCTTGTCCTTGGCAGCGGCGGGTGTCTGACCTCGGGGGACGAGTGCTGCACCCGCCGCTTGACCTCAAATCTAGGCGTGCGGCGGGCCCGGGTCGTCATGCCCTCGTACCGATTGCCGGGCCTCCCGGAGGATGAGCGATGACCTGCGACGTACTCCCCAGGGTGGAGACGAGGTCCTGGGTCTAGGGGTCTTCCCGGAAGGGACGCCCGGTCTGCCCCATCTGCTACCCGTTCCGCTCCGAGCCGTCCTCGCGGGGCACCGGCTGCTCGACCAGCGCGAGGACCCGGTTCGCCATGAACCTGGCCGTACGCACCACGGAGCCGTTTCGGGTGACTTCGCTCACTTCCACGACACCTCGCCGTACCGCCGTCTCCACCCGGCGGCCCGCCCTGCTCGCGATCACCTCGTAGGTGCGCGTCGTGTCCCCGGCGTCCACCACTATCTCCACTCGGTCACCCTTCACGGGTTCAATCCCCCTTCTCTGGTGGCTGGTTGGGATCAACGACAGCCCAACACCGCCCCGAACTGCTGTTCCCTGACCACTCTTCAAGTTTCCCACCCGGCACTGACAATCCATCGGGCCGTGAGGGCGCGGCCTCTGCGCACGCCCGGCCGTGGAAACGTAAGCTGTGGCTCGTCAGACGGAACGGGCAGCGGGGATGAACATGGCGATGATGCGCCTGAGGCGCGAGGACCCGCGCGTCGTCGGCTCGTTCAGGATCCACAGACGGCTCGGCGCGGGTGGGATGGGCGTCGTCTACCTGGGCTCCGACCGGCGTGGACAGCGCGTCGCGCTCAAGGTCATCCGACCGGATCTGGCAGAGGATCAGGAGTTCCGGTCGCGGTTCGCGCGCGAGGTCTCCGCGGCGCGGCGGATCAGGGGTGGGTGCACCGCCCGGCTGGTCGCCGCCGATCTGGACGCCGACCGCCCGTGGTTCGCCACGCAGTACGTGCCGGGGCCCTCGCTGCACGACAAGGTCGCCGAGGAGGGCCCCATGTCGGCCGCCGATGTGGCCGCCGTCGGTGCCGCCCTCTCCGAGGGGCTCGTGGCCGTGCACGAGGCCGGTGTCGTACACCGGGACCTGAAGCCGTCCAACATCCTGCTGTCCCCGAAGGGGCCGCGGATCATCGACTTCGGTATCGCCCGGGCGACCGGGGCCTCGACCCTGACGCATGTCGGTACCGCCGTGGGATCGCCCGGCTTCCTGGCGCCCGAACAGGTGCGCGGGGCCGCCGTCACCCCGGCCACGGACGTCTTCTCCCTCGGCGCCACGCTCGCCTACGCGGCGACCGCCGACTCACCCTTCGGACACGGCAGTTCGGAGGTCATGCTCTACCGGGTGGTGCACGAGGAGGCGCAGCTGCGCGGGGTGCCCGACGCGCTCGCCCCCCTCGTCCGCGCCTGTCTGGCGAAGGACCCCCAGGAGCGGCCCAGCACGCTGCAACTGTCGCTGCGGCTCAAGGAGATCGCCGCCCGTGAGGCACAGGGGCTGTCCGACGTCCGGCCGCCCGCGCCGCGTACGGATCCAGACCGGCCCTCGGGGCGGCTCGCGGAGCAGTACGTCGAGCAGCGCACGTTGCGGCAGCCGCCGGACACGCGCCGGTCGCAGCCAGGGGTGCCGGGTACACCACCGCCGCGGAGCGGGGCTGGGTCCCGGACGGGCGGGGGCGGCTCGCGGACCGGCGGTGG
>NZ_LRTR01000496.1 GCF_001550375.1 Streptomyces europaeiscabiei | reverse complement strand
CGCGGCCCGGTGCGCGGCCTGTGCCGTCACGCAACACGACCGGGTCCGGGAAACGGCCCGCGCCGCGCAGTGGGGCGGGCCGTCCGGGTGCCCGGACCAATGGGACCGGGCGGCGGCCCGCCAATCCTCGGCTGCTGCGGCAGCGACTCGTGGTGTTCGTCGTGGTGACGTTGCTGGCCGCGCTCGGTATCGCCACGGCGCAGGGGTGTCAGGGACCGTCGCGAGGGCTCGGCGGGGATGGTGGTGTACGCCAGGAGCGGTCGTTCACGGAGTTGGACGGCGGCTGACGGTCGGCCGGTGGCAAGGACGTCGAAAAAGCTCGCGACTGCGGCCCGGTCGCACACCGCGGTTCGTCGGGGGTTGATCTCGCTGTTCTCCCGCGCCCCTGAGAGCCCAGCCCCTCTCAGAGTTGCGGGCGTCCCGTCGCCACCGCGTAGAAGGCCACCGCCGCCGCCGCGCCCACGTTGAGGGAGTCGACTCCGTGGGCCATGGGGATGCGGACCCATTCGTCGGCGGACATGAGGGCCTTGGTGGAGAGGCCGTCGCCCTCGGCGCCGAGCATGAGGGCGACGCGGTCCATACGGTGCGGGGCGGCCTCGTCGAGGGACTTCGCCTTCTCGTCCGGGGTGAGGGCGAGCAGGGTGAAGCCGGCGTCGCGGACCGCGTCGAGGCCCTTGGGCCAGGTGTCGAGGCGCGCGTACGGCACGGAGAAGACCGCGCCCATGGAGACCTTGACGCTGCGGCGGTAGAGCGGGTCGGCGCAGTCCGGGGAGAGCAGGACCGCGTCCATGCCGAGGGCGGCGGCCGAGCGGAAGATCGCGCCGATGTTGGTGTGGTCATTGACCGACTCCATGATCACGACCCGGCGGGCGGCCCCCACCAGCAGTTCGTCCGCCGTGGGCAGGGGCTTGCGCTGCATGGAGGCGAGGGCGCCCCGGTGCACGTGGTAGCCGGTGACCTGTTCGGCGAGCTCGGGGCTGACCGCGTAGACGGGGGCCGGGAGTTCGTCGATGACGTCGCGCATGACGTCGACCCACTTGGCGGAGAGCAGCATCGAGCGCATCTCGTAGCCGGCTTCCTTGGCCCGTCTGATGACCTTCTCGCCCTCGGCGATGAACAGGCCCTCGGCGGGTTCGCGCCTGCGGCGCAACTCCACGTCGGTCAGGCCCGTGTAGTCGCGCAGGCGCGGGTCGTCGGGGTCCTCAACGGTGATGAGATCGGCCACAGGGTGATACTGCCTTGTCCTGGGTGTGGTGCCAACGGCTTGGGACGGGTCGGGTTACCGGTGGTTACGGTTCCGTGGCCCTACGGTCCGGGGTCGCCGCCCGGAGGTCATGCTTCCGTTCCGGGTCCCACCTTCACGACCTCGCCGATCACGATGACCGCCGGCGGCTTTACCTCCTGCGTCACCACGGTCTCGGCGACCGTGGCGAGGGTCGCGTCGACCCGGCGCTGGGCGGCCGTGGTGCCCTCCTGGACCAGGGCGACCGGGGTGTCCGGGGACTTGCCGTGCGCCACCAGGGTCTCGGCGATCCGGCCGATCTTGTCGACGCCCATGAGGATCACGAGCGTGCCGGTCAGCCGGGCGAGGGCGGGCCAGTCGACCAGGGAGCGCTCGTCGTCGGGGGCCACATGCCCGCTGACCACGGTGAACTCGTGGGCGACGCCCCGGTGGGTGACCGGGATACCGGCCGCGCTCGGGACGGAGATCGAGCTGGAGATGCCGGGGACGACCGTGCAGGGGATACCGGCCTCGGCGAGCGCGTGGAGCTCCTCCATGCCGCGGCCGAAGACGTACGGGTCGCCGCCCTTGAGGCGCACGACCGACTTGCCCTGCCTGGCGTGCTCGATCAGCGCGTTGTTGATGGCCTCCTGGGCCATGAAACGGCCGTACGGGATCTTCGCCGCGTCGATCACCTCGACGTGCGGCGGGAGTTCGGCCAGCAGGTCGCGTGGGCCGAGACGGTCGGCGATGACGACATCGGCCTCGGCGAGGAGGCGTCGGCCGCGCACGGTGATCAGGTCCGGGTCGCCGGGGCCGCCGCCGACGAGGGAGACGCCGGGGGTGCGGGTGCGGTGGTGCGGGGCGACGAGGGTGCCGTCGCGCAGGCCCTCGACGACGGCGTCGCGGATGGCGGCGGTGTGGCGGGGGTC
>NZ_LRTR01000495.1 GCF_001550375.1 Streptomyces europaeiscabiei | reverse complement strand
CGGGGGTCGCGGCCCTGGGCGTTGGCGGTGAGGACGGCGACGGTGACGCCTTCGCTGTGGCCGGTCGCCGGGGTCCAGGCAGTGGCTTCCTCGGCGTTGTCGGAGCGGACGCACCAGATGCGGTGGCGCTCCGCTTCGGCGGACGCGCGCGCGTTCGCCAACGGGTCGCCGGTGGCGATCAGGACGTACCAGGCCTCGGCGAGGTCGCCCTCCGCGTACCTGCGCTTCTCCCAGGTCAGCTCGCCCGCGTCGACCATCGCCTCGACGGAGGGGGTCGCGCTCGGGGACACGAGGAGGATGTCGGCGCCGGCCGCGATGAGGGCGGGGAGGCGGCGCTGGGCGACCTGGCCGCCGCCGATGACGGCCACTCGGCGGCCGGTGAGGCGGAGGCCTACGGGGTAGGCGGGGTGTTCGGCCATGAGGGTGCGGCTCCTCGGGCTGGCGGCGGTGCGGTGGGGGCGCTGCGGCTTTGGAGCGGCCCTGACGTGGGAATTTTAGGCTGTGGGTCCGGTGGGTGGCTGAGGTGGGTGGGGTTCCTTTCCCCAAGCCCATCCCTACCCGAAACCGGGGGCGCCGCCCCCGGGCCCCGGGTGGGGGTGAGCACCGTTGCCGAATGCTCGGCCGTGGGCGGTTGTGCCCACCCTCCCCCATTTTCGGCTTCGCTCGAACGGGAGGTGTCCCCTTCGCCCCGCGGAACGATTGCCCACAACCGCGCAGCCGGGTCGGAAAGGCGCCCGGTACCCACCTCGCCTACTTCTCGGTCACCCCCGCCGAGTCGAACGTCGCCACCTCGTGCATCGCCCTGGCCGCGCTCTGGACGACCGGGAGGGCGAGGAGGGCGCCGGTGCCCTCGCCGAGGCGGAGGTCGAGATCGACCAGGGGGCGCAGGCCCAGCTTCTGGAGGGCGGCGACGTGGCCCGGCTCGGCGCTGCGGTGGCCCGCGATGCAGGCGGCGAGGACCTCGGGGGCGATGGCGCGGGCCACCAGCGCGGCGGCGCCGGCGCTGACGCCGTCGAGGATGACCGGCGTACGCAGGGAGGCGCCGCCCAGGAGGAGGCCGACGATGGCGGCGTGTTCGAAGCCGCCGATCGCCGCCAGGACGCCGATGGGGTCGGCGGGGTCGGGCTGGTGCAGCTCGATGGCGCGGCGTACGACCTCGGTCTTGCGGGCGAGGGTCTCGTCGTTGATGCCGGTGCCCCGGCCGGTGACCTCGGAGGGGTCCGCGCCGGTGAAGACGGCGATCAGGGCGGCGGAGGCCGTGGTGTTGGCGATGCCCATCTCGCCCGTGAGGAGGGCCTTGTTGCCGGCCGCGACGAGGTCACGGGCCGTCTCGATGCCCACCTCGATGGCCTGCTTGGCCTCCTCGCGGGTCATCGCGGGACCGGTGGTCATGTCGGACGTACCGGCGCGGATCTTGCGCGGCAGCAGCCCCGGGGTGGCCGGCAGGTCGCTCGCCACGCCCACGTCCACGACGCAGACCTCGGCGCCCACCTGGGTGGCGAAGGCGTTGCAGACCGCTCCCCCGCCGAGGAAGTTGGCGACCATCTGGGCCGTCACCTCCTGGGGCCAGGGAGTGACGCCCTGGGCGTGGACTCCGTGGTCGCCCGCGAAGATCGCGACGGCCGCGGGCTCCGGGATGGGCGGCGGGCACTGGCGGGACAGACCGGCCAGCTGGGCGGAGATGATCTCCAGCATGCCGAGCGCGCCCGCCGGCTTGGTCATCCGCTTCTGGCGCTCCCACGCCTCGCCGAGCGCCTTGGCGTCCAGCGGGCGGATACCGGCGACGGTCTCGGCGAGCAGGTCGTGCGGCTCGGCGCCGGGCAGGGCACGGCGGCCGTACGTCTCCTCGTGGACGACCCAGGACAGCGGGCGGCGCTTGGCCCAGCCCGCCTGCATCAGCTCGGGCTCCTCCGGGAACTCGTCGACGTATCCGACGCACAGGTACGCCACGACCTCCAGGTGGTCGGGCAGGCCGAGGGCACGGACCATCTCGCGCTCGTCGAAGAAGCTGACCCAGCCGACGCCGAGGCCCTCGGCGCGGGCCGCGAGCCACAGGTTCTCGACCGCGAGGGCGGAGGAGTACGGGGCCATCTGCGGCTGGGTGTGCCGGCCCAGGGTGTGGCGGCCGCCACGGGTCGGGTCGGCGGTGACGACGATGTTCACCGGGGTGTCGAGGATCGCCTCGATCTTCAGTTCCTTGAACTGCTTCGCCCGGCCCTTCGGCAGCGACTTCGCGTACGCCTCGCGCTGGCGCTGGGCGAGTTCGTGCATCGTGCGGCGCGTCTCGGCCGAGCGGATGACGACGAAGTCCCAGGGCTGCGAGTGGCCGACGGACGGCGCCGTGTGGGCGGCCTCCAGGACGCGGAGCAGCACGTCGTGCGGGATCGGGTCGTCGCGGAAGCCGTTGCGGATGTCCCGGCGCTCGCGCATGACCTTGAGGACGGCCTCGCGTTCGGCGTCGTCGTAGGGGGGCGCGGCCGGGCCCGCGGGCTTCCGTACTTCTTCCCGTACTTCTTCCCGTACGTCTTCGGGTGCTTCTTCCACCGGTGCCGCGCTCTCTTCGGCTGCTGCTGTTTCCACTGCTTCTGCTTCCGGCGCAGCCGCTTCGCCGTCCTCCTGGTCGGCGGCCCTGGTGTCCAGGTCCTCGGCGCTCTGAACGACGTCCGGGTGCGCGTCGGCCGCTGCGAGCGGCTGCGGTACGACGATCGTCTCGGCCTCTGGGTCCCGCGGGGTGGGGACCGTGGCCTGGGCCTGCGGGCCGGGTGCGGACTCGGCTGCCTGCGCCTGTCCCTCGGCGGCCGGGAACTCGGTGACGACCGGCGTCGCCAGGTCGTCCGCGGGCAGTGGCGGGACCACCATTGCGTGGAGCGGGGTCGGGGCCGGGTGCGGGGCGGTCGGCACCGAGCCGTCGACGGGCACAAACCGGCCGAGCGGCAGGTCGGCGTCGGCCTGCGGTGCGGGCTCCTGGAGGGCTCCGGCGAGAGGGGCGTCGGGGGCGGGCTCGGTCGGGGGCTGGACCACGGCGCCCTGGGGGGCGTCGATCTGGGAGGCAACGAGAAGCGGCGCCTCGACGGCGAAGGGCTCAGCGGCTGAGGGGTCACCGGTCGCGGGGTCCTCGGTCGCCGGGTCCTCGGTCGTCAGTTCCTCGGTCGTCAGTTCCTCGGTCGTCAGGTCGGCTGCGGGCTCGGAGGGGTCGGTCGGAGCCTCGCCGGTCGACTGATCGGCGGCGGCGGTTTCCTGCGTCTCCGCGCTGTCGGCCGGTTGGTCCGCCGCGTTCACATCCGTGGCCTCGGGCTCGACGACGGCTTCGGGGACCGGCGGCTGAGCGGGCTCCGGCTCCGGAGCGGTCTCGGCGGGCTGGGCCAGCACGGCCTCGTTGTGGTCCCCGTTGTGGTCTTGATCCTGGTCCGCGACGAGTGCGACCGGCTCGGTGGACTGCGGGCCCTGCACGGCGGACGGTTCCGGCTGCGCGGGCGACGGCGGCTGGGGCTCCTCGGTCACGGCCTCAGGCTGTGCGGCCTCAGGCTGTGCGGCCTCAGGCTGTGCGGCCTCGGACTGTGCGGCCTCCGCCGGGGCTTGCGACGGCTCGGCCTCGGCTTCCCCGACCTCCGTGTGCTGCGGCTCCTCGGCGACCGGTGTCTCCGCCGACTGCTGGGGGTCCTGCGTGAGGGCGGCGTCCTGTGCGGTGTCCGGTACGGCGTCGGAGGTCGGCTCCTCCGGGGAAGCGAGGGCGCTCTCCTCGTCCGGCGCGGCGGTCGCGAGCCGCGCGTCCGGCACGCCGGGGTCTGCCTGCTCATCGGCCGCGGCAGGCGGCGCCTGCTGCTCCGGGGTGACGGCCTGCTCGGCGTCCTCCGCCGCTGCCTCGTCGGCCTGCGCGGGCGCTGCGGCCGCGCTGTCGGCCTGCGGCAGCGCGTCGGCCTCGGTGAGCTGGCCCGGGACGGAGGCGTCGAGGACCTCGAGGACCTCCTCGGGCTCCTGTGGAAGCTGGGGAGCGTCCGGGGCCTCGGCGACGGTCTGGGCCGGGACCGGCTCGGGGCCCTGGGCCGCCGGGGGGAAAGGCGTCGTGTCCGGCGCCTGCGCGGCCGGGGTGACTGGCTCGGCTTCCTCGAAGGTCTGCGCCTCGGGTGCCGTCGCCACCGGCTCGGGACCCTGCGGTACGTCCGTCTGCGGGGTTTCCACGACTGCCGCGATCTCGGCGGCCTCGGGCGCCGACGGCTCCACGGCTTCCTCCGGGGCCGGCGTACGACCGACGACCGTGGCTTCGACGGCCTCCGGGACCTGGGCCTGAACCACAGCCGGTGCTTCGGCAGGCTCCAGCGGGCGCGCCTCGACGGCAGCCGGCTCTTCCACGGCCACCGGGACGTGGGCCTGGGCTTCGACCGCCTCCGGAACCTCCGTCTGCACGGCGGTCGGCGCTTCCGCGTCCTCCGGGGCGTCCGGTGCCTGGAACTGCGCGGCGACCGGTGTCCCCACGGCCTCCGGCGTCCGGAACTGTGCGGCCGCGGCCTCCTGGGCCAGGGCGTAGGCGGCGTCCTGGGCCTGGTGGAGGGCCTCGGCGTCCTGGATCTCCTCCGCCGCGTCCGCGGCCTGCGGGCTCTCCACGGCGGGCGAGGTCTCCGCCACGGCCACGGAAAGCCTCGCCTCCTGCGGAGCGACCGTTTCAGCGGCCGCTCCCCCGACCGCCACTGCCGGAGCGGCTGTGGCGGGGGCGCCGACCCACTGCGACACCGGCTGCTGGGGCACGTCGAGGTACTCGGGGCCGACGGTGGCCGGGCCGGAGTGGCGCACGGCGCCGGGCGTGGTCCGTATGTGTTCGGCCAG
>NZ_LRTR01000494.1 GCF_001550375.1 Streptomyces europaeiscabiei | reverse complement strand
GGGCGGCGCCGCGTAGATCACGGTGGCGATCCTGGCGGAGGCATCAGGGGTGGGCGGACCGAGATGCAGCGGGCGGCGGGCCACCGGCGGCTGCGGGACGGGGGTCGCGACGGGGGTACGGACGGCGCCGAGGTCGAGCGAGCCGCTGTCGCGGCCGGACATCTCGTGCGGGCCCGGCTCGTGGACGACCTGGACGACGGGCTCGGGGGCGGGCGGCGGCATCTCGTTGCCCCACGCGCCCTGGGCACCCGGCAGCAGGAGGTCTTCGTCCTCGGTGGTGGTCTCGGTGGTGGTCTCGGAGAGGTAGGTGTACGCACCCGGCGCAGGGACGCCCGGCTGCTCCACCATGCCTGCGCTCTCCGGCAGTCCCTCGCCCGGGACCTGGCCGGTGTCGGTCATGCGTACCCCTCGCCCATCGGTTAGTGCCTCCATGCCAGCTGGCCCGGGAACGGCGCACCTACCGCCCCACTGTGAAGAACGAGCGTGCGTGCCCAGCGGCACGTGACGACCCGGCTGCTTGTCGACAAAGCCATTGAAAGGCCATTGTCCCGGTCGTCCCCCCGTCGCGACAGCTTGATCCGCGACAGTCCGCTGTGGACTGCGCCACGTTGCGCGTCCTCCCCGTTTCGCTGTACCACACACGCCCTCAAAACGGGCGCGTTTTTAGGACATTGACCGACGAAGTGCCGGGTGTCGAAGTGCGGTACAACAGTCGGCCAGCCTACCGCGCCGGTACGACAACCGGATCACAGGGAACGGTCGGGCAAGGTCCCGCTGAGCAGGAACGCGACGCTCCGTTCCCGCTCCGTCCAGGCCCTTGTATCGAGTTCCACGGACTGGACGAAGTCGCAGCGGACCTCGTACCCGTGCTCGGTCAGGTCTCGTCCGATGCGCTCGGCGGCGGGACGGGTCAGGGCGTGGGTGACGATGCGCTGCGGGCGGCGGTCAGCGACGGCGGAGACCACCGCCGCTCCCCCGCCGCCGACGCGTACGACGTCGGGTTCGGGGAGGTTCTCCAGGATGTGCGGGGCGGCGCCGTGGACCACCTGGAGTTGTACGCCGAAGCGACGGGCGGCGAGGGTCGTACGGCCGCAGGCCTCGGGGTCGCGGTCGACGGCGATGACGGCGGCGCCGCAGCGGGCGGCGTCGGTGGCGAAGGCGCCGCTGCCGGAGCCGATGTCCCACACGAGGTCGCCCACGCGCGGCCCCAGGCGGGCCAGTTGGGAGGAGCGCAGCAGTTCGGCCTCGCCCTCACCCATGGCGCCGCCGTAGACGCCGGAGGGCAGGGACCAGCCGCGCGGCCCGGTGCCGGGGTCGCGGCC
>NZ_LRTR01000493.1 GCF_001550375.1 Streptomyces europaeiscabiei | reverse complement strand
CGGGGTCGCGGCCGGCGAGCCAGCCGCCGCCCTCGGCCGCGGCGGCGTGGCCGCCGATGACGATGACGAGGTTGGGGTCGCGCCAGGTGCGGTCGACGGCCTTGTCGGAGGTGACGACGGTGACCCGCTCGCGTGCCGTGCCGAGTTCCTCGCCGACCACGAAGGTGCGGTGGACTCCGTCGAGGAGCAGGCCGAGTTCGGCGGGTCCGGCGCCGGGTGAGGTGAGGACGGCGACCTTGGTGTGGGCACGGCACACGTTCACCGCGCGGCGCAGCGTACGGCGGTGGGCGACGACCACCTGTGCGTCGTCCCAGGGCATGCCCGCGCGGGCGAAGGCGGCGGCCACGGAGGAGACGCCGGGGACGACCTCGACCTCCAGGCCGAACTCGGGGGACCTGAGGGTGCGGACGACGCCGAAGAAGCCCGGGTCGCCGTCGGCGAGGACCACGGCGGTGCCCCGGTGGCCGGCGATGCGGCGGGCGGCGAGGGCGACGCTGCCGAGGCGGATGCGTTCGGCGGTCGGGGGCACTTCGGGCAGGGCGAGGTGGTGGGCCGCGCCGGCCACCAGCGTGGCCGCGGCGAGGGCGGAGCGCGCCGCGGCGGTCAAGGGGGAGCCGTCCCAGCCGATCACCGTGACCCGGTCGGCCATCTTCGTCAGTCTCCAGAGGGTCTTCGCAGGTCGTCGGGGCGCCCGCACGAGGTCCCGTGAGGGTACCTGGTGACGTGGTGGGACCCGGTGGCCGGGCTCACGGCCTCACGCGTACCCGTGGGTGGTTCAGTTCCAGTCCGAGTAGGAGCTGAATCCGCCACCGTCGGCGAGTTCCTCGCTGACGCCCTCGATGTCCTCCGGGAGGAGGCTCCAGACGATGAAGTCCGTGCGGACCTCGCTCCAGCCGTCCTCGGCGGTGCGGGTGCGCGCTATGCAGGCGTTGCGCAGCACGCCCTCGCTGATACAGCCGATCTTCTGCGCGACCTGCTGGGAGGCGGTGTTGTCGGCGGCGGTGCGCAGCTCGATCCGTTCGAACTTCTGCTCGCGGAACAGCCATTGGGCGGTCGCGAGGGCGGCCTCGGAGGCGTAGCCCTCGCCGCGCGCCCAGGGGGCGACGACGTACGACAGTTCCGTGGCCCGCACGTGCCAGTCGGTTTTGGTCAGCTGGATGACGCCGACCAGGCGCTGGGTGAGGAACTCGGTGACGGCGAGGTCGAGGCCGCGTCCGGAGGTGCGTTCGGCGGGCGCGTACTCGGTGATCCAGGTCCGTGCCTCGCGTTCGGTGAAGGGCTGCGGGACATCGGTCCAGGCCATCACCTGTTCGTCGTTCATCATCTCGATGAACGCCTGGATGTCGTCGTCGTCGAACGGGCGCAGAACCAACCGATCCGTGCTGATGGAGATGTCGGGAAAGGTCCTCATCATGCGCCGCTCCGTAACCTTCGAAATCTTTGAGAGCCTGCTGAACTGCCCAGCATGCAGCATGAAAGCACTCAATCGCACCACGGAGTCCACTCCCAGTGAGGGAGCGGACCCCATGCGTGGCGATACGCCGTATACGTGCCGTCGGCTCGGAAGGACGCGATCGAAGAAGGCGATCGGAGGGCGGATTCAGAAGGACGGGATGACGGAGCCGTTGCTCCACTTGTCCTCGATGAACTTCCTGACCTCGTCGGAGGTGAGGAGCTTGGCGAGCTTCTTGACGCGCGGGTCGTCCTCGTCGCCCTTCTTGACGGCGAGGAAGTTGCCGTTCGGGTTGTCCTTGGCGGGCTCGACGGCGAGGGCGTCGTCGGCGGGCGAGAGGTCGGCTTCGAGGGCGTAGTTGCCGTTGATCACCGCGGCGTCGACGTCGTCCAGGGAGCGCGGGGTCTGAGCCGCCTCCAACTCCTTGAACTGGAGCTTCTTCGGGTTCTCGGTGATGTCGGCGGGGGTCGCGTCGGTGCCCACCCCGTCCTTGAGCGTGATGATCCCGCTCGCGTCGAGGAGCTTCAGGGCACGCGCTTCGTTGACGGTGTCGTTGGGGACGGCGACGGTCGCGCCGCTCTTGAGGGCGTCGGCGCTCTCGACCTTGTTCGAGTAGAGGCCGAGGGGTTCCAGGTGGACCGTGACGGCGGGCACGATGTCGGTGCCGTTCTTCTTGTTGTAGTCGTCGAGGTACGGCTGGTTCTGGAAGTAGTTGGCGTCCACGGAGCCGTCCTCCGTGGCCGGGTTCTGCAGGACGTAGTCGCTGAACTCCTTGACCTCCAGTTCCAGGCCCGCGTCCTTCGCCAGGTTGTCCTTCACGAAGTTGAGGATGTCGGCGTGCGGGGTCGGGCTGGCGGCGACGACCAGCGGGCCGCTCGTGTCGGAGGCGCTGTCGGCCTTGTCCGCGCCGCAGGCGGTGAGTCCGAGGGTGAGGGCTCCGGCGGCGAGTACGGCGGTGGCGAGTTTGGTGGTGTTACGCACGAAAAGTGCCTTTCCTTTTGGGTGGAGCGATCCCGTCGTGGGTGGGACGGGACGTGTGCGGGTGCCTGAAGTCGACGTACGGCCTAGGCCTTGGTGACCTCGGCCGCGGTGGGCTCGGCCCTCAGGAGCCGGAGCCTGGGCGTGGAGCCGGAGTGGCCGCCGCGCCGGTGCAGGGCGCGGGCGGCGTGGTCGCCGGCGAACTGGATGACGGAGATGACGACCGCGAGGACCGCCACGGTGATCCACATCAGTTCGGTCTCGAAGCGCTGGTAGCCGTACCGGATGGCGATGTCTCCGAGGCCGCCCGCGCCGACGGTGCCGGCCATGGCCGAGTAGCCGATGAGGGCGACGACGGTCGTGGTGGCCGAGGAGATCAGCGAGGGCAGCGACTCGGGGACGAGGACCCTGCGGACGACGGTCCAGGTGTTGCCGCCCATGGCCTGCACGGCCTCGACGAGCCCGTGGTCCACTTCGCGGACGGCCGTCTCGACGAGGCGCGCGAAGAACGGGATCGCGCCGACGGCGAGCGGCACGATGGCGGCCTCGCGGCCGATCGTCGAGCCGGTGACCCAGCGGGTGAAGCCCATCAGCGCGACCATCAGGATGATGAAGGGCATCGAGCGGGCGATGTTCACGACCTGCCCGATGACCTTGTTGGCGAGGATGTTCTGCAGCAGGCCGTCCCGGTCCGTGAGGACGAGCAGGATGCCGAGCGGGAGGCCGCCGACGATCGCGATGAGCGTGGACCAGCCGACCATGTAGAGGGTGTCCCAACACGCCTGCTCCAGCAGGGGCCACATCTCGTTCCAGGTCACTTGGCACCTTCCTTCACGAGCGTGGACGCCTGGATGTCCCGGCCGACCACGTCGATCTGCAGGCCCTGCTCGCGCAGGAAGCCGACGGGGACGACGTTGTCCTCGTAGCGGCCCGGCAGTTCGATGCGCATCCGGCCGATCTGGAGGCCTCCGACGGTGTCGAGGGCGGCGCCGAGGATCGAGATGTCGATGTTGTACGTGCGGGACAGCTGCGAGATGACCGGCCGGGTCGCCGCCTCGCCCTGGAAGGTGACGTCGAGGACCGTGCGGTCGTCGCCGGTGGCCTCGCCGCCCACCGGGAAGAGAGCGGAGGCCAGTTGGGAGCCGGGGGTGGCGAGCAGTTCGCCGACCGTGCCGGACTCGACGATCCGGCCCTTCTCCATGAGGGCGGCCGAGTCGCAGATCGTCTTGACGACGTCCATCTCGTGCGTGATGAGCAGGACGGTCAGACCCAGCTGCCGGTTGAGGTCGCGCAGCAGCGTCAGGATCGAACGAGTGGTCTCCGGGTCGAGGGCGCTGGTGGCCTCGTCGGACAGGAGCACCTTCGGGTCGCCCGCCAGCGCGCGGGCGATGCCGACGCGTTGCTTCTGGCCGCCGGAGAGCTGGGCCGGGTAGGCCTTCGCCTTGTCGGCGAGGCCGACGAGGTCGAGCAGTTCCGCGGCCCTGCGGGAGCGGTCGTTGCCGGACCTGCCGAGGATTTCGAGCGGCAGCTCGACGTTGTCCTGGACCGTGCGGGAGGACAGCAGGTTGAAGTGCTGGAAGACCATGCCGATACGGCTGCGCGCCCGGCGGAGTTCCCGGCCGGCGCGGGGGCCCCGGCCGGCCAGGGCGGTCAGGTCCCGGCCCGCGACGGTCACGGTTCCGGAGGTGGGGCGTTCGAGGAGGTTGACGCAGCGGATCAGCGAGGACTTGCCGGCGCCGGACTGGCCGATCACGCCGTACACCTCGCCCTCGCGTACATGCAGATCGACGCCGTCGAGGGCGGTCGTCTCGCGGCCGCGACCTCGGTAGATCTTGGTCAGGCCCGATGTGGTGATCACTGGATTTCCGTCACTGTCGAGTGCGCGGGCGTGGGTGTGCCCGGGCACGGGTGCAGGCTGTCAGGGACGCGACACGGTTCTCGCGGTGGCGAGGGAACCGGGGGAGAACATGCGCGCGGGGAGGCTCGGTCCGTCACGCGCAGCGGCGTGCGGGGCCTTCTAGAAGGCGCACATTCGACACGTACAACGAGCACCGGGCGTCATCGTCGCCTCGGTCGCAGGGATGCGGTAGCTCGTCGTGGTCATGAGATCAGTAAAGCAGATGTATGAAGCAGGTGAGAGAGGGCTGTCCGTATAGCGGACAGCTCCGAGAGACGTATCCGCAGGTGCGGGGTGGTGACGTCCACCCTGTGGGCATCTGCCGTTGTGGCCAAGGCCACGATGTGCGGCCTGCGGGTTTCGACGCCCGGGGCCGGGCGCGGCGATGTTTTGGGCCGTAATAGGGTCGCGGCATGCTTGTTGCCCTGACGGTGACGACCGCCGTCGCCGCGCTTCTGCTCGCCGCCTGGTGCGGCTGGGCCGCGTTTCGCGATCAGCCGACCAAGGACTGGCACTTCATCGGCATGGCCGTGGTGTCGGCGCTGGCCCTGGTTCAACTGATCGTCGGGATCGTGCAGTTGGCGCGCGGGGAGAAGCCGGAGCAGGGGACCACGATCTTCGTCTCCTACCTCCTCGGGGCGTTCGCCTGTGTCCCGGTGACCGGATTCATGTCCCTGGCGGAGCGCACCCGCTGGGGCAGCGTGACCGTCGCGGCCGGCGGTGTGGTGCTCGCCGTGCTGCAGGTGCGGCTCTACGACATCTGGGGAGGCTGACGTGACCGCCACGGACCGCGAGCCGCGGGAGAACGAGCGGGCACGGCTGATCAGCGGGCCGGGGATGCTGCTGGTGTGGCTGTACGGCGTGATGGTCGTCGGGGCGGTGTCACGGTCCGCCGTACAGATCTCGACCGAGTTCGAGCACGCGCCGCTCGCGTACTCGCTGTCCGCGACGGCCGGTGTCGTGTACGGGTTCATCACGTACTCGCTGGTGCGGGGCGGGGAGTTCGCCCGGAGGGCCGCGCGGATCTGCTGTGCGGTGGAACTGGCCGGTGTGCTGATCGTGGGCACCTGGACGCTGGTCGAGCCGTCGGCGTTTCCGGACAGGACGGTGTGGTCGGACTACGGGATCGGGTACCTGTTCATTCCCGTGCTCCTTCCGGTCACCGCGATGTACTGGCTGCGGAAGAGCGCGCGACAGGGGAAGGCCGCCTGAGGGGCGTCAGGCGGCTGCGGGTCCGTCGTGGCCGGTCGCGCGGTTCTCCACGCCCCTGCGGACGCGTGCCCCCGGCTAGGCCGTCGCCGCGTACGCCTCCGCCGGCTTCTCCAGGATCACCATCGGTACGCCGTCCCGCCCCTGGCTGGTGCCCACGGTCTCGTAGCCGACCCGGCGGTACAACCGCAGGTTTCCCTCGCTGCGGTGACCCGCGCTGAGGCGGAACCTGGTGGCGCCGCGCTCCTCGGCGAGGGTCGACTCGGCGGCACGCAGAAGCCTCGCGCCGATGCCGTGGCCCTGGAGGCGCGGGTGGACGCAGAGCTTGCCGATGGCCGCGGTGCCGTCGGCGTCGAGGGCGCCGCGCACGGAGCCGACCACCTCGTCACCCAGCCGGGCCACGAACACGCAGTCCGAGGCGACCTCCTCACGGACCGAGTCGAGGCTCTGGACGAGCGGATCGATGCGGTAGTTGCCGTACAGTGCCGCCTCGCTCTGGAAGCACAGGTACTGCAGCCTGAAGATCTGCTCGGCGTCCTGATCGGTCGCCACCGAGATGGTCACGCTCATGCCCATGTGTGCACGCCTCCCGCTCACCTGCTCACCCGATGTCCTTCACTCCTATCCCCGTGGTTCGCGTGCCGCAACCTCCGCGGCCAGCAATCGTCGAAGACATCCCAGACATCGGGAGCGTTCCGGACCGAGGCTGCCCTGTGAGATACCCAACTCGCCCGCGATCTCCCGGTAGGTGAGGTCCTTCGGGGACAGCAGGGCCGCGAGCAGCCGGGGGCAGCGGCCGGGGAGCCGGCGTACGGCGGCGTAC
>NZ_LRTR01000492.1 GCF_001550375.1 Streptomyces europaeiscabiei | reverse complement strand
GTCGGCGGGCTCGGCGGCGTAGGGCTGTTCGACCCGGGCCGCGCGACGGCTGAGGCGGGCCTCGAAGCGGACGGCGCTGCGCAGCCAGCCCTCGGGGTCCGCGGGTGGACCGTCGGCGTCGAGCCGTTCCAGCAGACGCAGCCAGACCGCCTGTTCCAGGTCCCCCTCCTCGGTGCCGGCCGCGTAGGCCTCGGCCGACACCTCCGCGACGAGCAGGGGGCGGAGGGTGGTGAGCATGTCGTGTGTCATATGCCCCGGGACGCCGCCGCCCCGGCAGGGGTTGCCGGGGCGGACGGTAGTCACCCCAATCGGGGCACGGGGCTTCGGTTGTTGACGGTCGGTCCACCGGTCGGGCGTCGGTCGTGGACGGCCAGGTCCACCAGTCGGACATCGGCCGTCGACGGCCAGGCCCACCGGTCGGACGTCAGCCGTCGACGAAGTCCGCGTGGGCCAGCAGGCCCGTGTCCGGGTTGTCGGTGAAGATGCCGTCGATGCCGGTCTCGAAGTACACCTTGAACGCGCCGAAGGCGTCGCCGTAGGCGTTGGCGTCCGTGCCCCTGCGGAAGTTCGCGGGCAGGAAGGTGTTCTCGTTGCGCATGGTGTAGGGGTGCAGGATCAGGCCCTCGGCGTGCGCGTCGGCGACGAGCGTGGTCGGCGTGGTGAGGTTGCCGGCCGAGTCTCGCGGGATGATCAGGTCGAGCGTGGGCCCGATGCCGCCTGCGTACGAGGCGATCCAGGCGAGCCCGGCCGACTTGACCAGGTCGGCCACGGTACGCGGGTCGCCGACCTCGACGAAGTCCCAGGGACGGGTGGCGGCACCGGAGAGCAGCACGACGAGAGGGCTGTCGACCAGGCGGTTCAGGCGCTGGATGCTGCTCGGCTCGAACGACTGGAGGAAGACCGGCGAGTTCTTCTTGTGCCGGTCGTACTTGCGCAGCAGCTTGGCGAGGGGCTCCTCAAGGCCCAGGCCCAGCTTGCGGAAGTAGGTGGGGTGCTTGGTCTCGACGTACAGCCAGACGCGCTTGCCCCGCTTCTTCCCCTCCTTTTCGGCCCAGCGCAGCACCTCCTCGAAGGTGGGGATCTCCCAGCGGCCGTCGTAGAGGGTGTTCTCCTGGCGGTTGCCCGGGATGCGCTCCTTGGCGCGCAGGGTCTTCAGCTCGGCGAGGGTGAAGTCCTCGGTGAACCAGCCGGTGTAGGAGACGCCGTCGACGGTCTTCGTGGTCTTCCGGGCGGCGAACTCGGGGTGCGCCGCGACATCGGTCGTGCCGGTGATGTCGTTCTCGTGACGGCACACGAGATGGCCGTCCTTGGTGGGCACGAGGTCCTGCTCGATGACGTGCGCGCCCAGGTCGAGGGCGAGCTGGTACGAGCCGAGCGTGTGCTCCGGGCGGTAACCGCTCGCGCCGCGGTGCGCGATGATCGTCGGCACCGGCAGGCCCCGGTGGCCGCCGCCCGACTTCCCCCCCGACTCGGCCCCGTCGGCTCTCGCCGTGGCCGGCAGTCCGAGGACCGCTCCGCCCGCGCCGAGCACCGCGGCGCCTAGCAGTGCCCGTCGGCCCGCTCCGCGTCCCTGCTCGTTCGAGTCCTGCGCCTGCCGCGACTCCTGCGTCCCCATGACCGGCTCCTCCACCGTGATGCCCTGCACCTGTCAAAGCGGGACGATCGTAGGTGTCCCGAGGTGACCGTTGGGAGACCTGGGACCGAACACGCGGAAGACGCCTCGTGTCGCACGAGAGGCGGATTTTGACAGAGTGTCGGTTCGGTGGCGCGATGTCCGTCACATGTTTCATGTCCGTGACGGGCCGCCACCTTTACGTCACCGCAGGTAAAGCAGCGTCAACACTTGGTATCCACTCGGTGAACCCGGTGTGCGCCGGCCCGTGAGCCGGGAGTATCGTCCTCACCTGCACAGACTTGTACCGGAACGCTTGACATGGGAGGGCCCGTTGTCCCGCTTCGTGCTCATCAAGGCAGTGCTCGGACCGATCATGCGCCTGATGTTCCGCCCCCGGGTGGAGGGCGTGGAGCACATCCCGGGGGACGGTCCGGTGATCCTCGCCGGTAACCATGTGACCTTCATCGACTCGATGATCCTGCCCCTGGTCTGCGACCGGCAGGTCTTCTTCATCGGCAAGGACGAGTACGTCACCGGCAAGGGGATCAAGGGCCGTCTGATGGCCTGGTTCTTCACCGGCGTCGGCATGATCCCCGTCGACCGCGACGGCGGCCGGGGCGGTGTCGCCGCCCTGATGACGGGGCGGCGGGTGCTGGACGAGGGCAGGGTGTTCGGCATCTACCCCGAGGGGACGCGGTCGCCCGACGGCCGCCTGTACCGGGGTCGTACGGGGATCGCCCGGCTGACGTTGATGACCGGGGCGCCGGTCGTCCCCTTCGCGATGATCGGGACGGACAGGATTCAGCCGGGGGGTGCGGGGGTGCCCCGGCCGCATCGGGTGACCGTGCGGTTCGGTGAGGCGATGGAGTTCTCCCGGTACGAGGGGATGGACCGGGACCGGTATGTGCTGCGGGCGGTGACCGATTCCGTGATGACCGAGGTCATGCGGCTGTCCGGCCAGGAGTACGTGGACATGTATGCGTCGAAGGCCAAAGAGGCGGCGTAGCTCCGCGGCGCCGCTCCGCCGGAGGCGCCTGGCTCTTCGGTCATTCGTCGGCTGCGGGTCGGCGGGGGCTGTTGACGCAGTCCCCCCACGCCCCTAAGCCCTGCCGTCCAACCGTTGGCCGCGAAGCAGGAACCAAGCTGCCGCCGCTGTCGCCAGGAGAACCGCCGCGCCTGCGCCGGCGGCGATGGCCAGGCCGTCGACGAAGGCCGCTTGAGCCGATGCCAGCATTTCCTGCGCCTCGTTCGGCGGCATGGCCGACGCCACCTCCATCGCTCCGCCCAGTGACTCGCGGGCCTCGGCCGGGGTGCCCACGGGTGCGGCGAAGTCGCGGTAGACGCCCGTGACGATCGAGCCCAGGACCGCGATGCCCAGGGCCGCCCCCAACTCGTACGCCGTCTCGGACACCGCCGAGGCCGACCCCGCCTGTTCCTTCGGGACGCTGGAGAGGATGACGTCGGCGGTGACGGTGAAGGAGAAGCCCGCGCCGATGCCGACGATCAGCAGCGCGGCACCGATCAGGGGGTAGCCGGTGGACCGGTCGACCAGGGTGAGCAGGGCGAGGGCCACGCCGATGGCCGCCAGGCCGCCCGCGACCACGGAACGGACCGAGAAGCGGCGGGCTGCGGCTCCGGCGATCAGGCCCGCGGCCACCGCGCCGATGGCCGCCGGCAGTTCGGCGAGTCCGGCCTCCAACGGGCGTCGGCCCTGGACGAGTTGCAGGAACTGCGAGAGGAAGAAGACCAGGCCGGACAGGCCGAGGATGGTCAGCAGGTCGGCGAGGACGGCACCGGAGAAGCCCCGGTTGCGGAACAGCCGCATGTCCAGCAGCGGGTGCGGCAGGGTGAGCTGACGGCGTACGAAGAAGAAGAGTCCGGCGACGCCGAAGAGGCCTGCGGCGAGCGCGTTGCCCTCGAGGCCGTGGGTGGCGGTCTCCTTCACCGCGTACACGACACCGATCATGCCGACGAGCGAGAGACCGACGCTGAGCGCGTCCCACGGGCCCGGGTTCGGGTGGCGGGACTCGGGCAGCAGCTTGATGCCGACGAGGACGAGGACGGCCATCACCGGCAGGTTGATCAGGAAGACCGAGCCCCACCAGAAGTGTTCCAGCAGGAAACCGCCGACGACCGGACCGACCGCCGTGCCGGCGGAGGCCGTGGCGCCCCAGATGCCGACGGCGAGGCTGCGCTCGCGCGGGTCGTGGAAGAGGTTGCGGATCAGGGCGAGGGTGGCGGGCATCAGGGTCGCGCCCGCGACACCGAGCAGCGCCCGCGCGAAGATCATCATCTCGGGCGTCGTGGCGTAGGCGTTGAGCACGGATATCGCGCCGAACGCCGCGGCTCCTATGAGCAGCAGCTTCTTGCGGCCGATGCGGTCGCCGAGGCTGCCCGCCGAGACGAGCAGGCCCGCGATGACGAACGAGTAGACGTCACCGATCCACAGGAGCTGGGTGCCCGAGGGCTTGAGGTCCTCGCTGATGTAGGGGGTCGCGAGACCGAGGACGGTCGCGTCGACGGCCACCAGCAGCACGGCGAGCACAAGGACGGAGAGCGCGAGCCAGCGGCCCGGCCTCTTCTCCGCCTCCGTCGTGCGGGCCGGCTGCAGGGTGCTGGTCATGAATCCTCTCTCGGTTGTTCGGGGTGACGCAGTGCGCCGCCGAGCAGCAGTTCGGCGATCATGAAGGTGAAGTCCTTGGAGGCCACGCGGCCTTCCGAGACCGCCCAGGCGCCGGAGGCCAGCAGGCCGTACAGCGCCTCGGTGAGCCAGGCCGGGGTGAGGTCGATACGGAACTCGCCGGCCGCCTGGCCGCGTTTGAACAGGGCCGCGATGCGGTCGTCGATGCGGGACCAGCCCTCGTGCTGCTCCTCCCCCTCGAACAACTGGCTCTCGGTGTAGAGGAAGGCGAGGAGGCCCGCGGCCGGTTCGATCTCCCGCACGAGCCGTCGTACGGCCTCGCGTGCCGGGCCCTCGGTCGGGCGTGCCGCGTCGAGCGCGGCCTCGCACTCCGCGATGCCGAGCGCCTCCAGCGCCCGTACGAGCGCGTCGCGCCCGGCGAAGTGGCGGTGCAGCGTGGCCCGGCTGATCCCGGCGGTCTTCGCGACCTCGTCCATCGTCGCGGTGGACTTACGGGCCAACAGGGCGGCTGCGCTGCGCAGCACATGCTCACGATCGACGGCCATGAGACGACCATATCCCATGTGAGACAACTTTGTCTCAGCACGAGCATGGGCGTCTCACGGTGAAGGGCTCAGCAGGGTTCTTCCGTGCCCGGGGCAGCCGTTCTCAGTGCCAGGGCAGCTGTCCGCGCTTCTCCCAGTACGTCCGCGGGTCCTCGACCAGGCCTGTGAGACCGGTGAGCTGCTCGTCGTCGAGGTCCACGACCGCCGCGTGCAGGTTGGAGGCGAGTTGGGCGGTGGTGGCCGCGCCGGAGAGGACGACGCCGGCCCACGGCTGCCGCAGGACCACCGCCAGGGCGACCGCGTCGCAGCCGAGGCCGGTCTGCTCGGCGACGGTCCTGAGCGCGTCCGGGGCGTGCGGCCCGGCCAGACGGCCGTTGGCCATGCCCTCCTTGACGATCACGGTGAGCCCGGCGTCGTGCGCCTCGGCGAGGGCGGGCGCCGCGGAGGTCTCCAGCGCGTTGTACGTCGACTGGACGGTACGGAAGAGGGGTTCGCCGTCGACGGTCACGGCGAGCGCGGTGCGGATGGCCTCCGCCTGGGCCGGGCCGCTGGTGGAGAAGCCGACGGTGACGCCCTCCGCGGCGGCCTGAGCCAGCCTGGCGTGGAGTTCCTTGTCGGTGAGTGCCGGGCTGTCCGGGGTCACCGAGTGGATCTGGTAGAGGTCGAGGCGGTCGCCGAGCAGGTCACGTGTTTCGACGCGCTGTCGCTCGAACGTCTGGAGGCTGTGGTCCTTGACCTCGTGCCTCTCGGCGTCGGTGGTCCAGTCGGCGGTGTAGGTGTAGCCCCACTTGCTGCCGACGACGATGTCGTCGATGCCGGGGCGTGCCTTCAGCCAGTCGGCGAGGAACTCCTCCGAGAGGCCGTACGAGCGGGCCACGTCGAAGTAGCGGACGCCCTGGGCGTGGGCGGCGTCGAGGAGTTCGTGGGTGCGGGTGCGCAGGGCCTCGACGGTGCGGGTCGCTCCGAGGTCGGCGTCACGGCCGAGGTTGATGTAACCGGGGCGGGCGACTGCGGCGAGGCCGAGTCCGAGATGGCAGGTGGGGGTTGTCGCTGCGGCCAGTCGGGCGAAGGGCATCGCGAGCTCCGTTCGGTCGGCTCCTTGCGGTTCCCGACCAACGTAACTCGCGATGACCTTCGTGGTGTGGTGTGGGGGCTTGCGGGGAGTCTTCGCCCCCGCCGCCCCTACCCGTCCCGCCCTTGAGGGGCTGCGCCCCTTCTTCGACCCCCGGATGCGGGTTCGGTGGGGGCTGGTCGCGCAGTTCCCCGCGCCCCTTGCGGGGCGCGTTGCCTCAGCTCTTCTTGGCAGTTGCCCAGGCGTGCTGGGTCGCCACATCCGTCTTGATGTCGGCCAACTGGACCGCCACCGCGCTCGGGGCCGTGCCGCCGCGGCCGTTGCGGGAGGCAAGGGCGCCGGGGACATTGAGGACCGTGCGGACCTCGGGGGTCAGGTGGGAGGAGATCTTGGCGAACTGGTCGTCCGTCAGGTCCTTGAGTTCCTTGTTCTCGGCTTCGGCGGCCTTGACGCACTCGCCGGCGACCTCGTGGGCGACGCGGAAGGGCACGCCCTGCTTGACGAGCCACTCGGCGATGTCGGTGGCGAGGGAGAAGCCGGCGGGAGCCAGTTCCTCCATGCGCTCGCGGTGGACGGTGAGGGTGGCCATCATGCCGGTGAAGGCGGGCAGGAGGATCTCCAGCTGGTC
Source organism: Streptomyces europaeiscabiei (assembly GCF_001550375.1). Classification (GTDB taxonomy): domain Bacteria; phylum Actinomycetota; class Actinomycetes; order Streptomycetales; family Streptomycetaceae; genus Streptomyces; species Streptomyces europaeiscabiei. The sequence continues at coordinate 12,822 of NZ_LRTR01000492.1, read as the reverse complement.
GATGGAGTCGAAGACCGGCTCCTTGTCCTCCTGGAGGTCGCGGTTGTAGGCCAGGGGCAGGGCCTTCAGGGTCGCCATCAGGCCCGTCAGGTTGCCGATCAGGCGGCCGCTCTTGCCGCGCGCCAGCTCCGCGATGTCCGGGTTCTTCTTCTGCGGCATGATCGACGAGCCCGTCGAGAACGCGTCGTGGAGGGTCACGAAGGAGAACTCCTTCGTGTTCCAGATGATGACCTCCTCGGCGATCCGGGAGAGGTTCACGCCGATCATCGCGGTGATGAACGCGAACTCGGCGACGAAGTCGCGGGACGCCGTGCCGTCGATGGAGTTCGCGGAGCTGCCGTGCTCGAAGCCCAGGTCCTTGGCCACCGCCTCCGGGTCCAGGCCGAGGCTGCTGCCCGCGAGGGCGCCCGAGCCGTACGGGGAGACGGCCGTGCGCTCGTCCCACTGACGCAGGCGCTCCGCGTCCCGGGAGAGGGACTGGACGTGGGCGAGGACGTGGTGGGCGAAGAGAACCGGCTGGGCGTGCTGGAGGTGCGTGCGGCCGGGCATCGCCACGTCCGGGTGGGCCTCCGCCAGACCGATCAGCGCGTCCTGGAGGTCGGCGATGAGACCGCCGACCGTGCGGGCGTGGTCGCGGAGATACATGCGGAAGAGGGTCGCGACCTGGTCGTTGCGGGACCGGCCGGCGCGCAGCTTGCCGCCCAGGTCGGGGCCGAGGCGCTCCAGGAGGCCGCGCTCCAGGGCGGTGTGCACGTCCTCGTCGGCGACGGTGCCGACGAACTCACCGGACGCCACGTCCGCTTCGAGCTGGTTCAGGCCCGCGATCATCCGGGTCAGCTCGTCCTCGGTGAGCAGGCCCGCCTTGTGCAGCACGCGCGCGTGGGCGCGGGAGCCCGCGATGTCGTACGGGGCCAGCCGCCAGTCGAAGTGGACGGACGCGGACAGCTTCGCCAGGGCCTCGGCGGGACCGTCGGCGAAACGGGCGCCCCAGAGCCGTACGTCACCGCTGTTGCTGCTCACTCGCGTTGCTCCTAGAGAGGGTGGGGGTGTGACCGCGGACCTTTATACGCCTCGGGCGAGGTCGCAGCCGGTCACGGTCTCTCCGCACACTGCGTTCGCCGTCATGCATGAGTATGCAGAACTCTGCATGAATCGTCAATCTGGCGGAACTTTGAGAGATGCAGAGAAAGGTTTGAACAAACGAAACCGCTTACCCGTAACTCTCCCCAGACGCAGGCGCCGCGTTTGTACACACAGACCACACCCGACTCGAGTGAGGCATCCGCATGTCCAGGGCTCTTCCGAAGTACAACAAGCGTCGCGTAGGGATCATCGGCGGCGCCGCCGCGGTCGTGCTCTCCGGAGCGGTCATCGCGGGTTCCGCCCTCGCCGGTGAGGGTGCCAACAACAACGGGCAGGACGCCGCGTCCCCCGGCACCATCTCCTGCCCGGCCGTCGAGGGAAGCCTGCCGGCGATCCCCGCCTCCGCGCAGGCCGAGGTCGACCGCAACCTCGCCCAGCTGCAGACCCAGATCCAGGAAGCCAACCAGCGCCTGATCGACACGGTCGGCCAGGGCGGCGCCAACTTCGTCCAGAACGCCATCCTCGGCCCGCTGGAGGACAAGCGCGTCGCCGCGCTGAACCGCATCGAGACCGCCATCGGCCGCGCCGCCGCCAAGCCCGAGGGCCTCGAAGCCCTCGCCCCCTGCCAGCTCAACCAGGGTGGCGCCGCGGGCGCCGGCGAGGAGGTTGACGTCGAGGCCGGAGCGGGTGCGGAGGCGGGCGCGGGTGCGGAGGACGCGGGCAACGCGGGTGCCGCGGGCACCATCACCTGCCCCGCGGTCGAGGGCAGCCTCCCGGCGATCCCCGCCTCCGCGCAGGCCGAGGTCGACCGCAACCTGGCCCTCCTCGACACCCAGATCCAGGAAGCCAACCAGCGCCTCATCGACACGGTCGGCCAGGGCGGCGCCAACTTCGTCGACAACGCCATCCTCGGCCCGCTGGAGGACAAGCGCGTCGCCGCGCTGAACCGCATCGAGACCGCCATCGGCCGCGCCGCCGCCAAGCCCGAGGGCCTCGAAGCCCTCGCCCCCTGCCAGCTCAACCAGTAGTCCGTCGGCTCAACCGGTAGGCACCCACCTGCCCGATCGATGGTCGACCGGCTCGATCAGCGGTCCGGCGGTCACGGTGACAGCCCACGCACGACGACCGTTCATGGTGATCCGTTCATGGTGATCCGCTCACGGTGATTCGTTCGTTCGGCGAGTGACCTCCTGCGCTCCTCGGGAGCGACAGGGGCCGTGGCCGCCCCGCACGCCGGCCGGGACGGCCATGGAAGACCTGGTTCCGGGTGGATCCCAGCAATGGGGTCCACCCGGAATTCGCGTTTTCGGGCGCAGTTCCTCGGATGGGCGCCCAATTCCTTAGACAGGCGAAGCGTTTCCGTCGATAATCGTTAGACATGGGAAAGACTTACGACCGCATCGACGGCCGCCTCCGTACCTTCATCGAGGCCCAGCCCCTCTTCTTCACCGCGACCGCGCCCCTGTCCGCCGACGGCACGGTCAACCTCTCCCCCAAGGGGCTGCGGGGTTCGTTCGTGATCCTCGACGAACTGACCGTCGCCTACCTGGACTTCGCCGGGTCCAACGCGGAGACGATCGCGCACCTGCGGGAGAACGGCCGGATCACCCTCATGTGGTGCGCCTTCCAGGGCCCGCCCAACATCGTGCGGGTGCACGGCACGGGCGAGGCCGTCTTCCGCGACGACCCGCGGTTCAAGGAACTCCTCGCCCGCTTCCCCGACATCGACCCCACCCCGCACGGCCTGCGCGCCGTCATCGTGGTCCACGCCGAACGCATCCGCGACAGCTGCGGCTACTCCGTACCCTTCATGGCGTACGAGGAGGACCGCGACCTGCACGGCAGGCGCTTCGCGCGCGAGGACGACGACTCGCTCAGCGCCTACTTCGGCTCCAAGGAGCACATCGCGACCAGTCTGGACGGTCTGCCGGGGCTGCCCCTGCCGCTCCCGCCCTCGAACCTGTGACGGCGTGGGGCCCACAGCCGTCGTCCGGGACCAGGCGTTCCGCGAGGCAGTTGTTCACGCGGTTGAACACACGGCACTCCCTGCACGTACGTGTGGGCCAAGGGTCCAGCCCACCACGGAGGAACCGTGTCCACGATCGCCGGAGGTCGCGCAGCGCGCCGCCAGACGATGCGCCGCATCCGACCTCGTCGTTCTCCCGCCGTCCCGTTGCTCATCGCCTTCTGGGCGGGCGCGGCCGCGGTGGTGTGGCTGTGGTGGGACAACACGCCGTCCATCGCCGACCAGGGCAGCAAGATGGTCAACGCCGGGCGGATCACGGGCCTGCTCGGCGGGTACCTGATGGCCCTGGTGGTGCTTCAGATGGCCCGGGTGCCCGCGCTGGAACGCCGGGTCGGCTCCGACCGGGTGGCCCGCTGGCACGCGATGACCGGCCGCTACACGCTCTGCCTGGTCGTCGCGCACGTCGTCCTCACGATGTACGGGTACGCCCTCCAGGCCGGCCTCACCCACACCGCGATCCTCCAGCAGACGATCGACTCGATCAACCAGCTGCCGGACATGGGCAAGGCCGCCATCGGCACGGGTCTGCTGGTGTTCATCGGGCTCATCTCGATCGGCCCGGTGCGCAAGAGGATCCCGTACGACGTCTGGTACCACACGCACCTGCTGACGTACGCGGCCACGTTCCTGACGTTCTGGCACCAGATCACCACCGGCAACGAGTTCGCCGCCACCCCGGCCGCGAAGACCGGCTGGTACGTGCTGTACGGATCGGTGACCGCGCTGGTGGTCTGGTACCGGATCATCAGCCCGATCAAGCTGAACATGAAGCACCGACTGCGGGTCGAGGCGGTCATCGAGGAGTCGCCCGGCATCGTCTCGGTGTTGATGAGCGGACGCAAGCTGCACCGGATGGGCGCGGAGGCCGGGCAGTTCTTCCGCTGGCGGTTCCTCGCACCGGGCATGCGCTTCAGCTCGCACCCGTACTCGCTGTCGGCGGCGCCCCGCCCCAACATGCTGCGCATCACCGTCAAGGCGATCGGCGACCACAGCTCGGCCCTGCGCGACCTGGAGCCCGGCACCCGGGTGTGGGCCGAGGGCCCGTACGGGGCGCTCACGGCCGGCAAGCGCAGCCGGGGCAAGGTACTGCTGGTGGCCGGCGGTGTGGGCATCACGCCGATGCGGGCCCTGTTCGAGACGCTGCCCGGAGCGGCCGGTGACCTGACCCTGCTCTACCGGGCCAACACCACCCAGGACCTGGCCCTGTGGGACGAGCTGGCGCAGATCGCGGAGGAGCGCGGGGCGCGGCTGATGTACGCGGTGAACAGCCCGGAGGGCGAACGCCCCGACATCTCGCCGGACTCCCTGCGCCGCAAGATCCCGGACATCGAGAGCCACGACGTCTTCCTGTGCGGGCCGCCCGGCTTCGCCCAGGGCGTGTACGAGGCGCTGCGCGGGGCGGGTGTCCCGACCCGCCGTATCCACCACGAGTCGTTCGAGATGTGAGCGACGGGACCGCTCGCCGCCGGTCCCACCCGCCCGACCGTCCCAGCCGTAGGTCTCCACGACCTCCCACCCCGACTTCTGGCCATGGGTTTCCCCACGGGTTCGCCCCTCGGGTCTCCCCCGCGAGACTTCACACTTCAGGAGCTGAAGGAGCGATGAAGAAGAGCCACCCCATCCGGCGGACCCTGCTCGCCACCGCCGCCACCGTGTCCGGCATCGTGCTGCTGCTGTCGCTGAAGCCGGCCTCGGACGCCGGATCGGTACAGGCCGGAGCGGCCGGGGGCGCACCTTCCGCACAGGGCGGGGTGGCGGCCGGCGCGCAGACCCTGACGGGTAGCGCCGTCACGACCGAGTACGGCCCGGTCCAGGTCCGGATCACCGTCAACGGCGGCAAGATCACAGGCGCCGAGGCCGTGCAGCAGCCCAGCGGCGGCCGCTCCACCCAGATCAGCGGCGACGCCATCCCCAAGCTCAACCAGGCCGCCGTGGCGGCGGGCAGCGCCGACATCGACGCCGTCTCCGGCGCCACCTACACCAGCGCCGGCTACAAGGAGTCCCTCCAGTCCGCCCTGGACCAGGCCGGCAAGGCACAGGACTCGGGCGCCCAGGTCCTCACGGGTACCGCCGTCACGACCGACTACGGGCCGGTCCAGGTCCGGATCACGGTCAGCGGCGGCAAGATCACCAAGGCCGAGGCCGTGCAGGCGCCGAGCGGTGGTCGCTCCACCCAGATCACCGGTGACTCGGTGCCGAAGCTCAATCAGGCGGCCGTGGCGGCGGGCAGCGCCGACATCGACGCCGTCTCCGGCGCCACCTACACCAGCGCCGGCTACAAGGAGTCCCTCCAGTCCGCCCTGGACCAGGCGGGCAAGGCGCAGGACTCGGGCACCGAGGTCGAGGCGGGCGGCGACGCGCAGGACACGGGCGGCGACGCCGAGGGTGCCGAGAAGTCCGGGGCCGGGCAGTCGACGGGCACCCAGGTGCTCACCGGCTCCGCCATCAAGACGGACTACGGGCCGGTCCAGGTCCGCGTCACGGTCATCGACGGCAAGATCACAGGCGCCGAGGCGCTGCAGCAGCCCACCGGCGGCCGCTCCACCCAGATCAGCGGTACCGCCATCCCCCAGCTCAACCAGAACGCCGTCTCGGCAGGGAGCGCTGACATCGATGCTGTCTCGGGCGCCACATACACCAGCGGCGGTTACAAGCAGTCCCTCCAGTCCGCGCTGGACCAGGCCGGCTGACCCGGTGGCCGAACCCGCCGGGCCCGCCGTGCCCTCCCAGCTGCGGCACGCCGAGGAGGTCATGGGCACCGTCTTCTCCTTCGACCTCCGAGGAGGCGAGCCCGCGGCGGTCAGGGCCGCGCTCGACGAGGCGGTGGCCGGACTCCACGCCGTGGACGAGGTGTTCAGCACCTATCGCGAGCACAGCCAGATCTCCCGGCTGGCCCGGGGCGAGGTGACCATCGAGGAGTGTGCTCCCGAGGTCGGCGAGGTACTCGAACTGTGCGCCGAGGCCGAGCGGTCGAGCGGCGGCTGGTTCAGCGCCACGTACGAGGGACGCTTCGACCCGACGGGGCTCGTGAAGGGGTGGGCCACCGAACGGGCGGCCCGGCGTCTGGTCGAGGCCGGGGCGAGCGGGGTGAGCGTGAACGGGGGCGGTGACGTCCAGTTGTGCGGTGTCCCCGGGACCGAGCGGCCGTGGCGTGTCGGTGTGGCCGATCCCCTCCGTCCCGGGGGCCTCGCGGCCGTCGTCACCGCCGCCGGTACCGACCGCCTCGCCGTCGCCACCTCCGGAACGGCCGAGCGGGGCGCCCACATCGTCGACCCCCGTACCGGCAGGTCCGCCGTGACGGACCTGGTCTCGGTGACGGTCGTCGCCCCCCGCCTGACCTGGGCGGACTGCTGGGCCACGGCGGCCTTCGCCATGGGTTCCCGTGAGGGCCTGGCGTGGCTGGAGTCCCTGGAGGACACCGAAGCGCTGCTCATCACGGCGGGCGACGAGGTCCGCTGCACGGGAGGGCTGGCCCGGCGGCTGGGCTGAGCGGGGGCGTTCCGCTCACCGGCGCCGGCCGGGTGCCGCTGCGCCCACCCGTGCTCCCCCAGCGGCACGCCCGCCCGCAGCCAGGTGGGAGCGGGCGGGGAACAGCGGGCGGAGTCCGGCTTTTCAGGGGCGCGGGGAACTTGCGCGACCAGCCACGACGCACCCGCAGCCGGGTTTCCCCGCGAAACGCGCCCCTTCAGTGGCGCTCACTGGCCGCTCAGTGGCCGCTCAGTGGCCGTTCTGAGCCAGCCGCAGCAAGTGATCGGCCAAGGCCTGCCCACCCACCGGATCCCGGCTGATCAACATCAGCGTGTCGTCGCCGGCGATCGTCCCCAGGATGTCGTGCAGCTCCGCCTGGTCGATGGCCGAGGCCAGGAACTGGGCCGCGCCCGGCGGGGTCCGGAGCACCACCAGGTTCGCCGAGGCCTCCGCGGAGATCAGCAGCTCCGCGGAGAGCCGCCGCATCCGCTCCTCCTTCGCCGACTCCCCCAGCGGAGCCCGAGGGGTGCGGAAGCCCCCCTCACTCGGCACCGCGTAGATGAGGTCGCCGTCGGTGTTGCGGATCTTCACCGCGTTCAGCTCGTCCAGGTCCCGGCTGAGCGTCGCCTGCGTGACGCTCAGCCCGTCGTCGGACAGCAGCTTCGCCAACTGGCTCTGCGACCGCACAGGTTGCCGGTTGAGGATGTCCACGATCCGCCGGTGGCGTGCGGTGCGGGTGTGCGGCACGGCGGGCCCCGCCTGGTCGTGCTCCTGCGCCTGGCTCATCGTCGTCTCATTCCCCGGCTCGTCCGTCCCCACTGTCTTCGTGCGCCGCCCGCGCCGCGTCGAGAATGCCGGGCAGCGCCTGGAGGAGGGCATCCACCTCCGCGTCACCGATATTGAGCGCGGGCATCAGCCGTACGACATCGGGTGCGGGCGCGTTCACCAGGAAACCGGCGTCCTGCGCGGCCTGTTGCGCCAGGGGCGCGAGTGGCTCGGTGAGCACGATACCCAGCAGGAGGCCCGCGCCGCGGACATGGCCGATCATCGGGTCGCCGAGGGACTCGATTCCGTTCCGCAGCTTCTCGCTCTGCCGCTTCACGTTCTCCAGCAGGCCCTCCGCCCGGATGGTCTCCAGGACGGCGAGTCCGGCGGCGCAGGCGACCGGGTTGCCGCCGAAGGTGGTGCCGTGCTGGCCGGGCTGGAGCAGATCGGCGGCCCGGCCGAAGGCGACGGTCGCGCCGAGCGGCAGTCCGCCGCCGAGCCCCTTGGCGAGGGTGACGACGTCCGGCAGGACGCCTTCGTGCGCCTGGTACTCGAACCAGTGCCCGGTCCGGCCGACGCCGGTCTGCACCTCGTCGAGGACCAGCAGCGAGCCGGTGGCGGCCGTGATGGCCCGCGCGGCCTTCAGATAGCCGGCCGGCGGGACCACGACCCCCTTCTCGCCCTGGACGGGCTCGATGATGACGAGGGCCGTCTCCTCGGTGACCGCGGCGGCGAGGGCCTGCGCGTCGCCGTACGGGACGTGCGTGACATCGCCGGGCAGCGGGTGGAAGCCGGTCTGCTTGCCGGGCTGGCCGGTGAGAGCGAGGGCGCCCATGGTCCGGCCGTGGAAGCCGCCCACGGTGGCGACCATGTGCGTCCGCCCGGTCAGCCGGCCGATCTTGAACGCGCCCTCGTTGGCCTCGGCCCCCGAGTTGCAGAAGAAGACCTTGCCGTCACGGCCGAAGTGCTCCAGGAGCCGTTCGGCGAGAGCGACGGGCGGTTCGGCGATGAACAGGTTGGAGACATGGCCGAGGGAGGCGATCTGGGTGCTGACGGCCTCGACGACCGCCGGGTGGGCGTGGCCGAGCGCGTTGACGGCGATACCGCCGACGTAGTCGACGTACTCCTTGCCGTCGGCGTCCCACACCCGGGTGCCGGCGCCACGGACGAGCGAGAGCTTCGGCGTGCCGTAGTTGTTCATGAGCGAGCCCTGCCACCGCTGGGTCAGCTCGTCGTTGGCGGTCATGCAGCGTCCCCCTCTTGCGCATCCGGCACGACCATCGTGCCGATGCCCTCGTCGGTGAAGATCTCCAGCAGGATCGAGTGCTGGACCCGGCCGTCGATGACACGGGCGTTCCGGACGCCGTTGCGTACGGCGTGCAGGCAGCCCTGCATCTTCGGCACCATGCCGGAGGACAACTCCGGCAGCAGCTTCTCCAGTTGGGAAGCCGTGAGGCGGCTGATCACCTCGTCGGAGTGGGGCCAGTCCTCGTAGAGGCCCTCGACGTCCGTGAGGACCATGAGGGTCTCGGCGCCAAGAGCAGCAGCGAGTGCCGCAGCCGCCGTATCAGCATTGACGTTGTAGACATGGTGGTCGTCCTGGCTACGGGCGATCGACGAGACGACCGGGATGCGGCCGTCGGCGAGCAGTGCCTTGATCGCGCCCGTGTCGATCGCGGTGATCTCGCCCACCCGCCCGATGTCGACCGGTTCGCCGTCGATCTCGGGCAGGTGCTTGGTGGCGGTGATGGTGTGCGCGTCCTCGCCGGTCAGTCCGACGGCGAGCGGTCCGTGCTGGTTGAGCAGCCCGACCAGCTCGCGCTGCACCTGTCCGGCGAGCACCATGCGTACGACGTCCATGGCGTCCTCGGTGGTGACGCGCAGGCCCGCCTTGAACTCGCTGACGATGCCGTGCCTGTCGAGGGCGGCGCTGATCTGCGGGCCGCCGCCGTGCACGACGACCACGTCGAGGCCGGCCTGCCGCAGGAAGACGACGTCCTGGGCGAAGGCGGCCTTCAGGTCCTCGTCGATCATGGCGTTCCCGCCGAACTTGATGACGACCGTCTTGCCGTTGTGGCGGGTCAGCCAGGGCAGCGCTTCGATGAGGATGCGGGCTTTCGGGAGGGCGGTGTGCTTCCGCGTGGCGCTCATGAGGAGTACGCGCTGTTCTCGTGGACGTAGTCGGCGGTGAGGTCGTTGGTCCAGATGGTGGCGGTCTCGGACCCGGCGGCGAGGTCGGCGACGATGTGCACCTCGCGGTAGCGCATGTCGACGTTGTCGCGGTCCTCGCCGACGCCGCCGTTCTTGCAGACCCAGACGCCGTTGATGGCGACGTTGAGCCGGTCGGCCTCGAAGGCGGCCTGCGTGGTGCCGATGGCGGACAACACCCGTCCCCAGTTGGGGTCCTCGCCGTGGATGGCGCACTTGAGGAGGTTGTTGCGGGCGATGGAGCGGCCCACCTCCACGGCGTCGTCCTCGGTCGCGGCGTTGACGACCTCGACCTTGATGTCCTTGCCGGCGCCCTCGGCGTCCCGGATCAGCTGCTGTCCGAGGTCGTCGCACACCTCGCGCACGGCCTGCGCGAACCCGGCGTGTTCCGGGGCGATCCGGGAGGCCCCGGAGGCGAGCAGCAGCACGGTGTCGTTGGTGGACATGCAGCCGTCGGAGTCGACACGGTCGAAGGTGACCCTGGTCGCGGCGCGCAGGGCCCGGTCCAGGGTCTCGCTGTCGACGTCGGCGTCGGTGGTGAGGACGACGAGCATGGTGGCGAGGCCGGGGGCGAGCATGCCCGCGCCCTTGGCCATGCCGCCGACGGTCCAGCCGTCCTTGGAGACGACGGCCGTCTTGTGCACGGTGTCGGTGGTCTTGATGGCGATGGCGGCCTTCTCACCGCCGTGCTCGGAGAGCTGCGCGGCGGCCGTCCCGACACCCGGGAGCAGCTTGTCCATCGGCAGCAGTACGCCGATCAGGCCGGTGGAGGCGACGGCGATCTCGCCCGCGTTGTGCCCGTCGAGGACCTCCGCGACCTTCTCGGCCGTCGCGTGGGTGTCCTGGAAGCCCTTCGGTCCCGTACAGGCGTTGGCACCACCGGAGTTGAGGATGACGGCGGAGACCCGGCCGCCCTTCAGCACCTGCTCGGACCAGAGGACCGGGGCGGCCTTGACGCGGTTGGAGGTGAAGACGCCCGCGGCGGCGAGGCGGGGCCCGTTGTTGACCACGAGGGCCAGGTCCGGGTTGCCGTTCTCCTTGATTCCGGCGGCGATGCCCGCCGCCGTGAATCCCTTGGCTGCCGTCACGCTCACGGTGCGACTCCGATCGTGGAAAGCCCCGTCGTCTCGTGGAGTCCGAGGGCGATGTTCATGCTCTGGAGGGCGCCACCGGCGGTGCCCTTGGTGAGGTTGTCGATGGCGCTGATCGCGATGATGCGGCCCGCGGCCTCGTCGTACGCGACCTGGATCTGAACGGCGTTGGAACCGTAGACGGACGCCGTCGCCGGCCACTGTCCCTCGGGGAGCAGGTGGACGAACGGCTCGTCGGCGAAGGCCTTCTCGTACGCGGCGCGCACGGAGTCGGCGGTGACGCCGGGCTTCGCCTTCGCGGTGCACGTGGCGAGGATGCCGCGGGGCATCGGGGCGAGGGTCGGTGTGAAGGAGACGGAGACCGGTTCGTCGGCGACCCCGCCGAGGTTCTGCATCATCTCGGGCGTGTGCCGGTGGCCACCGCCGACGCCGTACGGGGTCATCGACCCCATGACCTCGCTGCCCAGCAGGTGCGGCTTGGCCGCCTTGCCGGCGCCGGAGGTGCCGGAGGCGGCGACGATCACGGCCTCGTTCTCGGCGAGGCCCGCCGCGTAGGCCGGGAACAGGGCCAGCGTCACCGCCGTGGGGTAGCAACCGGGTACCGCGATGCGCTTGGACCCCTCCAGCGCGGCGCGGGCACCCGGCAGTTCGGGGAGGCCGTAGGGCCAGGTCCCGGCGTGGGGCGAGCCGTAGAACCGCTCCCAGTCCGCCGGGTCCTTGAGGCGGAAGTCGGCGCCCATGTCGACGACGAGCACCTGCGGGCCGAGCTGCTCGGCCACGGCGGCGGACTGCCCGTGCGGCAGCGCGAGGAACACCACCTCGTGCCCGGCGAGGACCTCGGCGGTCGTCTCCTGGAGCACCCGGTCGGCCAGGGGCAGCAGGTGCGGCTGGAGCCCGCCCAGGCGCTGGCCCGCGTTGGAGTTGCCGGTCAGTGCACCGATCTCGACCTCGGGGTGCGCGAGCAGCAGGCGCAGCACTTCGCCGCCCGCATAACCACTCGCTCCCGCCACCGCCACGCGTACCGCCATGGAACCCTCCTCTTGGATGGCATGACTATACGTTTCGCTGCACGTTTATGCAATCCGTGCGGGGAGGGGACGGCACGGCCGCATACGGGCCGACGGGTGGCTCGACACCGGTGACGACGGCCGGGGCTCGGCTAGCTAGGGCAGCAGTTCTCTCGTCAGCTTCTCCATCACGGCGCGCGGGAGCGAGGGGTTGGCGGCCGCGGCTTCGGCCACCTGCGCGTGGGGGTCGGTGAGCAGGTCCGTGATGACCTCGGGCGGGAGCGCCGGGTGGCCGGCGGCGAAGGGTTTCGCCCGTTCGTCCGCCAGGCAGGCGAGAAGCGCCGCGCCCGTGGCGTGGCGGTGCCGGGCGATCGCGCGGAACGCCTTCCGCGCCGGGGGCCTGTGCCGGGACAGGTGCTCCAGCAGTGCGGGGGTGGCGTCCGGGTTGGCCGCCACCCCGGCGGTGACCTGGACCCCGTGTCGATCGGCCATGGCCCGCAGCCGCGCTTCGGAGAGGCCGGGGTGCGCAGCCACGGACTTGGCCACCTTCGCGTCGGGGTCGTCGGCCAGCGCGTCACGGATCTCGGCCGGCAGATCACGCCGTTGCGCCAGAAGCATGCGTACGACCGCGTGCGGCGACCGCGCCAGCTCCTCGGCCTCGGCGGCCGTGGCGGAGGCGATCCGCGGCAGGAGGGTGCTGCCGATCCTGGTGGTGGCGGCCACGTGGGTGAGCACGTCGAGCGGCACACGTGGGTTGTGCGCGAGCCCGCGCCGTACGTCGGGGGACGTGTCGTCGGCCAGCGCGCGGATCAGGGTGTCGTCGATCGCGGGGTTCTCGGCGAGGTCGGCGCGGGCACCTGGCGTGGGATCCGCGGCGAGCCGGGCGTACGCCTCCGGGGGCAGACCGGGGCGGGCGGCGAGCGCCCAGCGCAGCGCCGTCGACGGGTGGTCGGCGAAGCCCGCGACCGCCTGAGCCGGTGTGGCCGGGTTGTCCAGGGCCGCCCACAGCGTGTCGTGCGCGGTAGATTCGTGGGAGCCGTCGCAGGAGGCGCCCGGCCGCAGATCGCAGTCGGGCCGTGGGCAGTCCGCGCTGTGCGTGAAGGGCGGCTCCTCCCGGTCGCAGACCAGGCAGCGCCGCGCGGGCGGCAGCCCCTCGCCGCTGACCAGCGCCGCC
>NZ_LRTR01000491.1 GCF_001550375.1 Streptomyces europaeiscabiei | reverse complement strand
GGACCTCGGCGTGCGGATGCCCCGCGAGCCGGGCGGCCACGTCCGGCGCGGCCCACAGGGCGAGCTCCACGACGACCCGTACGTCCGAGTCGGCGGCGAGTGTCTCCACCACGTCCGGCGGCAGGCCGGGGCAGGCGGCCAGCTTCTCCCGGTGCTCGACGTCCGGATCCACCGCGAGGAGGCGGGCCCACTCCGGGGCGCCGGCACCCTCGTCGAGCAGCGCCAGGGCAGCGAGCGGCTGCGCCGTGGGATCGACGTCGGCAGCGGTCAGCCTGCCCTCGTACGCCAGCAGCACACCGTTCCCCTCGTCCCGCGCGGCCAGCGTGGCCGCCTGCGCCCGGCTGAGATCGGCACGGCCGGCGAGACCGTGGTCGACGTCGGCGTCCGCCACCGCGATCAGCCGGTCGACCAGCTCGGACGGCAGGGCCGGATTGGCGGCGAGTCCGTACAGGAGATGGTTCACGGAGGGCATCCTGCCCCGGGGCCCTGCCGCACGGCTCATGGATTTTCGCCGGACGGCGGTCGTGATGGGCGGGTGCGGGTGTCCGGTTCGGCTGATGCGGGCTTCGGTTCGCCCGGGCGCGGGCACGGACGTCCGGTTCACCGGGCACGACATCCGGCTCGTCCGGCTCGTCCGGTGCCGCCGAGCGCCCGGCGGCACCCGGCGAACCGGGTCAGGAACGACCGTCGTCCGACTGGGCCGCCCGCTCCGCGTTGCGCTTCTTGATGCGGGCGCCTTCCTTGCGGACCTCGGCCTGTGTGGCGCGCTCCTTCTGCAGCCACTCGGGGCTGTCCTGCCGCAGGGCCTCGATCTGCTCGGTGGTGAGGGCCTCGGTGACTCCGCCGCGCGCGAGCCCCGCGATGGAGATGCCCAGCCTCTCGGCGACCACCGGGCGGGGGTGCGGGCCGCTGCGGCGCAGTTCCGCCAGCCAGGCGGGCGGGTCCGTCTGGAGCGCGGTCAGCTCGGCGCGCGTGACGACGCCCTCCTGGAACTCGGCGGGCGTGGCCTGGAGGTACACACCCAGCTTCTTCGCCGCGGTGGCGGGCTTCATGGTCTGGGTGGTCTGGTGCGACGTCATGAGGTCAAGGGTATCGACCATGTGCGCGACCGCCGACCACGGCCGACGACCGGGCCCGTCGCCGTACCCGTG
>NZ_LRTR01000490.1 GCF_001550375.1 Streptomyces europaeiscabiei | reverse complement strand
GCCACCCGCCGCACCCGTGGCCACCCGCCGCCGTACCCGTGGCCACCCGCCGCCGTATCCGTGGCCACCCGCCGCATCCGTGGCCGCCGGCCGGGCACCTGGCCGCCCGCGGTGCCGGACCCGTGCCCCCGCCCGTTAGCCTGGTCCCGTGACAGGCTCGGAAGCATCCCCTTCGTTCCGGCTCGCGTACGTCCCGGGAGTGACGCCCACCAAGTGGGTGCGGATCTGGAACGAGCGGTTGCCCGACGTCCCCCTGACCCTCCTCCAGGTGTCCGCCACCGAGGCGTTCGGTGTCCTGCGGGACGGCGGCGCCGACGCCGGTTTCGTGCGGCTGCCGGTGGACGACACCGACCTCAGCGCGATCCCCCTCTACACCGAGACGACGGTGGTCGTGGTCCCCCAGGACCACGTCGTCGCGGCGGTCGACGAGGTGACCACCGAGGACCTGGCGGACGAGGTCGTGCTGCATCCGCTCGACGACACCCTCGGCTGGGAGCGTCCGCCGGGTGAGCCGGCGTTCGAGCGCCCCGCCACCACGGAGGACGCGATCGAACTGGTGGCGGCCGGGATCGGGCTGCTCGTCGTCCCCCAGTCGCTCGCCCGGCTCCACCACCGCAAGGACCTCACCTACCGCCCGGTCACGGACGCCCCCGAGTCCCGCGTCGCCCTGTCCTGGCCGCAGGACGCGACCACCGACCTGGTCGAGGACTTCATCGGCATCGTCCGGGGCCGAACGGTCAACAGCTCACGCGGCCGCACCCAGGCCCCGGAGGAGAAGCAGCCCCCGAAGGCCAAGCGTCCACGCCAGCCCACGACGGCCAGGCCGACCGCCCGAAACCCCCGAGGCGGCTCGTCCGGCGGCAGGAACGCCAAGAGCGGCGGCAAGACCGGAAAGCCCCGCCGCCGCTCGTGAGAAGCGACCCTGGGAGGGGCCGAAGGCCCCACGAGGGGCGTGGGAACTGCGCGACCAGCCCCCGCACACCCTGGCCCGGCTCACAGACCCCGGGCCACCCTCACCATCACCGCTCTCTGATCCTCAGGAACGTCACGGAGTTGGCCGCAAACGTGTAGCTGAACTCCTCGGCCACCCCACTGAACGTGGACGTCACCGGCGCGACCGGGGTGGCCGTCTCCGTGTTCACCGCGTCCGGCGCCGCCGAAAGCGTGGTCACCCGGGCCTTGGAGCGCACCTTCGCACCCCCGAGGTCGATCGCCGTACGCGCCGCCGAGGCCTGCGCGTTGACGACCTTGACGATCAGGTCACCGGACCCGGCGTCACGCGTCACGACCTGCCGGAACGGTTCCGCCGGCTTGTCGTCGGTGAAGCCGCCCCACTCCTTGCCGTCGAGGAGCAGGGTCACCTGCCGCCCGCGCACCTTGACCTCGATGTCGTACGCGCGGCCCGTCTCGATCGTGCCCGGCTTGGAGATCAGCGACGACTTGCCGCCGTCCACGGCCTGCTCGACCGCGCTGGTGGTGTTGTTCCAGCCGCCGAGGTTCCACCAGTAGTAGTTGCCCGTGTCCTTGACGCCGAAGGCGACGAGGAAGCCCTCCTTGCCGGACTTCTTGGTGGCCTTCACCTTCAGGTCGTAGTCGTGCCAGGCCGTGTCACCGGCCGAGACCATGGTGTTCTCGGCGGCCGCGTCGGTCTGCACGTACTGCCCGTCCTGGATGCTCCAGCTGCCCCTGCCGGTATGGGTCCACTTCGAGGCGTCGCCGCCGAAGTCGTCGGTGAGCAGGCTCGCGCCGTCCGCCGAGGTCACCGACACGTCGTCGTACGCCGCCGTCGTCGCCCAGGTGGACAGGCCCACGGCGCCGGTGATCGGGCCGGAGAGGGCCGGCGTACCCGTGGCCGTCGACGGCACCACACGGTCCCCTACGTTGGTCATGAAGAGCTTCTGGGTCTCGTAGTTGGCGGAGTTCCAGGAGGCCCTGTTGTTGAACCAGATCATGTCGGGGCTCCACTGCACGTAGTCCTCGTTGGCGAGGAGCGGTGCGTAGGAGGCGAGCTTCACGATGTCGGCGTTGCGCTCCAGGCCGGTCATGAACGCGGCTTCGGAGAGGGCGTTCTTGAAGGCGTTGCCCTGGGAGGCGTACTCGCCGAGGAAGACCTTCGGGCCGCCGCGGTCGTAGGAGTCGTAGCGGTCGTTGTTCTGGAGGAACCACTGGGGGCTGTTGTAGTAGTGCTCGTCGACCAGGTCGACGTTCGCCTCGCGGTTCAGCTTCCACGCGGTGTCGAAGGTGGTGCCCGTGTCGTCGGGGCCGGAGTTCGAGACCACCGTGATGTCGGGGTACTTCGCCTCGATGGCGGCCCGGAACTTCTGGAAGCGGGCGAAGAACTCGTTCGGCAGGTTCTCCTCGTTGCCGACGCCGAGGTGGGTGAGGTGGAAGGGCTTCGGATGGCCCATCTGCGCCCGCTTCCCGCCCCACTCGCTGGTCACCGGCCCGTTGGCGAACTCGATGAGGTCGAGCGTGTCCTGGATGTGCCGCTGGAGCAGGGCCTCGTCGTCGGTGGCCCTGTTCTGGCCACAGCCGGTGACGAGGGCGGGCACCACGGGCAGCGGCATCGCGCCGATGTCCTCGGAGAACTGGAAGTACTCGTAGTAGCCGAGGCCGTAACTCTGGTTGTAGCCCCAGAAGTTGGCGTTGGTGGCGCGCTCCTCGACGGGGCCTATGGTGTCCTTCCACTGGTACGAGCGCTGGCGCTCCCAGTTCGAGGCCTCGCTGTAGTCCTGCATGGAGCCGGTGTTGACGAGGCAGCCGCCGGGGAAGCGGACGAAGCCCGGCTCCAGCGCGGCGATCTTCTCGGCGAGGTCCTGGCGCAGACCGTTCTTGTGACCCTTGTAGGTGTCGCGCGGGAAGAGGGACACCTCGTCGACGGCTGCGGCGTCGGCGGTGGCGACGGTCAGACGGCCGTCGGAGCTGGTCCGCGTCGCCCTGAAACGGACCTTGTACTTGGCCCAGCCGCCCTTGACCGCGACCTGGTGGGCCTCGGCCAGCGTTCCGTCGGCGTCCTGGAGGGTGACGGTCAGCGTCGTACGGCTCTCGGCGCGTGCCCACACCGAGAAGTTGTACCTCTTGCCCTCCTCGACGCGGACCCCGGTGTTGTAACCGGCGTTGGTGACGGACGAACCGGCACTCAGGGAGAGGTAGTTGCGGTTGCGCTCGTTGAGGCGGCCGGTGTCGTTCACGACCCGCGCGGTGCCGTCGACGGCCCAGGAGGTGAGGGGGGTGTAGGCGCGGTTGTCGGCGGTCGAGTACTCGAAGGACCGGTTCTGCACGAGTTCGGCGTACAGACCGCCGTCGGCGGCCCGGTTGATGTCCTCGAAGAAGACGCCGTACATCGTGTCGTCGATCTTCGCGCCGTCGGCGGACGGGTCGACGGTGATCGCGTAGTCGGTGACGTCCTCGGCGTGTGCGGGGGCCGGGACGGAGGCGGCCGCCACGAGGAAGGCGGTGGCGGTGAGGCCGAGTCTCCAACGGGTGCGGGTGCTGCGTGACATGGATACTCCGCGGCTCGGGGTGGGGTCTGGAGTTGTTCGAAATATCAGACAATGATCAACACATCGAACGGCAACATAGGGAGGTGAACAGATCAGCGTCAACGGGTCACACAGCACCGAAAGTGTCGGAGGGGAAGGACGCACGGGCGATTTCCTGCCAGTTCCCGATGTACTGGCGCATCTCTCCGGGAGGTGGCGGGTCCTGCGGTCCGTGCGGGACCTGACGAGCGGGCGCAAGGGGCACTGGACGGGAACGACCGTTTTCGGCCCGTCACAAGGCGGCGGTCCCCTCCACCGGGAGGTCGGAACTTTCGTCCGGTGGGGCGTCCCACGCCTCGCCGGACGCACTCCGCGTTTCCTGCCGGGCCCCGTCCCCGGCACCGCGGAGTTCCGCTTCGGCGCCGGCCGCCCCTCACCGGCCACACCCGTCGGAGCCCGGACCCCGCCTACTGCGCGGCGCCCAGCCGCAGGTTCCAGCGGCCCGCGTGACCCGCGATCGTGACGGTCGACAGGGGCGGGATGTCCATGTTCCAGTACGACGACGGCGGGGCCTTCAGCGCGTAGACGAGGGCGGCGCGCAGCACGGACGGCTCGGCCACGGCGACGACACGGCCGCCCTCGCCCACGGGACGGGTTTCGAGCCAGCCTCCTATGCGGGAGATGAAGGCGATCAGCGACTCGCCGCCGTGCGGCGTGGAGTGCGGGTCGGCGAGCCAGGCGTCCACGGCCGAGGGCTCCCGGGCCATGGCCTCCCCGAGCGTGAAGCCGCGCCAGCGGCCCATGTCGCAGTCCCGCAGCGCGGGCTGGCCCAGCGGCGCGTAGCCGAGGGCGTCCCCGGTGGCCCGGCTGCGGGGTGTGGGTGAGCAGTAGCGCAGCTCGGCCGCGGCCAGCGGCACCAGCTCATGGGCGGCGCGCTGCACTTCGTCCCAGCCGGCCTGGTCCAGCGGCCGGTCGTCCTCGAAACGCTCCGCGAGCAGCGAGGAGCAGCGCGCGGCGGCGACGAACGTGACCCGAAATGGCATGCGGCGATGGTGGAACGGAGGACTGCGCAGGTCAAGAGGCATTACTCAGGAGTTACCCGAGGTATTCGCCGCTCCACCCCGGGTACTCGTCGTCGCTACCGGCGCCTCATTCGAACACGAGCGCCATCCACTGATCCGGCTTGGCGAGCGGCTCGAACCCGAGCTTCGCGTAGACGCCGTGCGCGTCGTGCGTGGCGAGCAGTATGCGCCGCAGCCCGTACGGCCGCAGGTGCTCGCGCACGGCCGCGACCAGGGCGGTACCCAGCCCCTTCCCACGCGCCGACGGGTCGACGTACACATCGCAGAGCCACGCGAACGTGGCCCGGTCGGTCACCACCCGCGCGTACGCCACCTGCTCCCCCGAACCCGCCTCGTACACGCCGAAGTTGAGGGATCCGCGGATCGCGCCCTCCTGCTTCTCGCGGGGCCGGCCGAGGGCCCAGTACGCGTCGGTGGACAGCCAGTGGTGGACCCGTCCGACGTCGACGCGGTCGGGGTCGTCGGAGATCTCGTAGCCCTCGGGCAGACCGAGCAGGGTCGACTCGTCGCTCATGGCGTGGACGTTCGCAGGTCACAGGCCCGCTGTCGAACCGTTTACGGCCGCCCTCAGCCGCCGTACCCCTTCGGCGATCTCCCCCGTGCCCGCGACCCCGGCGAAGCTCAACCGCAGGTGCCCGGCCGGGGGTTCGGCGCTGAAGTAGGGGCGGCCGGGGGTGACGGCCACGCCCGCGCGGAGGGCCGCGGCGACCAGGGCGGGCTCGTCGGTGCCGTCCGGCAGACGCAGCCACAGGTGGTAGCCGCCGGAGGGGATGTGGGGCAGGGCGAGTTCGGGCAGGTGCATCCGCAGTTCGGAGGTCAGCGTGTCCCTGCGGTTCCTCAACTCCCTGGAGACCGCCCGGAGATGGCGGGGCCAGGCGGGTGAGCCGACGAGTTCGAGGGCTGCCTCCTGGAGGGGTCGCGGTACGAAGAAGGTGTCGACGACCTGGATGGCGCGCAGCCGCTCCAGAACCGGGCCCCTGGCGGCCAGGGCGCCCACCCGGAAGCTGGGTGAGGTCGCCTTGGTCAGCGAGGAGACGTGTACGACCACGCCGTCGGGATCGTCGGCCGCCAGCGGCCCGGGCAGCGGTCCGGCGTCCTCGTGCACGAGACGGCGCACGAAGTCGTCCTCCACGACGAAGGCCCCCGCCTCGCGGGCGATCCGCAGCACCTCACCCCTGCGGTCGACCGACAGGGCGGCGCCGGTGGGGTTCTGGAAGAGCGGCTGGCAGACGAAGACCCGGGCGCCGGACGCCCTGAACGCGTCGGCGAGCAGGGCGGGTCTGACGCCGTCCGCGTCCACCGGCACCGGAACGGGCCGCAGCCCGGCCGCCCGCGCGATCGCCAGCATGCCCGGATAGGTGGGCGACTCGACCAGCACGG
>NZ_LRTR01000049.1 GCF_001550375.1 Streptomyces europaeiscabiei | reverse complement strand
CGCTGGGTCTGGCGGGCCGCGCCGAGCCCCGTGCGTACACCCTGCCGGCGCTCGTGGCCGAGCTGGCCCCCGGGGACATCGTGGTCTCGATGCTCCCGGCCCCGGACCACGGCCCGCTGCTCCAGGCGTGCGTCGGGGCGAGGGCCCACTTCGCCTGCTCCAGCTATGTCTCGGACGCGATCCTGGAGCAGGTACCGGCGGCCTCGGCCGCGGGGGTCACCGTCCTGACCGAGGCGGGCCTGGACCCGGGCATCGACCACCTCTTCGCGCACAGCCTGATCGCCCGGGCGACCGCCGCGATCGGTCCGCGGACCGCCGCCTCGTACAGCCTCACCTCGTACTGCGGCGGCGTCCCCGCCGTACCCAACGACTTCAGGTACCGCTTCAGCTGGGCACCGGCCGGTGTGCTCAACGCCCTGCGCTCGCCCGCCCGTTACATCGAGGACGGCGCCGAGACGACGGCCGACCGGCCCTGGACGGCCACCCGCCCCCATGTCGTCGACGGCGAGACCTTCGAGGCCTACCCGAACCGCGACAGCGTCCCCTTCGTCGGCCAGTACGGCCTCCCACCGGCCTGGAAACCGCAGACCTTCGTCCGCGGCACCCTCCGCCTCGACGGCTGGCTCACCGCCTGGGCGCCGGTCTTCGCGGAGCTGGAGGACGGCGACGACCGGCGCATCGCCGCGCTGGCAAGGGAGTTGGCCGCCCGCCATCCGACCACCGACACCGACCGCGACCGGGTCGTCCTGGCCGTCGGTCTCGACGTGCACGCCGGTTCGGGTGAGCGCTGGTCCGGCCGCTACCTCCTCGACGCCGTCGGCACGGAGGAGGAGAGCGCGATGGCCCGCCTGGTGTCCCGCCCCCTCGCCCTCGGGGTGGGACACATCCTCGACGGCTCACTGCCGGTGGGCCTCAGCCGGGCGGCGGAGACGGGCGGACGGTCCGAGACGTGGCTGGCCGAACTGGCACGGGCCGGTGTGGAGTTCGGGTTGCGGACCGACTAGGGGTGCGGTCCGCTCCTGTTCGGGGGGCGCGGGGCCGTGTCCCGCTCTGCGGCTCCGCCGCGTGGGCGCGACAAGTCCCCACCGACCCGCGGTCATGCCTTCCGGACTCAGCCCACCACGGCCTCATGCACCAACCGCTTCAGCTGCGGATACACGGAGAACGAGGAACGCCGCCGCACCTGCGTCATGAACTGGACCGTCAGGTCCCGGCGCGGATCCACCCAGAAGATCGTCGTCGCCGCCCCGGTCCACCCGAACGTGCCCGGAGAGGACGGGCATTCGGTCACGGAGGGGTCGATGACGACGGAGACCCCGAGCCCGAAGCCGACGCCCACATTGCCCGGCTGCCGGTGGAACGCACTGCCGTGCGTGTGAATGTCGACGCCTCCCGGCAGCTGATTCGTGGCCATCATGTCGACGGACTCGGCGGAGAGCAGCCGTACGCCGTCGAGTTCACCGCGCCGGCGCAGGAACTCGGCGAAGCGGTGGTAGTCCCGGGCGGTGGCGGCCAGGCCGCCGCTGCCGGAGAGGAAGCGCGGCCGGCCGCGCAGCGGGAGACCGGGAACCGGCGTGATCGAGCCGTCCTCCTGCTCGCCGTACAACTCGGCCAGCCGACCCGCCTGTTCGGTGCCGACCTGGAAGCCCGCGTCGGTCATGCCCAGCGGGCCGAGGATCCGCTCGGCGAAGAAGGCGTCGAGAGCCTGCCCCGACACCACCTCGACGATCCGGCCGAGGACGTTGGTGGAGACGGAGTAGTTCCACTGCGAGCCCGGCTCGAACTGCAGGGGAAGGCTCGCGTACTGGGCGCACGTCTGTGCCAGATCGGAGCCCGGCCGTACGGAGTTCTCCAGGCCCGCGTCGCGGTAGAGCGCGTCGACGGGGTGGTCGTAGTAGAAGCCGAACGTCAGGCCCGAGGTGTGGGTCATCAGATGGCGGACGAGGATCGGCTGCTCGGCCGGGCGGGTCCGGACGTCGGCGCCCGCACCGGACTCGTACACGCGCGGCTCGGCGAACTCCGGGAGGTAGCGGGAGACCGGGTCCGAGAGCGACAGTCTTCCCTCCTCGATCAGTATCAGTGCGGCGACCGAAGTGACGGGCTTCGTCATGGAGTAGACCCGCCACAACGTGTCGGTCTCCACGGGGAGCCGTGCCTCGCGGTCGCGCTGTCCGTACGTCGTCAGGTGGGCGACGCGACCGCCACGGGCCAGGGACAGCAGGTAGCCGGGCAGTCGGCCCTCGTCGACCTGCAGGGCCAGGTACTCGTCCAGACGGGCCAGGGTCTTCGGGTCGAGGCCGGCCTCGCGCGGCTCGATCTCTCGGCGCAGTCGTTCCATGGTGGTTCTCCTCCGGTGACCCGGGTTACGGCTCTCGTTCATCGTTCCTGTCTTCATCGTTCCGTACTGATCGCGTTCCATCCCTCGCGGGGCGGGCGGGTCGGGGCATTCGTACGGCAAGGGGTGCACCGAGCGCGGCCACACCGGCCAGGAGCAGCAGTGCGGGGCCCGTGCCGAGCGGCATGAGCGTGGTCGCGGCCGCCACCCCCAGCGTGGGGCCGACGTTCATCGCGGTCTGTTGCAGCCCGCCCGCCACCCCCGCCGACTCCGGCGGGGCATGCCGTACGACGACGGCCGTCGCGGTGACCATCAACGCGCCGAAACCGGCCCCCAGCAGCAGGAATCCGCCCCCGATCACCAGCGTCGACGATCCCGGGCCCAGCCGGGACAACGCCAGGACCCCGCCGGTGAGCAGCACCGTGCCCGTGAGGGCCGTGGGACGGGCGCCCCACCGGCGCAGCAGTACGGCCGACAGCGGTGCCCCGAGCACCATCGTCACGCCGCCGGGCAGCGCGACGAGGCTCGTTGTCAGCGGGTCCATGCCCAGTACGTCCTGGAGGACGAAGCTGCACACGAACAGCGCGCCGAGCATCGCCGCCGACGCGGCCACCAGCACCCCGAGCGCGGCACACACCGTGGCCGACCCCAGCACGGCGGGCGGCAACAGCGGGTCGGGGGTGCGCCGTTCGTGCCGGACGAGGGCGAAGGCGGACGCGGCGCCGATCAGCAGGCCGAGCACACCGGTCGCCGTCCAGCCGTGCTCCGCCACCCCGACCAGCGTGTGCACGAGAGCCGCCAGGGCCACGGCCAGCAGCGCGGCGCCGGGCAGGTCGAGGCGGGTGGGGGAAACCCGCTCCGCGTTTCTCACCATCGGGGTGCGCACCGCCAGCGCCAGCAGGCCCATGACCAGGGCCGGTACGACGTTGAGGAAGAACACCGCCCGCCAGCCCAGCTGGGCGACGAGCACACCGCCGACCAGTGGGCCGGCGGCGACCGCCACACCGATGGCGCTGGTCCGCAGCGCGATGGGCATCCCCAGCCGGTCGGGCGGGAAGGCGCCCCGCAGCATCCCGAGTGTGGCGGGCTGCAACAGCGCGCCGAAGACGCCCTGGACGACCCGCAACCCGATCACCCAGCCCACACCGGGAGCGAACCCGATACCGGCCGAGGCCGCGCCGAACCCCAACACCCCCCAGGCAAACACGCGTTGGTGCCCGAACCGGTCACCCAGTCGCCCCGCGAACACCAACAGCCCCGCCACCGCGATCAGATACCCGGTGCTGGTCCACTGCGCCTCGGTGAGGGAGGCGTCCAGGTCCCGCCGCAGGGTCGGCTGAGCGATCGTCAGCACGGTTCCGTCGAGGGCGACGATCACGGCACCGAGGACACTGTTCGCGAGGGTGAGACGGCGGTGCGGCGCGGATGTCGGAGCGCCCCGGTCGACACCGGCCTGCGACGTGGCCGCCGTCATCGCTCCTCGCTCCCCAGGTGCGCCTCCAGCGCGGCGTTCAGCAGGGGTACGAAGTCGGCGGCACCCGTGGTGAGTTGGAGGCTGCCCCAGGTCCACAGCTGGGCGATGCCGTAGAGGTTCGCCAGCAGTGCGCCCGCCACCAGCCGGGCGTCGGCGTCGGGCCGAACCCGTCCGACCAGGTCCACCAGCAGGGAGAAGACCGGCAGGCTGGCGTCGCGCAGCCCCAACCGGTTGCTCTCCAGCAGATCGTGACGGAACATCAGCTCATGCATGCCCCGGTGGGTGAGCGCGAAGTCGAGATACACGCGCCCCAGCGTCGCGATCTGCTCGCGCGGGCTCGCCGTACCCTCCCCGACTGCCGCCGCCCCCTGGGCCGCCAACTCCTCGAAGCCCCGCCGCGCGATGGCCGACAGTAGCTCCAGGTGGGTCGGGAAGTAGCGGCGCGGCGCCCCGTGCGACACCCCCGCCCGCCGTGCGATCTCCCGCAGGGACAGCGCCTGCACGCCCTCCGCCGTCACCAACTCGACCCCGACATCGACCAGCCGGGACCGCAGCCCCGTGTTCGGCTCACTCATGGACACTGTCTACCAAGCGGAGGTAGACAGTGTCTACTGCGGGGTGTGTCCAGCCCCCTTCTTCAGAACGCACAGGTTGCCCTCGTCGGGGTCGCCGATGTACTCCCACAGGACGGGGTCCTTCGCCGTGCCCCGGGCGTCGTACTGGGTCCAGACCCCGCCCGGTGTGAACGTGAGATGGACCTCCGATGCAGGGTCCCCCGTGTCGAGGTCGTCCGACGTGCCGTGTTCCCAGGTGCCCGCGCCCGGGTTCGGCGCGACGGCGGTATCGAGGTTGTCGTCGCTGAAGTCGCCGCAGACGCCGTCCGAGGCGAACGTCCCGTCCGCCTTCAGCTCCAGCCGCCCGCCCTGCTCGTCGACCCAGGTACCGGTGATCTCGGCCGTGCTCATGGCCAGGGGCTCCCCGTCGGGAACGGGGACCGACAGTCGGCTCACTATGAGCAGCAGCGCGAACGCGCCCACCCCGAGCAGGAACAGCAGACCGCACCCGGCCGCGCCGACGAGCGGGATCAGCAGGGCTGTCCGCCAGCGCCGTCGGCTCATCTCGGCCGAAGGCCACCCCTGCCAAGGAGGTGGGGTGGCTCTGTACGGGTTCTCGCCGGGCTTCACATCGTCCCCCTGGTGTGGTGCCGCGTTGTCGCGGCGGTGCGGCCATCATGCCGCTGAGCTGCGCGTACTTTCGCATCGGGTCGCGCTCGTGCTGCCCGGCCACGTACGAGTCCCCGGCGCCACGCACGAGTCCCCGGACACCTCGGGGGTGTCCGGGGACTCGGGGGGAACCCGGTCGTGGCTCAGGCCGCGACGCGCTCCCGGTCGTTCTTCTCGCGCGGGGTGCGGACGCCGAGGAGCTCGGTCGGGATCTTGTGGGTCTCGCGGGCGGTGAGCGCGGCGATGACCGGAGGGATGCACAGGGCCGTGGTGAAGAGGGCCACCGCGAACCAGTCGTCGCCGTCCGGGCCGGCGATCTGCGCGGCGAAGGTGACGGCGAAACCGGCGACGGCGAAACCGATCTGGGTGCCGATGGCCATGCCGGACAGCCGGACCCGGGTGGAGAACATCTCGCCGTAGAAGGAGGGCCAGATGCCGTTCGCGGCGCTGTAGACGACACCGAAGGTGACGATGCCGAGGATCAGGATCAGCGGGTAGGCGCCGGTGGAGATCGCCCACAGGTAGACGAACATCATCACCGCGCTGCCGGCCGCGCCGATCGCGAACACCGGGCGGCGGCCGATGCGGTCGGAGAGCGTGGCCCACAGCGGGATCGCGCCGAGCGCGACCAGGTTGGCGAGCGCGCCCACCCACAACATGGACGAACGGGACAGGCCGACCGATTCGCTCGTGCCGTACGCCAGCGCCCACACGGTGAAGATCGTGGAGACCGAGGCGACCAGTGCGCCCGCGATCACCCGCAGTACGTCCGCCCAGTGCTCGCGCAGCAGGATGGCCAGCGGCAGCTTCGCGACGCCCTCGGACTCGGTCTGCGCGGTGAAGGCCGGGGTCTCCTCCAGCGTGCGGCGGATGACGTAGCCGACGACGGCGACCGCGATGCTCAGCCAGAACGGGACGCGCCAGCCCCAGGACAGCAGCTGGTCCTCGGGGAGCGCGGCGATCGGTATGAACACCAGGGTGGCGAGCAGCTGCCCGCCCTGGGTGCCGCTGAGGGTGAAGCTGGTGAAGAAGCCGCGCCGGTCCGACGGTGCGTGTTCCAGCGTCATGGAGTTGGCGCTGGCCTGCTCACCGGCCGCCGAGATGCCCTGCAGGACACGGCAGAGCACCAGCAGGACCGGGGCGAGGGTGCCGACCTGGTCGCGGGTGGGCAGGCAGCCGATCAGGAACGTCGACACACCCATCAGGATCAGCGTGAAGACCATGATCTTCTTGCGGCCCAGCCGGTCGCCGAAGTGCCCGAGGAACAGCGCGCCGATCGGCCGTGCCGCGTACGCGACACCGAACGTGCCCAGCGACAGCAGGGTCGCGGTGGCCGGGTCGGACTCGTCGAAGAAGACCGTCGGGAAGATCAGGGCGGCGGCGCTGCCGTAGATGAAGAAGTCGTAGTACTCCAGGGCGCTGCCGATCCAGGCGGCCGTGGCGGCCTTCTTGGGCTGGCCCGGAGGTGCGGCGGGGACGGACACGGCGTGCTCCTTCGAGGGATCTCCACCGTAGGCGGAGTGAGGCGGAGGAAGGCAAGTGCTGCTGAGGGAGGCAGGTGCTGCTGAGGGGGGAGGGGTGCCGGATCCCTGGGGGTGGCGGGGCGGCCGTGCCGGGTGCTACCCGGCTATGTAACGCACTGGATAGTTAATAGCGGTTGGCTACGGATGTTGCGCCGACGTTTCCCGGGTGTCAAGAGGTCATGCCGAAGGATCTTCCCGGCGGGATCCGGCCGAGACCCGGCCGGGACCGTTCACCTCGCCGCCGGGGCCTCAGTCCGCCGCGCGGTCCGCCGTCAGGTAGGTGATCACCATGTCGCCCAGCATCTGGCGGTAGTGCTCGCGCCGGCCGGGGTCGACCAGGTCGCGGCCGAAGAGGGCGCCGAAGGTGTGCCGGTTGGCGACGCGGAAGAAGCAGAACGCGCTGATCATCGCGTGCAGGTCGACGGCGTCGACGTCGGCCGTGAACAGGCCCGACTTCTGGCCCGACTCCAGGATCCGGCGGATCACGTCCAGTGCGGGCGAGCCGATCCTGCCGAGCATCTCGGAGGAGGCGATGTGCTCGGCCTCGTGGATGTTCTCGATGCTCACCAGGCGGATGAAGTCGGGGTGGGCCTCGTGGTGGTCGAACGTCACCTCGGCGAGCCGGCGGATGGCCGCGACCGGGTCCAGATGTTCGACGTCCAGCTCCTGCTCCGTCTGCCGGATCACGGAGTACGCCCGCTCCAGCACGGCGGTGAACAGCTGCTCCTTGCCGCCGAAGTAGTAGTAGATCATCCGCTTCGTGGTGCGGGTCCGGGCGGCGATCTCGTCGACCCGGGCACCGGCGAACCCGGAACGCGCGAACTCCTTGGTCGCGACGTCGAGAATCTCGGCCCTGGTGCGGGCGGCGTCACGGATGCGCCCGTTCGGTCGTGCCGGTTCTTCGACGCTGGTCATCGCGTTCCTTCGGGCAAGGGGCCAGTGTCCGCGATTGTAGAAGCCCGTGCCCCGGGGCTCGGCGCCGAGTTCCCTGTCGCGTGCCCCGTCCTCGTCCCCGTCGCCGCCATCGTTGCCGTCGGGTTCGCGAGGGGGGCTTCCCCTGCTCGCACCCCGGCTGCTATGACTAACGTACTAGTTCGTACATTAGTGAGCCGCTCAGGAGGCCCCGCCGTGCCCAAGGTCTCGAACCCTGTCTCTTCGCAGGACTCGTATCTCGTCGGCCTCATCGGCTCCGGTATCGGGCCCTCCCTCAGCCCCGCCCTGCACGAGCGCGAGGCCGACCGGCAGGGCCTGCGCTATGTGTACCGACTGATCGACATCGACGACCTCGGAGTCGGGCCGGAGGCGGTCGGCGATCTCGTGCGCGCCGCCCGTGACCTGGGCTTCGACGGGCTGAACATCACGCACCCGTGCAAGCAGCTCGTCATCGAGCACCTCGACGGGCTCGCCCCGCAGGCCGCCGCGCTCGGCGCGGTCAACACCGTCGTCTTCGAGGACGGCCGCGCCGTCGGCCACAACACGGACGTCACCGGCTTCGCCGCGTCCTTCGCCCGCGGTCTGCCCGACGCCCCGCTGGAGAAGGTGGTGCAGCTGGGCGCCGGGGGCGCGGGCGCGGCCGTCGCCCACGCCATGCTCACCCTCGGCGCGGAGCACGTCACCGTCGTCGACGCGATGCCCGACCGGGCGACCGACCTCGCCACCTCCCTCAACCGGCACTTCGGTCCGGGGCGGGCCGCCGCGGCGACGCCGGACGCGCTGCCCGCGCTGCTGGGGGCGGCCGACGGGGTCGTCCACGCGACGCCGACGGGGATGGCCGCGCACCCCGGGCTGCCGTTCGCCGCGGAGTTGCTGCATCCCGGGCTGTGGGTGGCGGAGGTGGTGTACCGCCCCATGGAGACGGAGCTGTTGCGGGCCGCCCGGGATCTCGGCTGCGCCACGCTGGACGGGGGAGGGATGGCGGTGTTCCAGGCGGCCGACGCGTTCCGCCTGTTCACCGGGCGGGAGCCGGACGCTTCGCGGATGCTGGCCGACATCGCCGAGTTGGCCGGGGTTGCCGGGGTTCGTCCCTGAGCGTCGTAGGGGCGCGGCCGGTCGCGCAGTTCGCCGCGCCCCCTGTAGGGCTCGGTAAGTCTTGAAGGAGCTCCATATGCGTACATCCATCGCCACCGTCTCCCTCAGCGGGTCCCTCACCGAGAAGCTCACCGCCGCCGCGCGGGCCGGCTTCGACGGGGTGGAGATCTTCGAGAACGATCTGCTCGCCAGTCCGCTCGCGCCCGAGGAGGTGCGGGCCCGCTGTGCGGATCTGGGGCTGAGCATCGACCTCTACCAGCCGATGCGGGACATGGAGGCCGTGCCGGCGGAGGTGTTCGAGCGGAATCTGCGGCGGGCCCGGCACAAGTTCGAGGTGATGGGGCGGCTCGGCTGCGACACAGTGCTCGTCTGCTCCAGCGTGCATCCGCTCGCCGAGGACGACGACGCGCTCGCCGCGTCCCACCTGCGCCGACTGGCCTGCCTGGCCGAGGAGTTCGGCATCCGGGTCGCGTACGAGGCGTTGGCCTGGGGACGACACGTCAGTACGTACGACCATGCGTGGCGCATCGTGGAGGCGGCCGGCCACCCGGCGCTCGGGACCTGCCTGGACAGCTTCCACATCCTGGCCCGGGGCTCCGATCCCAAGGGCATCGAGGACATCCCCGGCGAGAGGATCTTCTTCCTCCAGCTCGCCGACGCGCCACTGATGGCGATGGACGTGCTGCAGTGGAGCCGGCACTACCGGTGCTTCCCGGGGCAGGGCGGCTTCGACGTCACGGGGCTGGTCGAGCACGTCATGGCGGCCGGATACGACGGGCCGCTGTCGCTGGAGGTGTTCAACGACGTCTTCCGGCAGGCCGAGGCGGGCCCCACCGCCGTCGACGCCCACCGCTCGCTGCTGATGCTCCAGGAGGCGGCGGGCATCGCCACGCTGCCGGAGCGGGTGGTGCCCACGGGTGTCGCCTTCGCCGAACTGGTCACGCCCGACGCCGAACCGCTGGGCGCGCTGCTCGGTGCGCTCGGCTTCGCCCGGACCGCCCGGCATCGGAACAAGCCGGTGGACCTGTGGCAGCAGGGCGAGGCACGCGTGCTCGTCAACACCGGGCCGGCCGCGCGGCGCGACGGCACCCAGCTCGCCGCGATCGGACTGGAGTC
>NZ_LRTR01000489.1 GCF_001550375.1 Streptomyces europaeiscabiei | reverse complement strand
GGCGGTGGTCAGGGCGGACTGACCGCCCGCCGCGACGATCACCTCGGCCGCGGTGATCGCCCCGCCGATGCTCCGCGCGAACCACTCGCGCAGCTCCGGCACCCCCTCGACCGGCGGTCGCGCCCACACCCCGGGCCGCCGTCCGGCTCTCGACAGGGCCGCGCCCATGGCCTGCTCCGGCTGCAGCGACGGGTGCAGATAGCCGCTGTTGAACTCGATCACGCCCGGGGGCGGGGAGGCGAGCGAGACGAGCACTCCGGAGGCGTCCACCGTGCGGGGCGACGGTTCGGCGCTGCCGTCCGCGCTGAGGGCGACCTCCTGCCAGGACGTGTCCCCCACGGCCGCCCGGCTCTCACGTGGCTGCGCCCGGAAGGCGCCCGCCCCCGGCCGTGTCACCACGAGCCCCTCGGCGGCCAGCTGCGCCAGAGCCCGCGAGACGGTCACCGGGCTCACCCGGAAGCGTTCGACGAGCGCCCGGCTCGACGGCAGCTTTCCACCGGGTGAGTAGCGGTCCAGCTCTTTTCGCAGCTGTTCCGCCAGTTCAACGCCACTGCTACGCTCTTGCATGAGAGTAGAGAGTAGCGCTACCGCGCGCGATTCAATAGCGGTGGACAGTGGCCCGGAAGGCTCCGAGCCGCGTCCGGCCGCCTCCGGAACCCGTCCGGCCGCGGACACCGGCCCGGCCGCGCCCGAGACCGACCACCGCCCCCGCACCGGCGGCACGCTCCAGGCCGCCCTCGGCGTCACCGCCTTCTCCCTCACCTTCCCGGCCACCGCCTGGGGTCTGGAGGGTTTCGGCCCCTGGTCCCTCGTCGCCGTGCGCAGCGTCCTCGCCGCCGTCATCGCGGGCTGCTGTCTGTCGGCTCTGCGGGTGCGGCCGCCGGCCCGCAGGCACTGGGCGGGGCTCGCGGTCGTGGCCGCCGGAGTGGTCGTCGGTTTCCCCCTGCTCACCACTCTCGCCCTGCGGACCTCGACCACCGCGCACGCCGCCGTCGT
Source organism: Streptomyces europaeiscabiei (assembly GCF_001550375.1). GTDB lineage: Bacteria > Actinomycetota > Actinomycetes > Streptomycetales > Streptomycetaceae > Streptomyces > Streptomyces europaeiscabiei. The sequence continues at coordinate 6,701 of NZ_LRTR01000489.1, read as the reverse complement.
CGTCGGCCTGCTCCCCCTGACGACCGCCCTGTTCTCGGCGCTGCGCATGGGCACACGCCCCTCGCGCACCTTCTGGACCGCCGCCCTCGCCGGGGCCGCCGCCGTCCTCGGGTTCACCGTGGCCCAGAGCGGCGGCGCCCTCACCGCGGCCGACCTCTACCTCTTCGGCGCCCTCCTGGTCTGCGCGGCCGGCTACACCGAGGGCGGCCGGCTGGCCCGGGTGATGCCCGGCTGGCACGTCATAGCCTGGGCCCTGGTGCTGTGCCTGCCGCTGAGCGTGCCGGGCGCGCTGCTGGCCCTGTCGTACGAGCCGGTGCGGCTGACCGCGCACAGTGTGGCGGGGCTGCTGTGGGTGGCGGCCGGGTCCCAGTTCCTGGGGCTGGTCGTCTGGTACCGGGGCATGGCCGCGATCGGCATACCGAAGGCCAGCCAGTTGCAGCTGGCGCAGCCGCTGCTCACACTGGTGTGGTCGGTGCTGCTCCTCGGTGAGCAGCTCACCCCGGCCGCGCCCCTGACGGCCGCCGCCGTGCTGGTCTGCATCGCGGTCACCCAGCGCTCCTCCGCCTGAGAGCGCCTGGGGGTCCGTCACGCACACCGGTCCGACCGGTGCCGCCCGCAATGGACTGCGGTCACGGACCGCCACTCCCGTGCGAGACGAGGAGGCCCCCCGATGCAGGCAGCTGTAGGCGACACCCTGCTGGTGCACGGCAGGACAGTCGGGCACCACGACCGGACCGCGGAGGTCCTGGAGGTGCTCGGCCATGACGGGAACCCGCCCTACCGGGTCAGGTTCGAGGACGACGGGCACGAGGCGTTGATGTCGCCCGGCCCGGACACGGTCGTCCGTCATCCCGGGGACCCGAGGTAGCCGTCCCGCGTCCCTTCGCCCGGTTCCGTCAGCGCGGTGGTTCCGCCGGCCGCTGGTAGTGGTCGGCGACCACCCGCGCCATCGCGCCGATCCGGTCGTCCTCGACATCCTTGGCCGAGAAGAAGACGTGTCCGCGTGCCTCCGGGACGTCGCGGGCGAGGGTGAGGTGCTCCGACAGTTCGGCCGGCTCCTGCCAGGCCGCGGGCTGTGCCGGGTCGCCCGCCTTGTACAGGGCCTCCCCGATGTACAGCCGGGTCCCGCTGCCCCGGGCGGTCTCGGCCCACCAGGGCAGCAGTTCGGCGTAGTCGGCGGCCTCGAAGCCGATGTTCCAGTACAGCTGCGGCACGATGTAGTCGATCCAGTTCTCCCGGACCCATTTCCGTGTGTCCGCGTACAGGTCGTCGTACGTCTGCACGCCCGCCCGTGTGGCCGAGCCCCGCTCGTCGGTCTCGGCGTTGCGCCACACCCCGAAGGGGCTGATCCCGAACTGCGCGCCGGGCCGGATCACCTTGATCTCCGCCGCCGTCTCCCGCACCAGCCTGTCGACGTTGTCGCGCCGCCAGGCCGCCCGGTTCGGGAAACTCGCGCCGTAGCGGTCGTACGCCGCGTCGTCGTCGAAGACCTGGCCCGCCACCGGGTACGGGTAGAAGTAGTCGTCGAAGTGCACGGCGTCGACCGGGTACTTCCGCAGGGCGTCGAGCATGGCCTTGCGTACGAAGGCGCGGACGGCGGGGATACCGGGGTTGTAGTAGAGCTTGCCGCCGTAGGGGACGGCCCAGCCGGGGTTCTTCCGGGCCGGGTGCGAGGCGACGAGACGGCCCGGGTCGGCGTGGAGGGCGATCCGGTACGGGTTGAACCAGGCGTGGAGTTCGAGGCCCCGGGCGTGGGCCTCCTCGACCGCCGTGCCCAGCGGGTCCCAGCCGGGGTCCTTGCCCTGGGTGCCGGTGAGGTACTGCGACCAGGGCTCGTGCGGGGACGGCCAGAGCGCGTCGGCGGTGGGGCGGACCTGGAAGATCACGGCGTTGAGGCGGCGGGCCACGGCGGTGTCGAGGTGGGTGAGGAGTTCGGCGCGCTGCGCGTCGGCGGTCAGACCGGGCGCGGAGGGCCAGTCCCGGTTGGAGACGGTCGCCAGCCACATGCCCCGCAGTTCGCCCTCGGCCGCCCTGCGGCGGGGGCTCGGCTCCCCTCCGGCGATGGCGGTGCCGGCCGCCGCACCTCCGGCCGCCAGGAGCGTCGTCACCGCGGTCGTCCAGAACGCCCGTCGTGACATCCGTGGCTTCCGATGCATAGCCGTACCTCCGCCGTACCGCTTCCCGCGCGTCCGCCCCGTCGCGGACCGTTCCCGGCCAGCCTTCCATGTGACACCCGGAATACTGATCAGTAGGCGTCGCGGGTAACGTGCAGGTTCGGCGCAGTCCCACACCAGGGGTATCTGCCAGGCACGTAGACCAGTGAAAGGGACGATGTGACGGACTTCCCAACGGGAGATCTCGCACGAGTCGGAGTCGTGGGCTGCGGCCAGATGGGAGCGGGCATCGCCGAGGTGTGCGCCCGCGCCGGACTGGACGTGAAGGTCGCCGAGACCAGCGGCGAGGCTCTGGAGATCGGCCGTACCCGGCTGTTCAACTCCCTGTCCAAGGCGGCCGAGCGCGGCAAGATCACCGAGGCGGAGCGGGACGGGACGCAGGCGCGCCTCAGCTTCACCACCGACCTCGGCGAGTTCGCCGACCGCGACCTCGTCATCGAGGCGGTCGTGGAGAACGAGCAGGTGAAGACCCAGATCTTCCAGGTTCTCGACCAGGTGGTGACCCGCCCGGACGCGATCCTCGCCTCGAACACCTCCTCCATCCCGCTGGTGAAGCTGGCGGTCGCCACCTCGCGGCCCGACCACGTCATCGGCATCCATTTCTTCAACCCGGCCCCGGTGCAGAAGCTCGTCGAGCTGATCCCGGCGCTCACCACCTCCGAGGGCACCCTCAGCCGGGCGCAGCTGTTCGCCGAGAAGGTGCTCGGCAAGCACGCCGTGCGCGCCCAGGACCGCTCGGGCTTCGTGGTCAACGCGCTGCTCGTGCCGTATCTGCTCTCCGCGATCCGGATGTTCGAGTCGGGCATCGCCAGCCGTGAGGACATCGACAACGGCATGGAGATGGGCTGCGCCCACCCGATGGGCCCGCTGAGGCTCTCCGACCTGATCGGCCTGGACACCATCGTCTCCATCGCCAACTCGATGTACGACGAGTACAAGGAGCCGCTGTACGCCGCTCCCCCGCTGCTCCAGCGCATGGTGGACGCAGGAAGGCTCGGCCGGAAGACGGGGTCGGGCTTCTACTCGTACGCCTGATTCCCTCCAGACCGCTACGGACGGTCAGCTGTCCTCCCGAACGGGCCCGGCACCGGGTGACGGTGCCGGGCCCGCCGCATTCACACACCGTGTGCGCGACGGACACGCATATGCCGTTCGCACACTCTCCCCCTGCGTCCACCAGGGGAGTTGACTTCACGTGCGCACGCAAGGGATGGGACAACTACAGAAAGGAGCGGACTCGTGGCCATCGACCCCGAGCATCCGGTGCACCACGGCGAACTCGCAGAGTTACGCCGCCGCCTGGATGTGGCGCACACACGCGTCGAAGGAGGGCTGACCCTGCTGAGCCACCGCGCCGAACAGAGCGCCAAGGAACTGGACGACCTGAACACCCGGGTCGTCACCCTGGAGCACGCCCGCTGGCCCCTGCCCGCGGTGGCGGCCCTCACGGCCCTGGGCGCCCTGATGGTGTCCATCTGGCAGGCGGTGGGCCGCTAGGCCCTCCGGGCAGGACGCGAGGGGGTTTTCAGGGCTTGGCGTCCTGCCCGAGACGCAGGTGGTGCAGCAGGAGCAGGGCGGCCGCCATGTTGGCGGCCGGGACCTCACCGCGGGCGACCATGTCGGGAACGAGTTTGAGGGGAACCCATTCCCTGCGGTCCGACTCGAAGTCGTCCACCGGGTGACCGACATACGCGCCCGCGTCGGCCCAGTAGATGTGGTGCCGGGCGTCGGTGAGCCCGTTGGAGGGCTCGACACTCATCAGGTGGTGCAGGGGTCCCGGCCGCCATCCGGTCTCCTCCTCCAGTTCGCGGGCGGCCGCCTCGGCGATGGCTTCGCCGTCCTCGACGACGCCCGCCGCGAGCTCCCACCCCCAGCTGTCGGTGATGAAGCGGTGCCGCCACAACAGCAGCACCTCGTTGGCCTCGTTGATCACGGTGGCCACGGCCACCGGCCGCAGCCGTATCAGGAAGTGATCGAGGCGCCGCCCGTCCGGCAACGCCACATCTGCGAGATTGACGCTGAACCAGCGGTTCGAGTACACAGTTTGTTCGCTCTGCTTCGTCCACTGCACGGTTCTGCCACCTTCCGCCGAGTAAGTGGCAATATCGCAGCAGGAGCGTGGTGACAGCAGGCGCACGGCCGGTGCACGGCCGCGCCCCGGGCACTGTGTCAGAGCGGTACGCGCAGTGCTCCGTCGATGAGTTCGGCGGCTTCCGAGGTCCCCGCGCAGCCGCTGCGCACGAGGTGTTCACGTACCGCCCGCAGTCTGTCACGCAGGCGCATGGACTCCATTCCCCGCGCCCGCTCGGCCATTTCCACGGCGGTGGCCACCGCCTTGTCCGCGTTGCCCTGCCGCAGCTCGATCTGGCTGAGCATCGCGAGCCGGTGCACACGCCCCCGGTCGTGCGCCGGTGTGTCGACGGCGGCCACGGCGTGCTCCGCCGCGGCCGTCAGGTCGCCGAGGCTGAGCAACGCCTCCGCCACTTGTACGTTCACCAGGCCCGGTTGGACATAGCCGGTCTCATCGGGTTCATGACCGCGCCGGATGTGCTCGGCGGCCTGCTCGGCCCGCCGGATGCAGGACAGGGCGCTCGTGCCGTCGCCCAGGTGTGCGTACGCCTTCGCCTGCATCGCGTAGAGGTCGGAGGCGAGCGCCGGGGTGAGGTGCTTGCCCGCGGTGCGCAGCGCCGCCTCGGCGAAGGCGACGGCCTGCCGGTTCTCCCTCATGAACAGCGACTGGTTGACGAGGAGTGCGATGACATAGGCCCCCAGCCCCCGGTCCCCGCTGGCCTTCGCCAGCCGCAGTGCCTGGTGGAAGTACCGCTGGGCCAGCCCATGGGCGTCGGAGTCGTACGCGCAGATCCCGGCGATCGCCACCAGCCCCCCGGTGGCCCGGTGCAGTTGGCGTCCGGTGGCGTCGGTGTAGCTGCCCCGCAGCAGCGGCGCGGCCTCCGCGTTGAGGAACCCGACGATCCGGGTGCGGGTGGCGACACCCCCGGCCTTGCGGTACATCTGCTCGTAGTGCGTGCGGGCCGAGCGCAGCATCTCGATGTCGGCCATGCTGACGTGATGCCGTCCGCCACGGGACACATCGACGTCCTCCGGCGGGTTCTCCCACTCCCAGACGGGCATCACGGCGGGCGTCCCGGTGACGGCGGGGGCACCGAGGACGTGCGCGCGCTGCTGTTCGTCGGAGCGCCACAGGGCGGTGGCGCGCTCCACGAAACCGGAGAGCCCGGCGCCGTGCTGCGAGATCGGCTCGCCGGGCACGCCGAGCCCGATGTCGTCGAGGGTGACCGTCCGGTGCAGCCGTCCGGCGAGCACGTCGCAGATCAGGTCGGGCACCTGGCCACGCGGGCGCTGTCCCTTCAACCACCGGGCCACCGCGGTGTGTTCGTACCTCAGCGCCAGCCCTCGGGCCCGCCCCGCCTGGTTGACGTGCGCGGCCAGACCGGCGTGGGAGATACCGGCCTCGTCGAGGATCGCGTCGAGCAGGGTGTTGGGCTGCATGGAGGCCCTCCGGTGGCTCGGTGCCGGCGAGTGGCAGCGTAGCGCCTCCCCTTTCACACGGGGTGTGATGGGAATGCCCGAATTCGGGGCGTGCGCACGCTGTTACAGAGAGTTTCCGACCGGTTGACTGAAATGCCTCGCAAGAGGCCGGCCGGGCCACCGGCTCCCCCTCGTACAGCGCGGTGGCCCTGCCGGGACGCTCCGCCGGTGATGCCGGGCGACTAAGGGGTGGGGGCAAGAGGCGGGTTGTCGGCTGCGGGTTGTCCGTGGCCGGTCGCGCCGGTCCTCGCGCCCCTGAGGGTGAGTGGGCGTTCGCTGCGGAGTACCAGCATCGCGATGTCGTCCTTGGGCCTTCCTCCCGCGTGGCGGAGGAGCTGGGTGAACACCGCACGGAGCACGGACCGAGGGGAGATCGGGCGACCACCCCTCACGGCCTCCTCCAGCGCGCCCGCCAAGGGAAAGAAGCGGCCCTGTCCGTCCCTCGCGTCCTCCACCCCGTCCGTGTGGAGGAACAGCGCCTCGCCCGGAAGGAGTTGACCGCAGGCGGTGACCGGGAGTTCGGCGGGCAGTGGGAAGAGCCCGAGCGGGGGCATGGGGTCGGCGCAGGTGACCGGCGCCGCCCGGCCGACGCCGAGCAGGTAGGGCCAGGGGTGGCCGCAGTTGAGGGCGTGGAGTTCGCCGTCGGGGGCGATCTCCAGGAGGAGGACGGTCACGAAGTCCTCGGTGTCCTCGGCGCGGGCGCGGTCGCGGTCGCGGAGGTGCCGGGCGAGGGCGCGATCGAGTCGGGCGAGGACCCCGGAGAGTTCGGCCTCGTCGTGGACGGCCTCGCGGAAGCTGCCCAGCACGGCGGCGACGGTGCCGACGGCGGCGCGGCCGTGACCGCGTACGTCACCCATCACCACGCGTACGCCGTGCTCGGTGGCGATCACCTCGTACAGGTCTCCGCCGACGCTCGCGCCCCGGTCGGCGGAGAGCTGTGCGGCGGCGGTGGCCAGCCCGGCGATCCGGGTGGGCAGC
>NZ_LRTR01000488.1 GCF_001550375.1 Streptomyces europaeiscabiei | reverse complement strand
TCCGGGTGGGCAGCGGCCGCAGCAGCACGCTCCGCGAGGCGGCCGCGGCCTCGCGCGCCTGCAGCACTTCGCGCAGCATCACCTGTCTGCCGTGCAGCAGCAGCCCGGCGCCGACCGCGAGGAACACGGCACTGCCGACGACCCGGGCACCGACCAGCGCCCGCCGAACGGAAGGACGACGCCCCCGGGACGAAGCCCGCCGAGGAGCCCCAGCCCTGATTCGAATCATGCCGTTGGCCCCCCATCAGGCCCGGACAGCGCGAACGGCCCCGAGAGGCCGGTCCGATTCTGTCGACCGGATGCCCCATTGGGGGAGATCACCCGGAATTGTCACCCAAATGAGTGAGGTGGCTGCGGGGGCGCGTGGTGGGGGTGTGGGGGGCTCGCCCCCACACAAGGGGCGCGGGGAACTGCGCGACCAGCCACGACGAACCCGCAGCCGCCACACAATGCGCGGTTCCCCACCCCCTGGGCGCCCTAACTACGCAGCACGGCCCCCGTACGCTCGCCCGCGAGGGCGACCGCCGCGTCCCGAGCCGCCGAGGCCTCGTCCACGGTCAGCGTCCGATCCCCGGCCCTGAAGCGGAGCGCGTACGCCAACGACTTCCGCCCGTCACCGAGCTGCTCCGCGTTCTCGTAGACGTCGAACAGCCGGATGCCCTCCAGCAGGTCGCCCGCACCCTCACGCAGCGCGGCCTCCACGTCGGCGTGCGGCACGAACGCGTCGACCACCAGCGCGACATCCTGCGTGGCGACGGGGAACGAGGAGATCCTCGGCGCCTGCGGGGTGCTGTCCCCCACCTGCTCCAGGGCATCCACGTCGATCTCCATGGCGGCGGTACGGGCCGGCAGCCCGAGCGCCTTGAGCACGCGCGGGTGCAGCTCACCGGCGTGGCCGACGACCCGCTCGGTGCCGTCCACGACGACCACGAACTCCGCGCACCGGCCCGGGTGCCAGGGGCCGTACTGTCCCTTGCGGACCACCAGATCGGCACCGGCCTCGCGCGCGACCGCGCGCC
>NZ_LRTR01000487.1 GCF_001550375.1 Streptomyces europaeiscabiei | reverse complement strand
CGGCCCCGGCCCCGCGCGCGCCCGCGCGCCCCGCCTCGATGGTGTCGGCCCAGTCGGCCGGGCGGCCCTTGCCCCACCAGCCGGCCTGCTCGCGGGCTCCGGCGACGACGACGGCGACGTGGCGCGGCTGCTCGGGCAGCGCGGCGTTCAGCGTCGCGATCTCCTCGTCGGTGGGCCGGCGGTCGACCGGCGGCGCGACGGCGACGCGCCGCTCCGCACGGGGGAGGAACACCAGCCCGGTCTCGAACAGGGCCAGGTCGTGCGAGCCCCGCCCGTCGTTGCGCCGCAGCGCGCCCAGCAGGCCCGGCAGCAGCGACGTACGGAGCGCGGGCTCCTCGTCGTTGAGCGGGTTGGTCAGCTTGACGACACGGCGGGCCGGGTCGTCGGCGTCCAGGCCGAGCTGGTCGAAGACCTGCTCGCCGATGAACGGGTAGTTGGGCGCCTCGACGTATCCGGCGCCGGCCAGCGCCCGGCCGACCCGGCGGTGCAGGCGCTGCCGGTGGGTCAGGCCACGGCCCGAGGGGGGCTTGGGGAGCGTGGAGGGCAGGCTCTCGTAGCCCTCCAGGCGGATGACCTCCTCGGCGAGGTCGTTGACCTCGGTGAGGTCGGGCCGCCACGACGGCACGGTGACGATCAGCTCGTCCTGCCCGTAGACGTCGCAGCCGACCTCCTGGAGGCGGCGTACGACGATCTCGCGGCCGTATGCGACGCCAGCGACCCTGTCCGGGTGGTTCGCCGGGACGGCGATGGTGTGCGGCGCGGACGGGGCGGTCACCTCGGTGACACCCGCGTCGGCCGTGCCGCCCGCGAGGAGCACCAGCAGGTCGACGGTGCGCTGGGCGGCGGCGGCCGCGGCCAGCGGGTCGACGCCGCGCTCGAAGCGGCGGGACGCCTCCGACGACAGCTTGTGCCGGCGGGCCGTGCGCGCGATGGCGACCTGGTCGAAGTGGGCGGCCTCGATGACGACGTCGGCGGACGCGTTCTCGACGTCCTCGTGATCGGCGATCTCCGTGTCGGCGCCGCCCATGACGCCCGCGAGGCCGATGGGGCCGCGCTCGTCGGTGATCACCAGGTCCTCGGCGTGCAGCTTCCGGGTGACGCCGTCGAGGGTGACGATCTTCTCGCCCTCCTCGGCCCGGCGCACACCGATCGTGCCCTGGACGAGGGAGCGGTCGTAGGCGTGCAGCGGCTGGCCCAGCTCCATCATCACGTAGTTGGTGATGTCGACGGCGAGCGAGATCGGGCGCATGCCGACCTTCTGCAGCCGGCGCTTGAGCCAGATCGGGGAGCGCGCCTCGGGGTCGAGACCGGTGACGGTGCGTGCGGTGAAGCGGTCGCAGCCGAACGGATCGGAGACCTGGACGGGGTGGCCGAACGCGTTCGGGCCCGGCACGTCGAGGAGCGCCGGGTCGCGCAGCGGCAGACCGTAGGCGATGGCGGTCTCGCGGGCGACGCCCCGGATCGACAGGCAGTCCCCGCGGTTGGCGGTGACGGCGATGTCGAGGACCTCGTCGACGAGTTCCAGCAGCTCGACGGCGTCCTTGCCGACCTCGGTCTCCGGCGGGAGCACGATGATGCCCTTGGTGCCGTCGTCGCCCATGCCCAGCTCGTCGCTGGAGCAGATCATGCCGTGCGAGTTGCGGCCGTACGTCTTGCGGGCGGAGATGGCGAAGCCGCCGGGCAGCTCGGCGCCGGGGAGGACGACCACGACCTTGTCGCCGACCGCGAAGTTGCGGGCGCCGCAGACGATCTCCTGGGGCTCGCCGGTGCCGTTGGCGGTGGAGACGTCGACGGTGCAGAAGCGGATCGGCTTCTTGAACTCCGTCAGCTCCTCGATGGTCAGCACCTGGCCGACCACGAGGGGGCCCTTGAGGCCGTCGCCGAGCTGCTCGACCGTCTCGACCTCCAGGCCGGCGGAGATGAGCCTGGCCTGGACGTCACGGCCGGTCTGGGTGGCCGGCAGGTCGACGTACTCCCGCAGCCAGGAAAGCGGGACCCGCATCAGATCTCCATCCCGAACGGCCGGGTGAACCGGACGTCACCCTCGACCATGTCTCGCATGTCTTCGACGTTGTGGCGGAACATCAGCATCCGCTCGATGCCGAACCCGAAGGCGAATCCGCTGTACTTCTCGGGGTCGACGCCGCAGGCGGTGAGCACCTTGGGGTTGACCATGCCGCAGCCGCCGAGCTCGATCCAGCCCTCGCTGGAGCAGGTGCGGCAGGGGCGGTCGGGGTTGCCGACGGACTCGCCGCGGCAGACATAGCACACCATGTCCATCTCGGCGGACGGCTCGGTGAACGGGAAGAAGTTCGGCCGCAGCCGGGTCTTCATGCCCTCGCCGAACAGCGCCTGGACCATGTGGTCCATCGTGCCCTTGAGGTCGGCCATGGTGAGGCCCTCGTCGACGGCCAGCAGCTCGACCTGGCGGAAGACCGGGGTGTGCGTGGCGTCCAGCTCGTCGGTGCGGTAGACGACGCCGGGGCAGATCACGTACACCGGCAGCTCGCGGTCGAGCAGGGAGCGGATCTGCACGGGCGAGGTGTGGGTGCGCAGCACGACGCCGGACTCCGTGCCGCCCTCGGGGCCCTGCACGAAGAAGGTGTCGGCCTCACCGCGGGCCGGGTGGTCCGGGCCGATGTTGAGGGCGTCGAAGTTGAACCACTCGGCCTCGACCTGAGGGCCCTCGGCGACCTCGTAGCCCATGGCCACGAAGACGTCCTCGATGCGCTCCGAGAGGGTGGTGAGCGGGTGGCGGGCGCCGGCCGGTACGCGGTCGTAGGGCAGCGTGACGTCCACCGCCTCCTCGACCAGCACCCGCGCGTCGCGCTCGGCCTCCAGCTCGACCTGACGGCCGGCGAGCGCCTTGTTCACCGCGCCCCGTGCCTGGCCGACGAGCTTTCCGGCCGCGGCCTTGGCCTGCGGGGGCAGGGCGCCGATCTCGCGGTTGGCGAGGGCCAGCGGCGAGGTGCCGCCGGTGTGGGCGACCTTGGCCTCCTGGAGCGCGTCGAGGGAGTCCGCGGCGGCGAAGGCGGCGAGCGCCTCGTCCCGCATGCGCTCGATCTCTTCCGGTTTCAAGGCCTCGACCTCTACAGGGTCGTACGACTTATTCGGTGCCGACATCTCTTCCCGTGCTTCCGATTGGCTGGCGGATGGTCCCCGTACCGACTCGTGGACAGATCGTCACGGTTTTTGGGACACAAAGGTGCCAAAGGCCGAGTCTAACGGGGTGGAGGTGTACGCATGCGCCCGCAGGCTGCTCAGGCCAGGTAGGCCGGAGCGCTCACGGGCAACGTAAATCGGAACTCGGCGCCGCCGACGGGGGCGCGTCCGACCGTGATGGTGCCGCCGTGGGCTTCGACGATGCCCTTGACGATGTACAGCCCGAGGCCGGTGCCGCCGCGCTTGCTGCCCCGCCAGAAGCGGGTGAAGACGCGGTTCATGGACTCCTCCGGGATGCCACTGCCCTCGTCGCTCACCGTGACCGACGTACCGGTGTCCTCCCCCTCGCGGGGGGACGCCGTGGGCGTGACGTCAATCGTGACGGTTCCCTCGCCGTGCCGCACCGCATTTTCCAGCAGGTTGCTCAGCACCTGGTCGATCTTGTCCGGGTCGGCCCACAGGTCGGGCAACGGCTGCTCGATCCGCAGCAGGAACCGGTCGGCGGGCTGCCCCGCGGCGACGTACGCCTGGATGTGCCGTCCGACGGCCGCGCCTATGTCGACGGGCTGCCTCCGCAGTTCGAGCCGCCCGGAGTCGATCCGCGAGATGTCCAACAGCTCGGCGATGAGCCGCGTGACCCGGTTGGCGTCGGCGTCCACGGTCTCCAGCATCAGCTTCTTCTGGTCGTCCGTGAACCGCTCCCACTTGGCGAGCAGCGTCGCGGTGAACCCCTTGACCGACGTCAGCGGCGACCGCAGCTCATGGGCCACGGTGGCGATCAGTTCGGCGTGGCTGCGCTCGGTACGGCGCCGGGCCTCGGTGTCGCGCAGGGAGACGACGACCCGGCGGACGGGGCCCTTCGGCTCCGTCCGGATGTAGCGGGCCGACACGAGGATCTCGCGCGCCCCGGGCAGGAGCAGGTTCCGCTCGGGCTGTCCGACCCGGATGGCGAGTCCTCCGTACGGGTCGGTCAGCTGCCACCAGCGGCGGCCTTCGAGGTCTTCTAAGGGGAGGGCCCATTCCAGGGGGCGGCCGAGGGCGTCGGCGGCGGGGGTGGCGGTGATCCGGGCGGCGGCGGCGTTGAAGCAGATCACCCGGCCGTTCTCGTCGGCCACGACCAGTCCGTCGGGAAGGTCGTCGGGGGCGATGCCGAGCTCGGCGAGATCATCGTGCCGGGCCGCCGATGTGGCGAGCACGTCCAGTGCCCTCCGGGTGCTGCTCGTGCCGACCCTCATCCCCGTACCCCACCTCTCGCGTTGTGCAGTGGGCCCCCGAGCCCGTCACCCTACTAGCTGGGCGTGACGGTCCGGCACCCTCCGAAGGCGCGCTGTGCACGTGCGGACGCGTAGAGACATACGGCGGCGGCGGTCGCCAGGTTCAGGCTTTCCGCCTTTCCGTGGATCGGTACGCGTACGACGGCGTCGGCCAGCTCCCGCGTCTCCTCGGGCAGCCCCCACGCCTCGTTCCCGAACACCCACGCCGTGGGCCCGCCCATGGTGCCTTTGTCCAGCTCGTCGTCGAGGTCGTCCTGCCCCGCCCCGTCGGCGGCGAGAATGCGCACCCCGGCGTCCTTGAGCCCCGCCACGGCCTCCTCGACGGGCACACCGACGGCGACGGGCAGGTGGAACAGCGATCCGACGGAGGCGCGCACGGCCTTGGGGTTGTAGAGGTCCACGGACGCGTCGGTGAGGACGACCGCCTCCGCCCCGGCGGCGTCGGCGCAGCGCAGTACGGTGCCGGCGTTGCCGGGGTCGCGGACGTGGGCGAGCACGGCGACGAGCTTGGGGCGGCTCCTCAGGATCTCCTCGAAGGGGGTGTCGAGGAACCGGCAGATCCCGACGAGGCCCTGCGGCGTGACGGTGGTGGAGATGTCGGCGATGACCGCCTCGTCGGCGAGGTGGACGCGGGCTCCGGCCTCGCGGGCCTCTCCGACGATGTCGGCGTACCGCTCCGCGGCCTCGACCGTGGCGAACAGCTCGACCAGTGTGTCCGCGTGCCCGGCGGCCTCCCGCACGGCCTGCGGCCCCTCCGCCAGGAACAGGCGGTCCTTCCCCCGGAAGTTCCGCTTCGCGAGCCGCCGCGCGGCGGACACGCGGGCGGAGCGGGGGGAGATCAACTCGGGGGCGGGGGGCATGGGTCACCTTTTGGATCGGGTGGGTGGGTGGGCTGGACGCCTGAGAACTCGGGGCCTGCGGTGCGTTCGGCGACTGCGGGTGCGTGGGGCGTCTCGCGCAGGGGCCTGGTCTTTCAGGGGCGCGGGGAACTGCGCGAGACGCCCCACGCACCCGCAACCGCCCCCGATAACGCACCCAAAACACTCGGACCCGCAGGCGGCGAGCACCTGCGGGTCCGGGGCACAACAACACGCGGCTCAAGCCGGCGCGAGCGTCACGCTGCCTTGGGCGCGTTCACGTCCGCCGGCAGCGCCTTCTGCGCGACCTCGACCAGCGCGGCGAAAGCCGTGGCGTCGTTGACGGCCAGCTCGGCGAGGATCTTGCGGTCCACCTCGACGTTGGCGGCCTTCAGACCCTGGATGAGGCGGTTGTACGTCATGCCGTTCTGGCGGGCCGCAGCGTTGATGCGCTGGATCCACAGCTGACGGAAGTCGCCCTTGCGCTTCTTGCGGTCGTTGTAGTTGTAGACCAGCGAGTGGGTGACCTGCTCCTTGGCCTTGCGGTACAGGCGCGAACGCTGACCGCGGTAGCCGGAGGCGGCTTCGAGGATCGCCCGGCGCTTCTTGTGGGCGTTTACTGCCCGCTTGACGCGTGCCACTTTTTGACTCCTTGTAGCGGGGCCGTGGTTGTCCTCACACGACCCGAAATCGATTGGGTCCCGGTCCTGACGTACGTACGGCGCGCTTGGATCGGTTGATCAGGCGCCGTCGCGTCACTTGCCGAGAAGCTTCTTGATCTTCGCGGCGTCGCCCGGGGCCATCTCGGCGTTGCCGGTGAGGCGACGCGTCACGCGGGACGACTTGTGCTCGAGCAGGTGGCGCTTGCCGGCGCGCTCACGGAGCACCTTGCCGGAGCCGGTGATCTTGAAGCGCTTGCTGGCACCGCTGTGCGACTTGTTCTTCGGCATAGCGCCGTTCTCTCCTCGTCAGTGGCGTTCCGGTGCCCGGTCGCGAAACCGGGCACAGCGGAACGTCATTTCTACGGTTGACACCCTGGACGGCGTCCAGGGCTTCCCCCGGACTCGCGTCCCGGGGACTTACGCCTCGGCAGGCGCCTCGGCAGGCGCCTCGGCCTCGACGTGCTCCACGTCGGTGTCCTCGACGTCGGTGTCCTCGGCGTCGGCGAACTCGCTCTCGGCGGCGTTCTGCGACTTGCCGGGGTTGGCCTTCGCTTCCGCCTTGCGGGCTTCCTGCGCCTGCCGGGCCTCGGCCATCGCCTCGGTCTTCTTCTTGTGCGGACCGAGAACCATGATCATGTTTCGGCCGTCCTGCTTCGGGTTCGACTCGATGAACCCGAGATCCTCGACGTCCGTTGCGAGCCGCTGCAGCAGTCGGTAGCCCAGCTCGGGCCGGGACTGCTCGCGACCACGGAACATGATCGTGATCTTGACCTTGTCGCCCTGCTTGAGGAACCGGACGACGTGACCCTTTTTGGTGTCGTAGTCGTGCGGGTCGATCTTCGGCCGGAGCTTCATTTCCTTGATGACCGTGTGCGCCTGGTTCTTGCGCGCCTCACGGGCCTTCATGGCCGACTCGTACTTGAACTTCCCGTAGTCCATGAGCTTGCAGACCGGGGGACGCGCACTCGCCGCCACCTCGACCAGGTCGAGGTCGTACTCCTGCGCAAGCTCCAGGGCTTTGGCAAGCGGAACAATCCCGACCTGCTCGCCACTGGGACCGACAAGCCGCACTTCGGGAACGCGAATCCGGTCGTTGATGCGGGGCTCGGTGCTGATGGATCCTCCTCGGTAGCACCACACGCCGGTCTGGCGGACCGCCGTGTTATGTCTGGTTGACATAGAGACCAACCGTCAGGAGCCATGAAAAATGCCCCGGACGGGACACAGGCGGGGCTCCATGTACTGCCGGAGCACCGCCGCGGGTGTGCCGCGGGGCGCAAACTCGGACGACTCCACCGTCCGTACGGAACGGTGGGGGCCGTCTGACCGGGTGACCTGCCGTCCCGGAGGACAGTCAGGTGGGAGTGCGGAGCCTCCACTTGCGGGCCGGACACACAGGTGTCCAGCCGGTCGTTGAGACCACCATACCGGGTTGAAACCTGGCGTGCCAATCGGGGGCGACGGGCTCCCGCAGGTCGGGGTGTACGGGCCGGGGCCTATCGTGTGGGGCATGAGTGAGACCCCTCCTGAGAACCCCGACTTCGACTCCATGACCCGCGACATCGCCGAGGTCCCCGCGGTCGAGGTGATCGTGACGGTCGCCGTCAACCTGATGAGTGCCGCCGCGGTGAAGCTCGGTCTGACGGAGGAGGGAGACAAGTACAAGGACCTGGACGAGGCCCGCAAGCTGGTCACCGCCCTCGCCGGTCTGCTGGACGCGTCCACCACCGAGATCAGCTCCTTCCACGCGGCCCCGCTGCGCGACGGCCTGAAGTCGCT
This sequence comes from Streptomyces europaeiscabiei, assembly GCF_001550375.1. Taxonomy (GTDB): domain Bacteria; phylum Actinomycetota; class Actinomycetes; order Streptomycetales; family Streptomycetaceae; genus Streptomyces; species Streptomyces europaeiscabiei. The sequence continues at coordinate 281 of NZ_LRTR01000487.1, read as the reverse complement.
GCAGCTGGCGTTCCGCGAGGCGTCGCTCGTGCCGGACGAGCCGGGTCAGGGTCCGGGCGAGAAGTACACGGGCCCGGTCTACGGCTAGGGCAGGGGCACCAGGACACCGGCGGGGCCGTGGATCGCGCGTTCACCTTTCACCGATCCGCGCGCTCTCACCGGCGCACGTACAAGGGCTCGCCCGGTGGCGTCGCCCCGGCCGGCAGCAGTGCCAGGTCGAGGCCGCGTACCAGGCGGGCCCGCAGTGTCTCGTCGGCGGCGAGGCGGCCCGCCACGGACCG
>NZ_LRTR01000486.1 GCF_001550375.1 Streptomyces europaeiscabiei | reverse complement strand
GGCCTGTCCGGGGCCGAGGTGGGCACGGAGCACGGCCGGTTCGGCGGCGACGGCGGAGCGTACGGCGTCGAGGACGGCGGGGTCGGCGAGCGGGTCGGTGGTGGTGCGTCCCTCGGCGAGCGCGAGCAGGGCGGGGCCGGTCAGCTCATGGGGGACGGGGCCCGCGAGGTCGAGGACGATCGTGTCGGCCCTCTCGTGCGCGGCGGCCTGCAGGGCCTGGTGCAGGGGCACGGCGACGGGGCGGGCGGCGGGGTCCCAGCGGGCGAGGGAGTCGGTGGAGGTGAAGGCGGGCAGGGCGGTGCGGCCGCCTGCCTTCAGGGTGGGGACGGCCATGTCGCTGGTCTTCTCGCGGCGCAGCCCGTTCTCGTCGACCTCGACCTCCCCGAGCACGGCCACGACGGGCACGAGCAGCCGGGCGTCCTTGAGGGCTTCGAGGACGGGGCCCACGGCGGTCCGGTCCGCGGCCCAGGCGGCGAGCGCGGCGCTCAGCCGGGGGTCGGCGGAGCCGTCGTCGTCGGAGAAGCCGGGGTCGGGAATGTTCTTGTTCGCCACGGTCGTCGACCCTATCGGGGGAAGTCTCCAGGGCGTTCGGCAGGCCGGAAACGTGATGGTCACATCACTCACGGTTTTCTCAGCGATCCCTGACAAGGATCTAACACTCGCCTAACCAGGCGCACAGCGCGGCGCAGAACCATCACGGCATGCCCTCATCAAGAGCCCGCCGCCGCGCCCGTCCGTCCGGGCGCCGTCCGTCCGGGCGCCGTCCGTCCGGGCGCCGTCCGTCCGGGCGCCGTCCGCTCGTCCGCATCGTGCTCGCCACCCTCGTCCTCGTGGGCGGCACGGCCGCCGGGTCGGTGTGCATGAGGGCCCAGGCGCAGGACGGGGGGAGCTCCGTCGTATCGTCGTCGGCGTCATCGTCGGTATCGCCCTCGGCCTCCGCCTCCACGGTGCCGGGCGCGGACGTGGTCGCTGAGGAGGCTTCGGTGGAACCTGTGGCGGCGCCCGAGGTGGACCACGACGCGCTGCTCGCGGCGGCCCTGGCGGACGTGAACGTCGAGGACGGGGCGGCCATGTCCGTGGCCGTGCTCGACGTGGCGTCCGGGGACTCGGCCGGGTACGGGAAGGCGCGGTTCGACACCGCCAGCATCGTGAAGACGGACATCCTGGCGGCGCTGCTGCTCCAGGCGCAGGACGCGGACCGGCAGCTCACCGCGCAGGAGAGGACGTACGCCTCCGCGATGATCCGTGACAGCGACAACGCCTCCGCGACGGCCCTGTGGAAGGCCATCGGGCAGGCGGACGGTCTGGACGCCGCGAACGAACGGTTCGGCCTGACGGACACCGAGGGCGGCGACGGTCTGTACTGGGGACTCACGCAGACCACGGCGGCCGATCAACTCGCCCTGCTCCAGCAGGTGTTCGGGGGCGACGACACGTCCGAGCTGAGCGAGGCCTCGCGGGGGTACGTACAGGAACTGATGGGCCGGATCGCGCAGGGGCAGGACTGGGGCGTCTCGGCGGCGGCGTCGGGCGGGGCCTCGGGGTCCGGATTCGCGCTGAAGAACGGGTGGTTGCCGCGTACCGCCACCGGGCTGTGGGACATCAACAGCGTCGGCCGGGTCGCGGTGGACGGGCGGGAGTACCTGGTCGCGGTGGTGTCGCACGGCAACACGACGAAGGCGAAGGGGATGTCGCTGGTCGAGGCGGCGGCGCGGGCGGCCGTCTCGGTGTTCGGGGACACGGCGGAACCGGCCGACGACGTGGCTCCGGCGGACGCGCCGGTCACGGCGGGCGTGGCCACCGGCTCGTAGTCGCCGGCTTCAGATGACGTACTCGTCGGGTCGGCCGCGACCGCGTCCGCGCCAGACCATCACCGCGGTGACCAGCAGGACCACGCCGAGTCCGCCCGCGGCGGGGGCGGCCCAGCCGGCGGTCGGATCCTCCTCCTCGACCGGGTCCGGACCGGAGCCGAAGTACTTGCCGCCGTACGACGCGGTCTTGAGGTCGTCGGACGTGAGCTTGCCGCCTTCCTCGATGGCGGCCGCAGGGTCGACGAAGCCGAAGCCCCGGGAGTCGTCCCGACCACCGACGGGGGCTTCGCGGGCGGTGCCCTCCAGGAGGCGTTTGACCTGGGCTGGGGTCAGGCTCGGGTGGGCCGCCTTGATGAGTGCGGCGGCGCCGGAGACGAAGGCCGCGGCGGCGCTGGTGCCCCAGCCCTCGTAGTACTTGCGGTCGGGGTCGGCGATGACGACGTCGACGCCGGGGGCGCTGACGGTGGCGTACCAGCGGCGGGTGGAGAACGGCGCGCGGTCGCCGTCCTCGTCGACGGCGGTCACCGCGATCACGCCCGGGTAGGCCGCCGGGTACGAGATGTGGTCGCCCTTCGCGCCGCCGTTGCCGGCCGAGGCGACGACGATCGAGCCCTTCCGCAGGGCGTACTGGACCGCGGCGTCCTCGGAGGGTTCCGGGTGGGCGGACTCGGAGTCGTCGCCGAGGGAGAGGTTGATGACGTCGACGCCCTGGTCGGCGGCCCAGCGGATGCCCTCGGCGAGGGCGTTGCCGCGGGTGCTGCGGGCCTTGGAGCGGGCCGAGTCGCCGTCTTCGAGGATGACGCGGACAGGGAGGATCTTCGCCTCGGGGGCGACACCGAGGACGCCGTCGGCGTCGTTCACGCCGTGTCCGTGTCCGGCGATGATCCCGGCCATCGCGGTGCCGTGCCGGGCCCAGGAGCGGTCGCCGCGCGAGGCCCCGAAGCCGACCATGTCCTTCGTCGGCAGGACGTTGCCGGCCAGGTCCGGGTGCTCGTCGTCGACGCCCGTGTCGAGCACCGCGACGGTGATACCGGCGCCCTTGGTCGTACGCCACGCCTCCTGCGCGTGCATCGCTCCCAGCGCCCACTGCTGGTCCCGGATGCCGTCGGCGTGCGCGGCGGTGGAGGGCAGGAGGGCCAGGGAGGCGGCGAGGGGGACGCCGAGCAGACCGAGGCGCGGGACGCGCCGGTGCCGTCGGCCGGCTTTCGCGACTCTTGCGATGGCCGCGGGTTCGTCGGCTTTCATGAAGGCTGCTCCGTGGCGGACGCGGCGGTCCTGCGCAGGCCGCGTTCGATGCGGTCGGCGAGGCCCTGCGCCTCGTGGCCGAGGCCGGACTGGGCGGGGGCGGTGGTGGCGCCGGACTTCATCGCGTCCGCGGCCGGCTGCGGCTGGGTGACGGTGCGGCCGTCGGCGAACCCCGAGACGGCGTAGACGACCACGGGGACGTCGGTGAGGACGGAGATCGTCCAGGAGGCCCGCTGACCGTCGCCGAAGCCGGCGGCGACGGTGTCCTCGGCGGCGTACGCCCGGGGCATCAGGTCGGTGCGACGGTCGAGGCCGTCCTTCGCGAAGCGGTTCCTGAGCGCGGCCATGGCGGCGGCGTCGGCCCTGGTGAACATCAGGCCGACGGTGGTGACGCTGCTGTGGGTCGCGTCGGTGTAGGTGGCGCGCAGCAGTCGCAGACAGCCGACGGGGGCGAGGGCCTTGCGCAGCAGCGGGTCGAAGGCGTCCGCGCAACCGCTGTCGCGCGCGACGGCGACCCGGGTCCAGGTGCGGTCGGTACCGCCCGGTCCGGCGCCCTCGCCCTGCACGGTGGGCGGGAACAGCTCGTCGACGGGTACGCCGTGCCAGAGCTGCCCGGCCACCGCGAAGGTGTCGCGGGTGCCGTCCGCCCCGGAGTCCCCCGTGAGCCAACTCCCGGCCGCCGCGCCGCCGATGAGCCCGACGCCGAGTACCACGCACGCGGCCACGGCCGCCGCCCTCGCCTTGGTGGGCCGCGGCTTGCGCCGCCCGTCGTACGGCTCGGGCGGTGTCCACGGCGACGTGTCCGGCTGGGCGAACGACACGAAGGGCCGCCCGGGAGATGCCCCGAGGACTCCGTCGAGCGCTTCGGCGGACCGCCGGGACGAACCCGTCGGCGGCTGCCAGCCACCGGGACGCTCGGGCGTGATGGGCCGTGGCCGGGGCGTCCCCTCGGGACCCGTCTCTTCGGGCAGGGGGCGACGGAGGGGCGAGGCCGGGGGTGGAACGGAACCACCGGAAGCCGGTACGCCGTTACGGGGCGCCGGTGTCGGGGGCTGTCCGGCCGGGCGGGTGGTCGTGCCGTCGGGGGCGGAGCCGGAGGGACGGGTGGAGCGGCCGCCGTTGGAAGGGCCCGAGGTCCGAGGTGGTGCGCCGTCGGCGGGAGAGCCGGCAGGACCGGTGGGCCGGGGCGAGCGGTCGCCGAGGGGCGGGGCCGAGCCGGCGGTCCGGGCATCCGAGGACGGTGCGGCATCCGAAGGCCGGGCGGCGCCCGTACGCCG
>NZ_LRTR01000485.1 GCF_001550375.1 Streptomyces europaeiscabiei | reverse complement strand
CGTCCGGCGTCGCGCGCGGGGGGCGGCGTGTCGGGGAAACGGGCAGAGCCCGAAGGCGGCGTGTCGTCCGGGCGACGAGCGGCCGGTGGGCCGTCCGGGAAGCGGGCCGACGCCGAGGGCGGGGCGTCCGGGAAACGGGTCGGAGCCGTCGGCGGAGCGTTCAGGAAACGGGTCCAGGACGCCGGGGGGGAGTCCGGGAAGCGGGCGGAGGCGGCCGGGGGCGGCGGCGGGGTGGCCGAGGTGCCCGGGTTCTGGCCCGCCGTGCGCCGGAAGTCGGAGAAGCGCGGGTGTTCGCCTCGGCGCGGGGCGGTGCCACCGTCCACGACGGAGCCGCGCGGGGGAGTCTCGTCCGCCGCCGCCTCACCCGAACCACGTGCGGGGCTCTGCCCGGCCGCCTGACCGGAGCCGCGTGCGGGGCCGCCCTGACCGGCGGAACTCCGGCTGTTCTCCGGGGTGTTCGGGGCGTCGGCCGTACCCGGGCGGCGTACGTCCCGGGTCGTGCCCGGAGTCGGGGAAGGCGCCGAGGACGGACGAGGCGGCGTGCTGGGTCGCGCGGGCGCACCCGCCACCGGTGGCCGCTGAGGGCGGCGTGGCACGGTCGGACCGTTCCCGGCCGAGGGCGCGCGATCCGGGCGGGGCGGGGGAACCGAGGGGCCTCCCGCCGGGCTGGAGCCGAACGGAGGGGCCGAGCCGGGCGCACCCGGGGCGGACGGACACGTGTCCGGGGCGGTCGCGTACGCCCCCGGCGTCTCGCTGCCGGACCCGGGCCCTCGCGACGGCCGCCGCGGCAAGGCTCCCGGTGTCGCGGTGTTCGATGGCGTGGCGTCCGGGGTCATGGTCGACGCGTCGTGGTCCGGCGGTATGGACGGGCGGGGCGGACCCGGTGGGCGCGGGGGGATGGAGGCGCGACGCGCTTCCGTGCTCATGCACCCCCCGTTTCCTCGTCCGCCGACCCGGAGGTCGTCCGGGCGTCCGACCGCCCGTGGGGAGCGGTCGTCACGCATACCCGGGAGCGGCCCCGTCAACGGTCCGCCGACACCACGGGCAAGCCATACCCGTGGCAGCGGATCCGCATCCCCGTCGAGGCCGTCCCTGCGTGCGCGTCACTCTACGGGCTGGCCCCGGTCGAACGGGAACCAGTCCGCCGACCCGCGGCTTCTGCCCGGAACGTCCCCCTACCCTGCGGTAATCATGTCTGGCAGGCTTCGTGCATGACTGCGCGCGCCGCCGACCGGGCCCGGTACGACCGGGCCACAGCTCATCTCGACGCCCCTCTGGCGATCGTCGACCTCGACGCCTTCGACGCGAACGCCGACGACCTCCTCCGCAGGGCCGGCGGCAAGCCGATCCGCGTCGCGAGCAAGTCCGTTCGCTGCCGGGCACTCCTGGAGAGGGTCCTGGCTCGGGATGGCTTCCAGGGCATCATGTCGTTCACGCTCGCCGAGTCCCTGTGGCTGGCCCGTTCCGGGTTCGAGGACGTCCTCCTCGCCTACCCGTCGGCCGACCAGGAGGCCTTCGCCGAACTGGCGGGCGACCCGAAGCTCGCCGCCGCCGTGACCGTCATGGTCGACGACCCCGCCCAGCTCCAGCTGATCGACAACTCCCGGCGTGGCGGCACCGAAGTCGTGCGCGTCTGCCTGGAGTTGGACACCTCGCTGAAGCTGCTCGGCGGACGGGTGCGCGTCGGCGCCCTGCGCTCCCCGTTGCACTCCCCCGCGCAGGTCGGCGAGATGGCCCGCGCCGTCGCCGAGCGCCCGGGGTTCAAGCTGGTCGGGATCATGGCGTACGAGGGGCACATCGCCGGTGTCGGGGACTCGGTGGCCGGGCGGCCGCTGCGTTCCCGTGCCATCCGGCTGATGCAGGCCACCGCGAAGAAGGAGCTGGCCGCGCGGCGGGCCGAAGTGGTGCGCGCCGTACGGCGGGTGGCGCCGGACCTGGAGTTCGTGAACGGCGGCGGCACGGGCAGTGTGCAGCACACGGCGGCGGAGGACTCGGTCACCGAGATCGGCGCCGGTTCCGGGCTCTACGTGCCCCGGCTCTTCGACAACTACACGTCGTTCAGCGGGCGTCCGGCCGCGCTGTTCGCCATGCCCGTCGTACGGCGCCCCGGCGTCGGGGTCGTCACCGTGCTGGGCGGCGGCTATCCGGCCTCCGGCGCGCCCGGCCCCGACCGGCTGCCGGTGCCGTATCTGCCCGAGGGGCTGAAGTACGACCCGCAGGAGGGCCCCGGCGAGGTGCAGACCCCGCTGCTCGGCGCGCCCGCGGACGACCTGCTGCTCGGCGACAAGGTGTGGTTCCGGCACGCCAAGGCCGGCGAGCTGTGCGAGCGGTTCGACGTACTGCACCTGGTGGAGGGCGACGAGGTGACGGCGGCCGTGCCGACGTATCGCGGCGAGGGCCACACGTTCCTGTAGGCCGGCGGCAGCCGGGAGCCCCGCTCGGGTTCCCGGATCCGCACACCGCGAGGGCTCACGACGGACCGAGGCTGCTGCCCACTCCCCCGCCCGTGTCCGCGTTCGCGTCGCCCACCGGTCGGATGCCCTCGACGATCTCGTCGATGTCGCCCACCGACGGGCCGTCGTCGCCCGCGTCGAGGGCGAACCGGACGAGCACCGGGGCCTCGGAGCCGCTGCTGGACGGGAAGACTAGGGACTGGACGTAGCCGCCGGGTCCGGCCCCCGTCGTGACGCGCCAGCGCACGTAGTAGCCGGCGCGGCCCGCGACGGCCACCGAGCCGGAGGCGACGACCTCGTGGCCGGTGATGCCGTTGTACGGGCGCCGGTCCAGTTCGTCGCGGTCGTACGCGTCGTTCGCCGCGTCCTCGATGTCGCGCTGGGCGAGGATCTTCGGGGATGTCTCGCTGCTGCCGGTGACGGTCCGCGAGACGACCGTGCCCCTGCGGCACAGACCGTTGTCGCCGGGGCAGTCGTAGATGCCGTCGTCCGTGACCAGGACCGCGTCGTCCTCGGCGGATCCGTCGCCGTCCTCCCAGCCGTCGGGGATCGGAAAGGTGATGCCGTTGAGGTCGTCCGCGACGGCGGTCGGGTCGCCGGTGGGGGTCGCGGTGGCGGGCTTCGTGGGGGTCGGGCTGTCGCTCCCGTCGGTGTCGGAGGTCGGGGAGGTCGACGCCGTCCTCGTCTCCCGGCCGCCGTCGCCGTCCCCGCCGAGCAGCAGGACGCCGCCCGTGACCGCTCCGGCGACCAGGACGGCCCCGACGGCGGCCAGCGCGACGACCTTGGTGCGTCCGGGGCCCCTGCGCGGGGGCGGCTGCGGCTGGAGCACCGGCGGGACGGGCTGCTCCGGCTGGCGCCGGTGGTCGGTCCACGCGGTCCCGTCCCACCAGCGTTCGGTGAGCGGGTAGGACGGGTCGCGGTACCAGCCGGGCGGCGAACTGCTCATCCCGGCACTTTAATCACATCGGCCGTGCCGGTGCTCCGGTGCCCTGGAGCAGGGTCTAGAGCGGGGTGACGTACGCGCCCGAGATGCCGCCGTCGACCAGGAAGTCGGTGGCGTTGACGAAGGACGAGTCGTCGCTGGCGAGGAACGCGACGGCGGCCGCGATCTCGGTGGCCTCGGCGAACCGTCCGACGGGGATGTGCACGAGGCGGCGCGCGGCGCGCTCCGGGTCCTTCGCGAACAGCTCCTGGAGCAGCGGGGTGTTGACCGGACCCGGGCAGAGCGCGTTGACGCGGATGCCCTCCCGCGCGAACTGCACGCCCAGCTCCCGCGACATGGCGAGCACACCGCCCTTGGAGGCCGTGTACGAGATCTGGGAGGTCGCCGCGCCCATGCGGGCCACGAAGGACGCGGTGTTGATGATCGAGCCCTTGCCCTGGCGCCGCATGTAGGGGATCGCCGCCTTGCAGCACAGGTACACGGAGGTGAGGTTGACCTCCTGGACCCGCTTCCAGGCCTCCAGGCCGGTCTCCAGGATGGAGTCGTCGTCGGGCGGCGAGATGCCCGCGTTGTTGAACGCGATGTCGACGCTGCCGTAGGTGTCGTACGCGGTCCTGAAGAGCGCCTCGACCTGCTCGGCGTCCGTGACGTCGACCTTCACGAAGAGCCCGCCGACCTCCTCGGCGGCCGCCTTGCCGCGCGCCTCGTCCAGGTCGCCGCAGACGACATGCGCGCCCTCGGCGGCGAGCCGGCGTGCGGTGGCGAGGCCGATGCCGCTGCCGGCACCGGTGATGACAGCGGTGCGGCCGACCAGGCGGCGGCAGATGTTTTCTGAGGTCACTGTGCGGGGCCCTCCGTGCTGATGAAGACGTTCTTGGTTTCGGTGAAGGCGGTCAGGGCGTCCGGGCCGAGTTCACGGCCGATGCCGGACTGCTTGAAGCCGCCGAAGGGGGTCCAGTAGCGGACGCTGGAGTGGGAGTTGACGGACAGGTTGCCCGCGCGGACGGCCTGGGAGACGCGCAGCGCGCGGCCGACGTCCCGGGTCCAGATGGAGCCGGAGAGGCCGTACGGGGTGTCGTTGGCGAGCCGGATCGCGTCGGCCTCGTCCTCGAAGGGGACGACGACGGCGACGGGGCCGAAGACCTCCTCGGCGGCCACGCGGGCGCCGGGCTCGACGCCGATGAGGACGGTCGGCGGGAACCAGAAGCCGGGGCCCTCGGGGGCCTTGCCGCGGATGCCGGGCGCGTCCGGGTCGACGTACGAACGGACACGGTCCAGCTGGACCCTGGAGATGAGCGGGCCCATCTGGGTGGCCTCGTCGGCCGGGTCGCCGACGCGGACGGACTCGATGCCGGGGGCCAGGAGGTCGAGGAAGCGGTCGTGGACGGAGCGCTGGACGAGGATGCGGGTGCGGGCGCAGCAGTCCTGGCCGGAGTTGTCGAGGAACGACATGGGGGTGGCCGCGGCGGCGGCTTCGAGGTCCGAGTCGGCGAAGACGATGTTGGGGCTCTTGCCGCCGAGTTCGAGGGTGACGCGCTTGAGCAGCGCAGAGCCCTTGGCCAGCACCTGTTTGCCCACGGCCGTCGACCCGGTGAAGACGATCTTCGCTACGCCGGGGTGTTCGACGAGGGCGTTGCCGGTGACGCGGCCGTGGCCGGGCAGCACCTGGAACAGGCCCTCGGGAAGCCCGGCCTCGCGGGCCAGCTCGGCGAGGCGGAGCGCGGTGAGCGGCGTCGTCTCGGCGGGCTTGAGGATCACCGCGTTGCCGGCCGCGAGCGCGGGGGCGACGCCCCACGCCGCGATGGGCATCGGGAAGTTCCAGGGGGCGATGACCCCGACGACGCCGAGCGGTTCGAGGAGGGTGACGTTGAGACCGCCGGCCACCGGGATCTGGCGGCCGGTGAGCCGCTCCACGCCGCCCGCCGCGTAGTCGAGCAGGTCCCGGACGTTGCCGGCCTCCCAGCGGGCGTTGCCGATGGTGTGCCCGGCCTCCCGGACCTCCAGCAGCGCCAGCTCCTCCAGGTGCTCGTCCACGGTCGCGGCGAAGCGGCGCAGCAGCCGGGCACGGTCGGCGGGGGCCGTGGCGGCCCAC
>NZ_LRTR01000484.1 GCF_001550375.1 Streptomyces europaeiscabiei | reverse complement strand
TGGACCCCGGTCGCCAGGGCCACGGCCGCGTCGACGTCCGCCGCGCCGGCGGCCGGAACCGAGGCGACGACCTCCTCGGTGGCGGGGTTCAGTACCTGGAGCTGCTGCTCGTACTGCTGGGACTGCTCGGACAAGACAGGACCTCTCACAGCGGGTGCGTCACGGACGTGCTCGGTGCATCACGGACCTCGGTGCATCACGAACCTCGATGCATCACGGACCTCGATGAGTCACCGACCTCGGTGAGTCACCGACTTCGGTGACTCACGGACTTCGGTGAGTCACAGACGTTCGAAGGAACGGCGCAGCTCCCAGTCGGTCACGGCGGCGTCGAAGGCGGCCAGCTCGACGCGGGCCATGTTGCTGTAGTGCGCGACGACCTCGTCGCCGAACGCGGCCTTGGCGATGGGGCTCTTCTCCCACAGCTCGGCGGCCTCGCGCAGGGTGGTCGGTACCTGGTCGTACCCGGCGGCGTACGCGTTCCCGGTGCAGACCTCCGGCAGTTCGAGCTTCTGCTCGACGCCGTACAGCCCGGCCGCGATCAGCCCGGCGACGGCGAGGTGCGGGTTGACGTCACCGCCGGGGAGGCGGTTCTCGAAGCGCATCGAGCGGCCGTGGCCGACGACCCGCAGCGCACAGGTCCGGTTGTCGTATCCCCAGGCCACGGCGGTCGGCGCGAAGGAGCCCGGCTGGAACCGCTTGTAGGAGTTGATGTTGGGCGCGTAGAGCAGCGAGAAGTCGCGGAGCGCGGCGAGCTGTCCGGCGAGGAAGTGGCGCATGACCGGCGACATGTCGTGGCCGTCGGCCATCACGTTGGTGCCGTCGGCGTCCGCCAGGGACAGGTGGATGTGGCAGGAGTTGCCCTCGCGCTCGTTGAACTTCGCCATGAAGGTGAGCGAGACGCCCTCCTGCGAGGCGATCTCCTTGGCGCCGGTCTTGTAGACCGCGTGCTGGTCGCAGGTGACCAGCGCCTCGTCGTACTTGAAGACGATCTCGTGCTGGCCGGGGTTGCACTCGCCCTTGGCGGACTCGACGGTCAGCCCGGCGGCCTCCATGTCGTTGCGGATCCGGCGCAGCAGGGGCTCGATGCGCCCCGTGCCGAGGACCGAGTAGTCGATGTTGTACTGGTTCGCCGGGGTCAGACCCTTGTAACCGGCGTCCCACGCCTGCTCGTAGGTGTCCTTGAAGACGATGAACTCCAGCTCGGTGCCCACGTTGGCGGTGTAGCCCAGTTCGGCGAGGCGCTCCAGCTGGCGGCGCAGGATCTGGCGGGGCGCGGCGACGACCGGTGAGCCGTCGTTCCAGGCGAGGTCGGCGATCAGCATCGCCGTGCCCTCGTTCCAGGGCACCCGGCGCAGGGTGCTGAGGTCCGGGTGCATGGCGAAGTCGCCGTAGCCGCGGTCCCAGGAGGACATCGTGTAGCCGTCGACGGTGTTCATCTCGGTGTCGACGGCGAGCAGGTAGTTGCAGCCCTCGGTGCCGTGGGCGAGCACGTCGTCGAGGAAGAAGCGCGCGGCGAACCTCTTGCCCTGGAGGCGCCCTTGCATGTCGGGGAAGGCCAGGACGACAGTGTCGATCTCACCGCCCGCGACGAGGGCGTGGAGTTCCTCGACGGTGAGCGGGGGTGTGCGGTCTGCCACGGGAAAGCCTCCTAGAAGCTTCTTCGGCCACCCCGGAGGCATTCAGCCATCCGGGAGCCATAAGGTATTACCCGTAACCATTAGTTGGGAAGGGGCAACGGCCACATGTCGCAGACAGGGGCGGAACCGGGCACTCCCTGGGCCGACGACCGGCTGGCGTCCGTACTGCGGCCGGTGCGGGCGGGCAACGGCTTCGAGGAGGCGCTGGAGCAGATCATGCAGGTCGTCCGGCTCGGCCTGGTGCCGGGCGGCGAACGGCTGCCGGCGGAACGCGAGTTGGCCGAGCGGCTCGGGATCAGCCGGGTGACGCTGCGCGAGGTGCTGAAGGTGCTGCAGGACCAGGGGCTGATCGAGGCCCGGCGCGGGCGCTACGGAGGGACGTTCGTACTGCCGCGCGTCGACACCCCGGGCGAGGACGAGCTGCGCCGCCGCCTGAAGGGCATCGACGTCGAGGACACCCTGCGCTTTCGCGAGGTGCTGGAGGTGGGCGCGGCGGGATTGTGCGCGGCACACGGCCTGACCGGCGAAGAGGTCGAAAGGCTGCGTGCGGCCCTGGCCCGTACGCACAACGCGCCGCTCACGGAGTACCGCCGCCTGGACACCCTCCTGCACCTCACCCTCGCCGAGCTGTCCGGCTCCCCGTCGCTCGCCGGCCAGTACGCGGCCGTCCGCGCCGGGGTCAACGACCTCCTCGACTGCATCCCGCTGCTGGTGCGGAACCTGGAGCACTCCCAGCAGCAGCACGCGGCCCTGGTGGAGGCCGTTCTCGACGAGGACGCCGAGGCCGCGCGGGAGATCATGCGGGAGCACTGCTCCGGTACGGCGGCCCTGCTGCGCGGCTTCCTCGGGTGAGCCGCACACTCGAAGGAACATCCCGAATGAGTACGGATTTACGCTCGCTTAACGCAGGGGTATTGCTTTTCGGCCACCCACCCCACAAAGGTATGGATCCATTCCTTTGAGTGGGGAGAGTGCGCCATGTCCCTGAAAGACACGGACACCGCCGATGCGGCGGACGACTACCTGGAGCGCCGAACGCTCCGCCGGGGCAGCGCCGGCTGGGTACTGCTGACCGGCCTCGGCGTCGCCTATGTCGTCTCCGGCGACTTCTCCGGCTGGAACCTCGGCCTGGCGGAGGGCGGTTTCGGCGGTCTGGCGATCGCCACGGTGCTCATGGGCACCATGTACGCCTGCATGGTCTTCGCCCTCGCCGAACTGTCCGCGATCCTGCCCACGGCGGGCGGCGGCTACGGCTTCGCACGCCGGGCGCTCGGCCCGTGGGGCGGCTTCCTGACCGGCACGGCGATCCTGATCGAGTACGTGCTTGCCCCCGCAGCGATCGTGATCTTCATCGGCGACTACGTCGAGTCCCTGGGCCTCTTCGGCCTGACGTCGAGCTGGCCGGTCTATCTGTTCTGCTTCGCGTTCTTCATCGGCATCCACCTGTGGGGTGTCGGCGAGGCCCTGATCGCCACCTTCATCGTCACCGGCTTCGCGGTCTTCGCCCTGATCGTGTTCGCCCTGGGGGCGCTGCCCGACTTCAGTGTGTCCTCGCTCGACGACATCCCCGTCGACTCCGCCGCGTTCGGCGCCAGTTCGTGGCTGCCCATGGGGTTGCTCGGCATCTGGGCGGCGTTCCCGTTCGGCATGTGGTTCTTCCTGGGCGTCGAGGGTGTGCCGCTGGCCGCCGAGGAGACCAAGGACCCGGCCCGCGCGCTGCCGAAGGCGATCCGCTGGTCGATGGGCGTCCTCGTGGTGCTGGCGGTGATCACCTTCTTCGCCGCGGCCGGGGCGCGCGGCTCGAACGCCATACAGGCGGCCGGCAACCCGCTGGTCGAGGCGCTCCAGCCGGACGGGAAGGCGACACCGCTCAGCCTGTTCGTGAACTACGCCGGGCTGGCCGGGCTCGTCGCGTCGTTCTTCTCCCTGATCTACGCGGGCTCCCGGCAGCTGTTCGCCCTCTCCCGGGCCGGCTACCTCCCCCGGGTCCTGTCCCTCACCAGCAACCGCAAGGCCCCCTACCTGGGCCTGCTGGTGCCGGGCACGATCGGTTTCGCGCTGGCCGCCTTCACCGGCGACGGCGGCCGGATGCTGAACATGGCCGTCTTCGGCGCCACGATCAGCTACGCGCTGATGTCCCTGTCGCACATCGTCCTGCGCCGCCGGGAGCCGGAGCTGGAGCGGCCGTACCGCACGCCGGGCGGGATCCTGACCTCCTCGGTCGCCCTCGTCCTCGCGTGCTCGGCGCTGGTGGCGACCTTCCTGGTGGACGTGACGGCCGCGGTCATCGCGCTCGTCGTGTACGCGGTCGCGGCGGCGTACTTCGGGCTCTACAGCCGTAAGCACCTGGTGGCGAAGGCGCCGGAGGAGGAATTCGCCGCGCTCGCCGCCGCCGAGGCAGAGTTGGCCCGGGACTGATCACGCCGGGCCACACGTGTGGAACCGGCACGGAACAGATCATTCCGTTCCATGGGTTCCACCAGTTCCACCAGTTCCACCGGTTCCATGAGTAGGGAGCACGCGTGACCAGGCCGCTGATCGGTGTGAGTACGTATCTGGAGTCCGGCGCGCGCTGGGGCGTCTGGGAGCTGGAGGCGGCCCTGCTGCCGGTCGGCTACCCCCGGCTCGTGCAGGCGGCGGGCGGCGTCGCCGCGATGCTGCCGCCGAACGAC
>NZ_LRTR01000483.1 GCF_001550375.1 Streptomyces europaeiscabiei | reverse complement strand
GACGTGGACCCCGCCCTCTACGGCGCCGCGCGCTCCCCCCGCTGCGGCCCGCCCGCGCCCGAGCGCGACGCGTGGGAGCTGGCACTGATCCGGGCGGCGCTGGACATCGGCACGCCGCTGCTCGGCATCTGCCGCGGTATGCAGCTCCTGAACGTCGCCCTCGGCGGCACGCTGGTCCAGCACCTCGACGACCACGTCGTCGAGGTCGGCGTCTTCGGCCGCCATCCCGTGAAGCCCGTCCCCGGCACCCGGTACGCGGACATCACCGCCGAGGAGACCGACGTACCGACCTACCACCACCAGGCGGTCGACCGGCTCGGCGCCGGCCTGCTGGCCTCGGCCCACGCCTCCGACGGCACGGTCGAGGCCATCGAACTGCCCGACCCCGCCTGGGTCCTGGGCATCCAGTGGCACCCCGAGATGGGCGAGGACGTACGGGTGATGCGGGCCCTCACGGAGGCGGCGTCCTGCCGGGTTCCGGCCGGGTCCTGAGCCGGGCCGTCCGCCGGGCCGCGACGGGGGCCGAGCCTCCTGTCCGAGCCACGGAGCGGGGCGCACCCCTTCCCCGGTGGGCCCCGTTCTGCGTTCCGGCCCTCCCCCGCGCCGGACCCCCTACCCGATCCGCGTCCTCAGCCATTCCAGTGCCGCGTCGCCCTGGGCGCGCTGGAAGGGGCGCAGGGTCGGGATGCCGGGGACCGGTGGCCGGCGGGAGTTCTCCGTCAGGAAGCCCGCGAAGGCGGCCAGGGTGGCGGTGACACCGTCCGGGTCGGCGTCCCGCCCCAAGGGGTGGGCCGTGAACACCGTCTCGGGGTCGGGTCCGCCCTGGGCCCTGACGCAGGGCAGCAGCAACAGGAGGTCGAACCAGGGCGCGGCCCCGCTGCGGGCGTGCGGCCAGTCGACGAAGACGACCCGGCCGTCCGCCGTCAGCAGCATGTTGTCGGCCCGCAGGTCGCAGTGGGCGAGGGTGTCCCCGACGGCGGAGTCGGCCCAGCGGGCGGCGAGTTCGGCGAGCCGGGGCAGCTGACGTACGGCCCACGGGTCGAGCCCCTCGCCCGTGTCCCCCTGGTCGATCATCCGCTGCCAGCCCCGGAAGTTGCCCGTCAGGCTCTCCACGAGGGGCTGCGCGGCGATGGGTGCGGGCGTGAGCGTACGGCTCAGCTCCCCCACCGCGTCCAGGACAGCCTTCAACTCGCCCTTCCGCCAGGGGACGTGGGGCTGCCGGCCCACCACGTCCTCGAACACGAGGGCTACCCACGTGCCGTCGTCGTACGTACCGAGCAGCCGGGGAGCGGGCACCTCCGCCGGCAGCGCGGCGGCGTTGCGTGCCTCGTGGCGGTGGATCCCCGGGCTGTCGGGGTTGGCGTGGGCGCTCACCGCCTTCACGAAGGCGCGGTGGCCTCCGGCGGTGGTGACCCGCGCGGCCACGCCGGGTGAGAAGCCGCCCGACTGTGTGACCGCCTCGGCCACCGGCTCGCCGAGCACCTCCGCGACGGCGTCACGGGCCGCGACGGGCAGGGCTTCCCAGGGCGTACGGACACCGGTGGCGGGCGGGGCGGTGGGGGTCACGCCCGCCATGGTGAGGGTTCCGGGCTGCCCTGTGCCAAGCATTTTTCCCGCCGCGGATCCGTAGTGGATGCTCGCGCAGTTCCCCGCCGCAGACGGCCGAAGACGTGAACGGGGTCGAAGGGCAGAGCCCCTTGAACGGGGTCGAAGGGGCAGAGCCCCTGGAGGAGGGGACGGGCAGGGGCGGCGGAGGGGGCCGAGACCGCCCTCACCCGCCGACCGCGGCCCCCCGGGTGAGCCCCAGCAGATCCCGCGCCGGGCCCGTGGGCCGGTGTCCCGTCGGCCACACCGCCCGCAGGGACCGCCGCAGGCGTACACCGTTCAAGGGGATGCGGACCAGGCGGCGGGCGGAGAGCTCCTCACCGAGGGCCAGCTCGCTCAGGACGGCCGGGCCCGCGCCGCTCAACGCGGAGGACTTGACCGCGGTGGTGGAGGAGAGCTCGATGAGGGGGCGGGCCAGGCTGCCGAGGGCGTCCTCCAGGACCTGCCGGGTACCGGATCCCTTCTCACGGAGGATCAGCGGCGTGGCGGCCAGTTCGGCCGCGTCCAATGGCTTGCGGCGCCGCGCCCAGGGATGGCTGGGCGAGGTCACGACGATCAGGTGGTCGTGGGCGATCACGGCCGCGTCCAGCCCGGCCGGCACGGTCGGCCCCTCGACGAACCCGAGATCCGCCTCGTCCGCGAGCAGCCGCTCCGCGACGACCGTCGAGTTGCCCGCGAGGAGCGACACCGCCGTGTCCGGACGCGCGGCGCGCAGCGCGATGAGCCAGCCGGGCAGCAGATACTCGGCGATGGTCATGCTCGCGGCGACCCGGAGCCGGGAGTCGCGCCGGTCCCGCAGCGCCTGAGCACCCACGTCGAACGCCTCGGCCGCCTCGACGATCCGCCGGGCCCAGTCCGTGACGAGCGCCCCCGCGTCGGTGAGCCGGGACCCACGCGGCGACCGGTCGACCAGGGCGACGCCGAGCTGCCGTTCCATCGAGCGGATCCGGCTGCTCGCGGCCGGCTGGGTGATCCCCAGCTCCCGCGCCGCCCGCCCGAGCGAGCCGAGGCGGGCCACGGCCAGCAGCAGTTCGAGCGCCCCGAGATCCGGCACCCGGTGGGCCAGCCCGCCCCGCCCCTCGCTCTCACTCATAACCCCAGCTTATGTCCCCATACAACCGAACTCCCTGGTGGGCCTCGCGCGGCAGCGGGACGCTCTCATCATGGTCACCGCAGTACGCCCGGCCCGTACGATTCGCCCCACCCGGCCGGCCCGTCCGTCCACGGCCCCGCCCCGCCGCCTCCCCGTCCTGCGCCACCTCGGCCCCCACTGGTACGCCCCGGTCATGGGCACCGCGATCGTGGCGTCCGCCGGTGCCGGGCTCCCCCTGGACATCCCGGGCCTGCGGACGGCCTGCGCGGCCCTCTGGGCGCTCGCGCTCGTCACCCTGCTCGTCCTGCTCGGCGCGCGCGCCCTGCACTGGACCCACCACCGCGACCAGGCCCGCGCCCACCTCCTCGACCCGGCCGTGGCCCCCTTCTACGGCTGTCTCTCCATGGCCCTGTCGGCCGTGGGCGCCGGTGCCCTCGTCGTCGGCCGGGACTGGATCGGGGTGCGGGCGGCCGTCGCACTGGACGTCGTGCTCTTCGGCGCCGGGACGGCCGTGGGCCTGGTCGCCGCCGTGGTGGTGCCGTACCTGATGGTCGTCCGCCACCGCATCGAGCCGGACCGGGTCACCCCCGTGCTGCTCCTCCCCCTCGTCGCGCCCATGGTCTCCGCCGCACTCGGTCCGCTGCTCGTCCCGCATCTGCCTCCCGGGCAGGCCCGGCAGACGCTGCTGTTCGGCTGTCTCGGCCTGTTCGGGCTGAGCCTGCTGGCCACGCTGCTCGCGCTGCCGCTGGTGTTCGGCCGACTGGTGACGGCGGGGCCGCTGCCGCTCGCCCTCACACCGAGCCTGTTCCTGGTCCTGGGGCCGCTGGGGCAGTCGACCACCGCCGTCGGCAACCTCGCCGACGCGGCCCCCGGCGCCGTACCGGCCCCGTACACGGACGGCTTCACCGCCCTCGCCGTCCTCTACGGCGTGCCCGTCATGGGCTTCGCGCTGCTCTGGCTCGCCATCGCCGCGGCGATGGTCGTGCGGGCCCGGCGGCGGGGCATGGGGTTCTCGATGGCGTGGTGGGCGTTCACCTTCCCGGTCGGCACCTGTGCGACCGGCACGGAAGGGCTGGCCCGGCACACGGGGCTCGTGGCCCTCGACGTCCTCGCCGTCGCGCTGTACGCGCTGCTGCTCGCGGCCTGGGCGACGGCCGCCGCGTCCACCCTGCGTGGGCTGGTCAGCGGCGAGCTGCTCGCAGCGCCGCGCCCAGTACCCGCGGAGCCTCGGCCAACGACGGCCCGTACCAGGTGAGATGACGGCCGCTCAGCAACGCGCACGGCAGCCCGGGAAACGCCTCCGGGCCGTCGTCGGCGGTGAAGAGGTACGGCTCGTCGGGCAGGACCACGACATCGGGGGCTGCGGCCCGCAGCTCCTCGACGGGGACCCGCGGATAGCGCTCCGTGTGCCCGGCGTACAGGTGGTCCACACCGAGCCGGGCCAGCACATCACCTGCGAAGGTGTCCCGGCCGAGGACCATCCAGGGCCGGCGCCAGATGGGCACCACGGCGGTCGTACGACGGCCGGGACCGCCCACAGTGCCCGGCAGCCGGGACCACACCGACTCCGCCTCGTCCAGCCAGCGCGGCCGGGACCGGGCCCCGCAGGCGCGCAGCACGCGGTCCAGTTCGGTGATCGCGCCCGGCACGTCCCGCACCTCGGTGACGAGGACCTCGACGCCCGCCTCCCGCAGCGCGGTCAGGTCCGGCTCGCGGTTCTCCTCCTCGTTGGCGATCACGAGGTCCGGAGCGAGCCGGGCGATGGCGTCGGTCCTGGGGTTCTTGGTCCCGCCGATCCGTACGACATCAAGATCACTCGGGTGGCCGCACCAGTCGGTGGCGCCCACCAGAACACCGGGCAGCGAGACGGCGACGGCCTCCGTCAGTGACGGGACGAGGGAGACGACGCGGGACACGGAGCGCACGGCGACGTCACGCGCCCCGGCGGTGACGGTCCTCCAGGGCCTCGATGTGGTCCGCGACGGCCACCACGATCACCCGGGTCTCCGGCTCGGTGGCCCGCCAGCGATGCCGTACGCCACCGGACATGTACAGCGTGTCGCCGCGGCCCAGGCGGTGGGCGCGGCCCTCGGCCTCGACCTCGACGGCCCCGTCGACGACGTACATCAGCTCGTCGTTGCGGTGCTGGACCTCGCGGCCCTCGTCGTGGTCACCGGTGAACTCCATGGCGTGCAACTGGTGGTGCCCGCGCACCAGGGAGCGTGAGCAGGAGTCGGGGGGCGTGAACCCGTCCTCGTCGGCGGCGCGTACGACGTCGACGCTGCACGCCGGGTCGGCCGCGGCGAGCAGTTCGACGGCGGTGGTGCCGAGGGCGTCGGCGATGCGGTCCAGGGAGGGTCTGCTGGGGCGGGCCCGTTCGTTCTCCACCTGGCTGAGGAAGGGGACGGACAGGCCGCTGCGCTCGGCCACGGCGGCGAGGGTGAGCTGCTGCGCCCGGCGCCGCCGCCGGACGGCCGCGCCCACCCGAAGGGGCTGTTCTTTGTGGTCGCCCATCGCTCCGGCTCCCTCCTTCGCTCGTCGGTCGGCTCACGCACACCCACCGGGTGGGCTCGCGAACGCTCACTGGTCCGGTACGGATGCCCACCCGTCCGGCACTCATCGGGCGCGCTTCTCCCGAAGAGTTCTCTGCACCCTACGCATGTTCGGCAAACCGTTTCATGCGCCCGCCACATCCCTGTAAACCGGCAGGGGGCCCATGCTCACACTTCACGCCAGTGGAACCACTGTCCCATCTCCGCTCTCGGGGCCCCTCGCGCGGCACGGAAGGGGGTGCCGTCGCCACGGCGACCGCGCAGGGTGGCCCTTCCGGCACGCCCCGTCACCGGACGCCAGACGTACGTCCGGCGCGTGCCGAAGTCGTCCCGCGCAGCCACGACACGGTCCGGCCGGTCACCGGGCTCGCCCTCCGTGTCGCGAAGTCGTGGGCCGTGGGGCGGAGTTGCCGATCCGCATGCGGCCCGCCCCACCTGCCGGAGGAGCTCCGCATCCGGGGGCTCGGGCCGCCCCGTGGTTGTCCGGATCCTTCTCGTACGCCAGTACGTGACCACTCTCGCCCGTTCGGGACGGCTCCGCACGACGGAGCCCCGGCCGACGGCGGAACCGTCGGCCGGGGCTCGGCCCCGCACCGCGTGGGGCTACTTCACGGGGGCCATCTCGTCGACGATCCCCGGATGCGCGTCGATCCACTGCTGGACGCCCTCGTCCTCCTGGCCCCGCCCGGCCTTCCGGATCGCCTGGCGCAGGCTCATCAGCTCGTCCGGGGACGTGTGCCAGTTCTTCAGCCAGCCGTTCGGCTCGGAGTACTTCCCGGGGAAGCCCTTGGTGGCCAGCGTGCGGATCTGGTTCTCGGCGCCCCAGGTCTTCTCGGGGTCGGCGAGCCGGGTGAGGTCGTACCTGCCGTACGCCCAGTGCGGCGACCAGAGCGTGACCGCGATGGGCTCCTTCTTCTGGTACGCGCGGTCCAACTGGGCCGGCATCGCGGAGGTGTTGGACTTGACCAGCTCGTATTCGCCGTCGAGGCCGTATACGTTCTGAACCTTCTCCTCGTAGAGCTTGGTCTCGCCCGCGCCGGGCTCGATCCCGTAGATCCTGCCCTTGAACAGATCGCCCTTGCCCTCGAGGTCGTCGAGCGACTTCACGCCCTTGACGTAGGAGGGGACGGCGATCTCCAGCGAGGTCTCGTCGTACCAACTGCCGTAGTCCTCCAGCCGGTCCTGGTACTTCGCCCAGTACGAGGCGTGGGTGGCCGGCAGCCGGAGTTGGTCTGGATGTCCCACGGTGGAGCCGAGGCCGCCACCGCCGACCATGCCCGCGATGACGACCATCGAGAGGGCCAGCATGATCACCTGGTTGACGCCCCGCCCCGCGGGCAACGGAGTGCACCGGACCCGGGCCGGGGGCGTTCTCGGGACGCGTGCACGCGTCCCGCGCGCGGTTGCGCCGGGAGCCGTGTGTCGGTGGCGTACGGCATGATGCGGGGCGTGACCCGACGCCTGATGCTTCTCGACACCGCCTCGCTGTACTTCCGCGCGTACTTCGGAGTGCCGGAATCCGTGAAGGCCCCGGACGGCACACCGGTGAACGCCGTGCGCGGGCTGCTCGAATTCATCGACCGGCTGGTCAAGGACCACCGGCCGACGGACCTCGTGGCGTGCATGGACGCGGACTGGCGGCCGCAGTGGCGCGTCGACCTGATCCCCTCCTACAAGGCTCACCGCGTAGCCGAGGAGCGCGCGGCCGGGCCGGACGAGGAGGAGGTGCCGGACACCCTGTCGCCGCAGGTGCCGGTCATCGAGGCGGTGCTGGACGCCCTCGGCATCGCGCGCGTGGGCGTCGCCGGATACGAGGCGGACGACGTGATCGGCACCTTCACCGCCCTGGCGAAGGACCCGGTCGACATCGTCACCGGCGACCGCGACCTGTACCAGCTGGTCGACGACGGGCGCGGGGTGCGCGTGCTGTATCCGCTGAAGGGCGTGGGCACGCTGCAGCTGACCGACGAGGCGTGGCTGCGCGAGAAGTACGCGGTGGTCGGGCGCGGGTACGCGGATCTGGCCCTGCTGCGCGGCGACCCGAGCGACGGGCTGCCGGGCGTGCCGGGCATCGGTGAGAAGACGGCGGCGAAGCTGCTCGACCAGTTCGGCGACCTGGCCGGGATCATGGCCGCGGTCGACGACCCGACGGCGAAGCTCACGCCTTCGCAGCGCAAGAGGCTCGACGAGGCGCGCCCCTACGTGGCGGTGGCGCCGAAGGTGGTGCTGGTGGCGGCCGACGTACCCTTGCCGGACGTCGACACGGCTCTGCCGCGTGAACCGCGGGACCCGGCGGCGCTGGAGGCGCTCGCGGCGCGCTGGGGACTCGGCGGATCGCTGCAACGGCTGCTCACGACACTGCGGACATGACGGGGTCGCCCCGCGGGTGGGGCGTACGCCGGAGGGTGGGGTGACACTTCGGTGGTGGGGACTCTGAGGCGCGATTCACATCGCGAAGTCCTCACAGACGCCACGAGCATGGGGCGTCGGCAAGGGGGAGATGATAACTTAGGTAAGCCTTACTAGGTTTTTTGGGAGGCCGTCATGGCAGAGCGTCCGGTACGCAGGACCCCGAAGCCCCACTCCGCGCGAGTCGTCCGCACCGAGCGGCTCACTCCGCACATGCAGCGCGTCGTACTCGGCGGCGACGGCCTCACCGAGTTCTCCCCGCGCGGCAGCACCGATCACTACGTGAAGCTCCTGTTCGGCCCCGAGGGTGTCACCTACCCGGAGCCCTTCGACATCGAGCGGATCCGCGCCGAGTTCCCCAGGGACCAGTGGCCCGTGACCCGGACGTACACCGTGCGCGCCTGGGATTCCGAACTGGCCGAGCTGACCCTCGACTTCGTGCTTCACGGCGACGAGGGCCTCGCCGGCCCCTGGGCCACACGCGTCCGGCCGGGCGAGCTGATCCGTTTCCTCGGCCCCGGCGGCGCCTACGCGCCCAACCCGGAGGCCGACTGGCACCTCCTCGTCGGCGACGAGAGCGCCCTGCCGGCGATCGGGGCCTCCCTGGAGGCCCTCCCCGACGGCGCCCGCGTCCACGCGATCGTCGAGGTCGCCGGGCCCGAGGAGGAGCAGAAGATCAACTCCGATGCGGAGGTCGTCTGGCTGCACCGCGGTGACCGCCCTGTCGGCGCCGCTCTGGTCGAGGCCGTGCGCGCGCTGGAGTTCCCCGAGGGCCGGATGCACGCCTTCGTCCACGGCGAGGCGGGCTTCGTGAAGGAGCTGCGCCGCCTGCTGCGTGTCGAACTCGCCGTCCCCCGCGAGGACTTGTCGATCTCCGGCTACTGGCGCCTCGGCCACGACGAGGACGGCTGGCAGGCGTCGAAGAAGGAGTGGAACGCCCGCGTCGAGGCGGAGCAGGAGGGCACACCGCCGACGACGTGACCCACGCGGGGCCCGGCGACCGGCCGACGCGACCTCGTACGAGGATGGCTGCGCGCACGGCTTCGTGCGACCCGGGCCA
>NZ_LRTR01000482.1 GCF_001550375.1 Streptomyces europaeiscabiei | reverse complement strand
CCGCGCCCGCGCAACCGCACGGGCCACCGGCGGCCCGGCCCACGTGACCCGCTCGGAGCCCGGCGGCCGGCCGATCCGACACCGTACGAGTCCGGCAACACGACCTCGTACGGCCCGGCGACTTCACCGCATCACCCCACGGGACACCGGCGGCCCGGCCCGCGTAGCCCCACGTGGAGGCTGCGGCCCGGCCCGCGTGACCCTCGCGGTTCGGCAACCCGGCCGGCGTGACCTCGTACGGCCCGGCAACGCCGCCCGACACCCCCGCGACCGCGCCCCGTCCTCCGCAGGACAAAGACCGGCTCACCCGTTTGAATGAACTCATGGCTGTTCGGCAGACGAGGGCAGGCCGCAGAAGCAGGATCCCGGGCGCGACGGCCCTGGCCTCGCTCCTGGCCCTCGGCGGTGCCCCGTACGGCATCGGCACCGCCTCCGCCGCGCCCCCGCCGCAGCCGCCGCCCCAGCTCACGCAGGAGGACGTCGACCGGGCGGTCGACGCCGTCGACGGCATCGTCGAACGCGGCATGGACCGGACCGGGGTGCCCGGCGTCGCGGTGGCCGTCGTGTACAAGGACCGGGTCGTCCACCTGGACGGCTACGGCAAGCGGCACGTCGGCCAGGACGGCCGGGTCGATCCGGACACCGTCTTCCAACTGGCGTCCCTCTCGAAGCCGCTGGCCTCGACCGTGGTCGCCGGGGCCGTCGGCGACAAGACCGTCGACTGGGACGACCCGGTGGCCGAACACCTCCCCGGCTTCGCCCTCAAGGACCCCTGGGTGACCGGCCACGTCACCGTGGCCGACCTCTTCTCCCACCGCAGCGGCCTGCCCGACCACGCCGGGGACCTCCTGGAGGACCTCGGCTACGACCGCGAGTACATCCTCGACCACCTGCGCCTGGAGCCGCTGACGCCGTTCCGCGCGAGCTACGCGTACACCAACTTCGGCGTCACCGCGGCGAGCCAGGCCGTCGCCGACGCAGCCGGGACGACCTGGGAGAAGCTCGCCGAGGACACCCTCTACAAGCCGGCCGGCATGGACGCCACCAGCTCCCGCTTCAGCGACTACGAGGGCGCGAACAACAAGGCCTTCGCCCACGTGCCCGGGGACGGAGCCGAGAGCGGGAACACCGGCGACTGGGAGGCGCGCCACGTACGGGACGCCGACGCCCAGTCCCCGGCCGGCGGCGCGAGCTCCACGGTCCGCGACCTCTCCCTCTGGCTGCGGCTCCAGCTCGCGAACGGCGAGCTGGACGGCGACCGGATCATCGCCGCCGACCCCCTCGAACGCACCCACCTCCCCGAGATCGTCTCCACCCCGCCCCCCGCACCGGCGGGCCGCGCCGGCTTCTACGGCCTCGGCTGGAACGTCTCCTACGACGACCTCGGCCGCCTCCGCCTCAGCCACTCGGGCGCCTTCGCCCTCGGCGCCAACACCAACGTCACGATGGTGCCCGGCGAACAGCTCGGCATCGCCGTCCTCACCAACGGCGCGCCCGTCGGCCTCGCGGACGCCGTCTCCCTCGACTTCCTCGACACGGCCCAGCACGGCAAGTCGACCGAGGACTGGCTGGACCTGGCCGGCCGGCTCTACGAGCAGGAGACCCAGGAGTCCCGCTCCCCCACCGACTACTCCAAGCCCCCGGACGACGCCTCCGACGCCCGCGCCGACTCCACCTACACGGGCACCTACGCCAACCCGTACTTCGGCCCCCTCACGGTCACCGAGACCAACGGCGACCTGACCATGCGCCTCGGCCCGAAGCCCATGACCTTCCGCCTGACCCACTACGCGGGCGACACGTTCCACTTCGAGACGGTGGGCGAGAACGCGAGCGGCCCGTCGGGCGTCACCTTCAAGGGCGACGAGAACGGCAGGGCGACATCGGTGACGATCGAGGCGCTCGACGAGAGTGGGCTGGGGACGTTCAGACGGTCGTGAGTACGTCCACCAGCCGGGCCAGCGCGTCCGCGAGCACCCCGACCCCCGGCCCCGCCGCCCCGCCCGGCTCGGTCATGTAGACGTCCCGGCGGATCTCGATCATCAGGGCGGTCACCCGCGGGTCGTGCCCGTAGTACTTCAGCGGGACGTACGCGCCCCCGAAGGGACTGTCGACGCCGGTGCCACCGAACCCGGCGAACGCCTCCTCGGCGGCGGCCGTCAGGTCGGCCGGGGTGTGGAAGGGGTCGGTGCCCAGGCAGACGGGCGGGCGGGGACCGTCGCCGTGGAGTTCGTAGGGCAGGGGCTCACTCGGATACGAGTGGACGTCGACGATCACGGCCCGGCCCACCGCCGCCAGCCGGTCGGTCACGGCATCGGTCATGGCGGCGGCGTAGGGATGGAAGTAGCGGTCGATGAGCGACTGCCCGCCACCCAACGAGTGCCCACTGTCCAGCGGCTGCCCGCCACCGAGCGACTGCCCGCTACTCCCGCTACCCGGCGGTTGTCCGTCGCCGAACGTTTCTCCGTCGCCGAACGGCAGGCCGTCGCCGAGCAGCAGGCCGTCCCGTCCCGCCGGGCGGAGCACCTCCCCGTGCGTGGTCCTCGTGTAGACCGCCCCCATCCCCACCGCCAGCATCTCCTCCCGCTCGTCCGGGAACCGCTCGGGGTCGACCACGAGCCGGGACAGCTGATTCACGAACCTCCAGGGACCCACGGCCGACCGCTCGGCGGCCCGCTCCGCGATGCGGTCCGTGTACGCGTCGGTGATGTGGTCCAACTCCCGCTCCAGCGCGGCGTCGTCGAGCACGATCCCGTCCCGTACGCCCGCCGGGATCACCCGTGAACCATGCGGCACATGCAGCAGTACGGGCGACTCGGGCGCACCCGGGAGAAGCCGGTAGGAGGGCGACGCGTCGTTCATCCGGGGATCCTCGCACAGGGCCGCCGACGCGCCCGGCGGCGAGGGTCACCGACGCACCCACCACCGCCCCGAACCCCCTCACTCCGCTGTCATGGCCCCAACTACCCACCCTTGAATCGATCGTGAGGATTTGGGCTCGCCCCGGACACGGTCGCGTGACACGTGCGACACAGGCCTCCCCTAATTTCTGTCGCCCGACAGGAATTCGCGCCGCTGGTGCGCGAATGCTCGCGCCGCTTGTGCGAAAGCAGGTTGCCGCCATGACGAGCACCGCCTCCGAAGTCCGTCCGGAGCCACCCCACTCCCCCGACGACCGTTCCCTGACCGAGTTCGGCTACCACCAGGAACTGCACCGCAGCCTGCGCGGGTACGCCTCGTTCGCCGCCGGTTTCTCCTTCATCTCGGTCCTCACGACCGTCTTCCAGTTCTTCGCCTTCGGGTACGCGTTCGGCGGCCCCGTCTTCTTCTGGACCTGGCCGGCGGTGCTGATCGGCCAGCTGCTGGTGGCCGCGTGCTTCGCGGAGCTGGCGGCGCGATACCCGATATCGGGCGCGATCTATCAGTGGTCGTCCCGCCTGTCCAACCCGACGTTCGGCTGGTTCGCCGGCTGGATCATGGTGATCGGGCAGATCGTGGTGGTCGCGGCGGCCGCGCTCGCGCTGCAGATGGTGATGCCCGCGATCTGGTCGGGCTTCCAGATCGTGGGCGGCGACCCGACGCCCACCACGGCGACGGGCGCGGCGAACGCGGCCGTCCTGGGCGTGCTCCTGCTGGCCCTGACCACGTTCGTGAACGTCCTCGACAACCGGGTGCTGTCCGTGGTCAACCGGGTCGGCGTGACCGCCGAGATCATCGGCGCGATCCTGATCGTCGTCCTCCTTCTCACCCACGCCGAGCGCTCCCCCGGCATCACCTTCCACACGGCCGAGGGCAGCACCGACCTCCTCGGCGCCCTGCTGGTGGGCTCGTTCATGGCGGCGTACGTGATGATCGGGTTCGACAGCGCGGGCGAGATGAGCGAGGAGACCCACCACCCCCGCCGCACCGCGCCCCGCACGATCCTCACGGCACTCGGCGCAGCCGGCCTGCTCGGCGGTCTCCTCGTCCTGGCCGGTCTGCTCGCCGCGCCCAGCCTCACCGACGGCAGGCTGGGCGTGGACGGCCTGAGCTACGTGCTGACCAGCAGCCTCGGCGACGGAGTGGGCCGCTTCCTGCTCGCCGACGTGGTGGTGGCGATCACCGTGGCCACGCTCGCGATCCAGACGTCGGCCTGCCGCATGCTCTTCTCGATGGCCCGCGACGACCGGCTCCCCTTCGCCGGGCGGCTCGCCAGGGTCAACCCGCGCACGGGCATGCCCACCGCCCCCGCCCTGGTCGTCGGCGTCCTCGCCGCCGCTCTGCTACTCCTCAACTTCGCCTCGCCGGAGGCGTTCCTGGCCATCGGCACCACCTGCATCGTGATGCTGTATCTGGCGTACGCGATGGTCACCGGCCCGCTCCTGGTACGGCGCCTGAAGGGCACCTTCCCCTCCGCCGGCACCGACGAGACCGGCAAGCCCCTCTTCTCCCTCGGCCGCTGGGGCATCCCCGTCAACGCCCTCGCCCTCCTCTACGGCCTCTTCATGACCGCCAACCTGGCCTGGCCCCGCGCCGAGGTCTACGACCCCGCGGGCGGCCACTGGTACTTCCAGTGGTTCACCCTCCTGTTCCTGCTCGCCACGGTGGCCCTCGGCCTCCTCCACCACCTGACCCGGGCACGCCGGGCGCGCTCTGCGGCCAAAGCCGCTCCGGCGCCGCCGGATCAACCCTGAAAATCGAACAGGCTGATCGAAACAGGGGACATCTCCAGCCATCCTGCGTATCATTCATGACAAATTTTCAACCGAATGCGCCCCTTATGTGCCGCAGTACGCTTGCCGTACGCCCCTTCACGGCGCCCGGCCGTCGCCCGCACCCTGGGATTGCAGCCAGAAGTGGGGACTTCTTGCGGAGGCTCGGACTATGGCGACAAGTGGCGTTGCGGTCTCGACAGTTACCCCGGACACGCTCGCTTGGAAGGGCTCTGTACAGGAGGCTCTGGAGCAGCTCTCAGGCGCGAAGGGGACTCAGGAACTGCTGCATCGTTCGCACGGGCTCTGGTGCGGACCGGACTGTGATCGCGGTACCACTTGTTCGTTCCTGCACTACCCGCGGAGCCCGGCGAAGCCCGTCCGTCCCGCGACCACGAGGTCCCGTTACAACAAGCAGACCGCTCACCTGTACGCCGTCATGGGTGAGCACGGGTACGCCGGCCCGGTGGCCCAGTGCCACGAGGTGAACGTGTGGCCGCTGCTGGAGAAGGTCACGGAACGGTGGGACGAGGTACAGGGACGAGGCGGCAGAACTCCCGAGCACTACGCCGACTGGACGAAGAAGCGTGACACCAAGGCCGCCGACACGGTGTCACGCGCCTGCCGGGACACCCTCCAGTGGATGGCCTGCTGGTGCGGTGAGCGATTCGACGCGGACCCGCTGGGGCTCCACTACATAGCCTTCGCCACCATCATCGACGACATCTGCATACCCCCGCTCGACCTGGTCGAGGGCCGCTTTCGCATGTACGGCCGGTCCGTCCCCGACCTGGTGCGGGCGATGGACACGGCCGGCTGGGGGCGCGACGCGGTCCACGCGCTGCTGTCGCTGGTCCGGCAGGCCATCTTCCAGTACGCGGAGAAGATGGACTTCCGGCCGGGGGACGAGCACGTCGGGCTCCAGGACGCGCTGAACGACTCGCCGAACATGTGGGACGGGGTCATGTTCCGGGGCAACACCGGCAACGCGTACGGGACCGCCATCATGGTGGCCCGGAACAGCGCGACGGGACCCGTGTCCTTCCCCTGGCTCATGGACAGCGCGATCTGCGACTGCCTCTCCATGGATCTGTGCAAGTCGACGCTCGGCATCTACGCGGCGGACGACCACCAGCCGACGTCGAGCAAACACCGGGCGGAGGAGCGGAAGGCCAGCTACCGGTCGATCTACCTCGACCTCATAGACGACCTGGTCTTCACCGGCGCACCCGAGCCACTGGTCCACTTCGGCCGCAGCGGTTTCCTCTTCGTGCAGATCCAGGACCGGTACCAGGAGCGCCGCCAGGGCAAGCGATTCCCGCTGGCGCCGCCGATGGTCCGCGAGCTCGAACGGCTCTTCGGCGAGGTACCGACGGACGAATGGCTCGACCAGGCGTTCACCGCGGCGAACCGTCTCCGCCTCGCCGGGGTGCACGGTCCCACCCGCACGCCGGACGTCGAGCAGCCGCACCGCCTCCGCCCGAGCGGGCGACAGGACCCGCAGACCACACGGCTCCTCGCCTGAACAAGCGTGCCGGTCCGGGCCGCGGCCGCTCGTATGCTTGATCGTGATGAGACGCCGTACCCCGTCCCCGCCCTCTCCCCTGCCGCAGCGCGAAGGGGTGGATCCGGTGCGGGTGCGGTTGCCGGCCGGGGAAGCGTGGGCGACCGTACGGGATCACCTCGTGGCGCGGCTCTCGGCCGGGGCCGGGGTGATCGACGCGATGCTCGACGCGGGGCTGATCGTGGACGTCACCGGGCGTCCGGTGCCACGGGACATGGCGTACGTGCCGGGCATGTCCGTGTGGTTCCACCGGGAGCTGCCCGCCGAGGAGCGGGTGCCCTTCGCGATCGACGTGCTGTACCGGGACGAGCACGTGGTGGTCGCCGACAAGCCGCACTTCCTGGCCACCACCCCCCGCGGCAGTCATGTCACCGAGACGGCCCTGGCCCGGCTGCGCAGGGAGCTGGGCATCCCGACGCTCGGCGCGGCGCACCGGCTGGACCGGCTCACCGCCGGGGTGCTGCTGTTCACCGTGCGCCCCGCCGAACGCGGCGCGTACCAGTCGCTGTTCCGGGACCGACGGGTGAGGAAGGAGTACGAGGCGGTCGCCCCGTACGACCCGGCGCTGGTCCTGCCCCGCACCGTGCGCAGCCGGATCGTCAAGGAGCGCGGGGTCATGGCGGCCTACGAGGTCGAGGGAGAGCCGAACGCCGTCAGCCGGGTCGAGTTGCTGGACCACCGGGACGGGCGTGCCCGGTACCGGCTGGTGCCGAGTACCGGGCAGACGCATCAACTGCGAGTGCACATGAGCGCGTTGGGGGTGCCGATCCTCGGCGATCCCCTCTATCCGGTTCTCACCCCGCCCGTGCCGGCCGGTGACTTCCGGCGTCCGCTCCAACTGCTGGCGCGGAGCCTGGAGTTCACCGACCCGGTCACGGGGTTCGCGCACCGGTTCGTCAGCCCGCGCGTGCTGCGGGCCTGGTCCTCGTACGAGGAGTGGGCGGCGTAGCCCGGGTAGGGGGTGCGGGCGGCGCGGTCCTGGCGCCCGGTGGGCTCAGTTGCCGCCGAACCAGCGCACGATGCGTCGGAACAGGCCTGGCCGGCGGGCCGGTTCGGGCTGCGGAGCGGGCACGGCCGCCGCAGCGGGTTCCGGGGTGACGGCCTGCGGCAGTTGCGTGCCGCCCCGCCGCTGCTGCGGGGGCTTCGGCGGCACCGGCCTGACGGCGGGCCGCTGCATGACGTCCTGCGGGGGCCGCGGCACGAACGTCACCGGCAGTTCCACCAGGTGCCGGTTGGAGATGGACTCCCGCCACCGCAGCTCGTCCTCCGGGCAGGCGAGCTGGACGTCCGGAACACGGGTCAGCAGCGCGTCGACGCCCACGTCGGCGATGGCGCGGCCGATGTCCTGGCCCGGGCACTCGTGAGGGCCGCCGCCGAAGGCCAGGTGCGAGCGGTTGCCCTGCATGTTGGCCTTGAGGTCGGGCCGGACGCGGGGGTCGACGTTGCCCGGCGCCATGCCGAGGAGCAGCCCGTCGCCCTTGCGGATGCGCTGGCCGCCCAGCTCGGTCTCCTGCTTGGCGAAGTAGGCGAAGACGGTGCTGAACGGCGGTTCGTCCCACAGGGACTGCTCGACCGCCTCGGGCACGGTCATCTGACCGCCCTTCAGCTGGGCGCGGAAACCGGGATCGGTGAGCACCACGCGCAGCACGTTGGCGAGGAGGTTGGCGGTGGCCTCGTAGGCGGCGAGGAGCACCACGCGCAGATGTTCCCTGACCTCGTCGTCGGTGAGCCCGGCCGGGTGCGTGATGAGGTGGCTGGTGAAGTCCTCCTGGGGCTGGGCGCGGCGGCGCGCGGTGAGCCGGTCGAGAACCTCCATGACGTAGGCGTGGCTGACGAGCGCGGTCTCACTGCCCTTCAGGCAGTCACGGGCGGCGTGCACCAGCCGTTCGTCGTACTCGTCGGGCATGCCGAGGATCTCGCACATCACCGCCATCGGCAGGTGTTCGGCGAACTGGCCGACCAGGTCGGCGCTGCCGTCCTCGCAGAACTTGTTGACGAGGTGCTGGGTCGCGCGGTTGATGTAGCGGCGGATGCCCCGGTGGTCGATGGTCGACATGGCGCCGGTGACCGCGCCGCGCAGCCGCAGGTGCTCGTCGCCCTCGGCGTGGGCGCAGATGGGCTGCCAGGCGAAGTGCGGCATGAGGGGGTGGTCGGGCTTGACGGTGCCCTCCCGCATGGGGGACCACAGCCGGGTGTCCTTGCAGAACTGCGACGGCGTACTCACCATGTGCAGGTTCTCGCCGTGCCCGAGCACCACCCAGATCGGCACGTCGTCGTGGAGCAGCGCGGGGGCCACCGACCCGTGCTCCGCACGCAGATTCTCGTACACGGCTCCCAGGTCCTCCGCCTCGGGGCCGTAGAGCCGGCGCAGTCCGCCGGGGCCCGTGCCGTGGGCGGGGCAACCGGGGGGAGGCGCGAGCGTGGGGTCGTCCGTGCCGGTGAGGGAGTTTGGTTCAGGCGTCACGGTGATCGCTTTCGAACTGAGGTGGATCCGGTGTCCGGATGTCGTTGGGGTCCTACGGGACGTACGGGCCGTACGAGGCTCAGGCGCGGGTCATGACGACGCCGCCCCCGATGCCGCCGCTCCCGACGCAGCCCCCGACATGGCCAGGGAGTGCAGGAAGGTCATGAGGGTCATCAGGACGTCACGGCTGGACGCCCGGCGGCGCGCGTCGCAGCGGAGGATCGGGATCTCCCGGGCGAGGTCGAGGGCCTGACGCATTTCCTCGATGTCGTAGCGGGGCGCGTCGGGGAAGTCGTTGACCGCCACGACGAAGGGCACACCGCGCTCCTCCAGGCGGCCCATGACGTCGAAGCTGACCTCCAGCCGACGGGTGTCGACCAGGACGACCGCACCGAGGGCGCCCTCGAACAGGCCGTTCCACAGGAACCAGAAGCGCTCCTGTCCGGGGGTGCCGAACAGGTAGAGCACCAGCTCGTCCGTGACGCTGATACGGCCGAAGTCCATGGCCACGGTGGTGGCCGTCTTGGACTTGGAGCCGAAGTTGTCGTCGACCCCGATACCGGCCTGCGTCATGGTCTCCTCGGTCGTCAGCGGCCTGATCTCGCTGACGGACCCCACCATGGTCGTCTTGCCGACGCCGAAACCGCCCACGATCACGATCTTCGCCGCGGCCTGCGCGGTGTGCGGCAGGTGGTCCTCGGTCCGTGGACCCGTGATGGTGTCAGAGCTTTTGAAGTCCATGCATCACCGCTTCGAGGAGGGAACGGTCTGCCCGCGCCTGCCGGACGACCGGTGCGCGTGCCTGTACCAGTTCGGCCGTCAGCAGCTCGGTGAGCAGGACGGTCACCACGCTGATCGGCAGGTTGAGGTAGGCCGAGATCTCGGCCACGGACAGGGGTGCCTG
The DNA here is from genome assembly GCF_001550375.1 of Streptomyces europaeiscabiei. GTDB lineage: Bacteria > Actinomycetota > Actinomycetes > Streptomycetales > Streptomycetaceae > Streptomyces > Streptomyces europaeiscabiei. The sequence continues at coordinate 9,105 of NZ_LRTR01000482.1, read as the reverse complement.
GCAGATCCGGAGCAGCGCCGACTGTTCCGGAGCGGCGGACGGCGGTGGATCGGCGCGCGCCACGATTAACGTGACGAGGTCGATCGGGGCTCGCTCGCCGTCCTCGCCGGTGAGGATGTAGAGCCGCTCGGGTGGGCGCCCCCCCGTCTCGCTCGTTTCGCTCGTGGGGTCGTCCTGGGGCGGCGGCGGGGGAGGCGGTTCGTGCTCGTGCTTGGGCTGGCGCCGCTGGCGGCGGGGAGGAGTCATACGGTCTGCCCGTTCCGCCGCGGCGGACTGGTGAGGTGGGAGCCGATCCGGTCGACGAGGTCGCGCATGCGGTTGCTCATCAGTCCGGGTTCCGCGATCTCGTTGGCGAGCACCGCGAGATAGGCGTTGGAGCCGGCGGCCATCAGATAGAAGTAGCCGCCGTTGATCTCGATGATGACCATGCGCATGTGGCCGTCGCTCTGCGGGATCTCGTCGGCCACGGCGCCGGCCAGACTCTGCAGTCCCGCGCAGGCCGCGGCGACCCGGTCGGCGGCGTCCGGATCACCGCCGTGGCGGGCGATCCGCAGGCCGTCGGCGGAGAGCACGACGATCTGCTGGATGCCGGGTACGCCGTCGGCCAGATCCTTCAGCAGCCAGTCGAAATTGGCCCGTCGCTGGATCACTTGAGGTCCCCCTCGTCGTCGGCCTCGGTATGGGCCGGCTCGGTGTTCGCGGTACGTGCGGTGGACGCCGTCGGGTCGTCCGGATGGTTCCTGAAGGCGTTCGGGTCGGGGTCGCCCTTGAGTCCGGCCATGAACGCCTCGACCCACATGCCGGGCGGGGGCTGCTTCTTCTCCGGGTCGGGCTCCGGCTGCCACACCGGGGCGGCGGCCATGGCGGCCTCGGCCGCGGCCTCCGCGGCGGCGGCCTCGGCGTAGCGCTGGCTGAGCGGGATCTTGTTCCGGCTGCGGCGCTGCGGCAGGCCGTTGGCCGTCCACTCGGTGACGACGGGGACGTCGTCCTCCATGTCCTGGTCCCTGCCCTGGCCCCTGCCGCCCGTGTCCTCCGCGGAACTCGGGATCCGCGGTCCGGTGGTCGGGCGACGGCGCTTGGCCTTGCGGTTGGGGCCTTCGACACCACCGTTGTCCATGATCGTCACGGCGCCGGCGCCGATGCCGTGGGCCAGACCGGGGGCGGGTTCCTCGGTGAGCATGTCGCGCGGTACGACGACGACGGCGCGGACGCCGCCGTAGGCGGACGGCCGCAGCGAGATCTGCATGTTGTACATGGTCGACAGCCTGCCCACGACGGCGAGGCCGAGGCGCGGGGTGTCGCCCATGTCCTGCACGTCGATGCCCTGCTGGGCCTTGGCGAGCATGTCCTCGACCTTTTCGCGGGTCTCCTCGCTGAGGCTGATGCCACCGTCCTCGATCTCGATGGCGATACCGGTCTGCACCTCCACGGCGGTGACGTGCACCTTGGTGTGGGGCGGCGAGTAGCGGGTGGCGTTGTCCAGAAGTTCGGCGCAGGCGTGGATGACCGGTTCGACGGCCACGCCGTCGACGTTGACCTTGGCGATCGAGTCGAGCTCGATGCGGCGGTATTCCAGGATGCGGGACATGGCGCCGCGCAGGACGCTGTACAGCGGGACGGGCCGGGACCAGACGCGGCCGGGGCGGCCCCCGCCGAGCACGGCGATGGAGTCGGCGAGGCGGCCGATCAGGGCGGTGCCGTGGTCGATGCGCAGCAGGTCGTCGAAGACCTCGGGGTTGCGCCCGTGGTCCTCCTCCATCTCGCGGAGTTCGTTGTTCTGCTGGTGGACGATCGCCTGGACGCGGCGGGCGATGTTGACGAACGACCGCTGCGAGGAGTCGCGGACCGCGTCCTCGCGGTCGACGATGGTGAGCAGGATGCGCAGCAAGTCTCGCTGGGACTCGGGGAGTTCGCGCCACTCGGCGTCACCGTCGACGACGTGACGAATCACCTCTGCGGGGGATTCTCCGCCGCGCAGCCGGTACAGCGCGGCGGGCAGGATCTCCTTGCCCAGCCGGGTGAATTCCTGGTCGTGGGCGGTGATCCGCTGTTCGAGGAGGACGGTCCGCCGCTGCTGTTCGGCGCGCAGTTCGCGGACCGTACGACGGCCGCCGCGCACGGCGACGACGGCGACCACGATCAGCAGGAGCGTCGCGAGGGCTCCGCACAAGCCGACGGCGAGCCGGGCCGGCCCCGTCATCAGGGAGACGGTGGTCCCGGTCGCCGCGGCCATCAGTATCGCCGGTAGTGGCAGCACGCGCGCGTAGGGAAGTTCACGGCCACCGGGAGGCGATTGAACACTCACCATGTATGCCCTCTAAAGACAGATCGGCTGAAGGTCGGGGTAGTTGCGGGGAGTTGCTGGAGCTTGCTCGGGTTCATCCGGGAAACAAACTGGATCTTCGGTATTTTTTGGAACAAGCGCCCGAATACACCTCAACTCGGTGCGCTGCGGGCGAGCTTAGTCCGACCGGATCATCGCTGTGTCATATTCAGCAACCGCCTGAAATCACCCTCGGGACAGGAGTACGCTCTGGTGATTTACACGCAGGAGCGTCATTCGAACACGTTGCGTGACGGCGTACAGGCGTGCGGAAATCGACTCTTGACAGAGTGAATCGACGCCGGAGGCGGCCTGCCCGGGGCGCTCTTCCTCAGACGCCGACGATGCGCAGCGCGGCGTCCGCCGTCGCCTCGGCGAAGGCGGAGACGGGGCGGTCGGGGTCCGAGCGGTGGACGAGGATGACGCCCTCGATCAGCCCGAAGACGAGATCCGTCCGCAGATCCAGCTCGTTCTTGGCCAGCGCACCGCCCGCGGCCGTGGCCGCGATCAACTGCCGGTACGCGTCCTTGAGTTCGGCCCGTACGGCATGGAAGCCGGCGAAGCGTTCGGTGCGGACCTCCGGGAGGAGGTAGAGCCCGCCGAGGTTGTGCGGACCGCCGCACAGAAGGGCGACATCGGCGCGGCACAGCTCCCGGAGCCGCTCCTCGGCGCGGGCGCCGTCCCGGGCGAGGAGTTCACGGGCGTACGCGAGCGACGGGGTGACCGTGGACTCCAGCAGCTCGGCGAGCAGCTCCTCCTTGCCGGAGACGTAGTGGTACATGGACGCCTGCCGCATACCGGCGCGCTCGGCGAGGGCCCGGGTGGTGGTGGCCGCGTAGCCCCGTGTCGTGAACAACTCGGCGGCGGCCGAGCGCAGTTCGTCGCGGGGCGACAGTCCGCTCTCGGGCCGCCCTTCGGCCCGGGGCCTGCCGACCCGCCGCCCACCGGTGCCGCCCGCGCTTCCCATGTGTTCGATCCTCGCACACGGCACCCGCGCGTCCGCTGTGACCGGTCGCACGGTTCCCCGGCCCCCTGACGAGGCACGACCATCGTGAGGGGTCGGTAACTGCCCCGCAACGCCAGGGACATGGCGACGACCCGCCCCGCCCCTAATTTCTGTCGCACGACAGAAATACAGCCGCACCCGGAGGTCCCACGATGGCGACATCGACGACGTACGGAGCACGCGACCACGCCCGCGCACAGGAGGGCGCCCGGGCCGAGGCGATGCCCGTGGTGCCCGCGAGCCGCTGGCCGACCCCACCCTGCGAGGCGGAGCGTCTGGTGTGGGCGGAGACGGTGGCGGGCGGCAACTACACCCACAGGGTGCTCGCCCGGGGCACCGAGTTCCGCCTCACCGACCTGCGCGGCGACGCGTGCGCGCATCTCCTCCTGCACCACGCCGACCGTCCCTGGGAACGGCTGAACGTCGCCGACACCGTCAAGGTCCAGTGGAACGCCTACCTGGGCGAGGGCGTCCTGCTCCTGTCCGACCAGGGCCGCGTCCTCGCCTCGGTCGTCGCGGACACCTCCGGCCGCCACGACGCGCTGTGCGGCACCTCCACCCTCGTACGCAACACCGAGCGGTACGGGGACGGCACCCCGCAGTCCCCCTCGCCCGCCGGACGCGAGCTGTTCAAGCTGGCCGCCGCCAAGAACGGCCTCGAACCCCGGGACCTCCCGCCCTCGCTCTCGTTCTTCCAGGGCGTGGAGGTGCACGAGGACGGCACCCTCGGCTTCACCGGCTCCGCCGGTCCCGGCGGAGCCGTGACCCTGCGCGCCGAGCAGGACGTGACCGTACTGATCGCCAACGTGCCGCACCCGGCCGACCCGCGCCCCGACTACGTCAGCACCCCGCTGGAGGTGCTCGCCTGGCGCGCCGGGCCGACCCGGCCCGGCGACCCTCTGTGGGACGCCACCCCCGAGGGCCACCGCGCCTTCCTCAACACCGCCGAGTTCATCGCCGCGAGGGAGACCGCATGAAGACCGTGACTTCGGTGAAGACCGTCACCTCGGTGAAGACCGTCGTTCCGGCCAGGGCCGCCTGGTCGTCCGTGATACGCGCCGGTGAGACGCTCACCCTCACCGATCTGCACGGCAACCAGGCCGTCGACTTCCTCGTGTACGACGCCCACGACACCTCCGTGCGCTACAGCGCACCCGACACCATCCACGCGCAGGGCGGCATCTTCCTCACCACCGGCAGCGTGCTGATGTCCAACGAGCACACCCCGCTGATGACCGTGGTCGCCGACGACGTGGGCCGCCACGACACGGTCGGCGGCGCCTGCTCCAAGGAGTCGAACACCCTGCGGTACGGACACCACACCTGGTCGCAGCACGCCTGCGTGGACAACTTCCTCGCGGAGGGCGCCCGGCACGGCCTCGGCAAGCGCGACCTCGTGTCGAACATCAACTGGTACATGAACGTGCCGGTCGAGAAGGACGGCACCCTCGGCATCGTCGACGGCATCTCCGCCCCGGGTCTCGCCCTGACCCTGCGCGCCGAGTGCGACGTGCTCGTCCTGGTCTCCAACTGTCCCCAGATCAACAACCCCTGCAACGGCTTCGACCCGACGGCGGTGGAGATGACGATCACCGGAGCCGGCGCATGACCTTCGACACCCTGCTGGTCGCCAACCGCGGCGAGATCGCCGTCCGCATCATCCGCGCCGCCCGCGAACTGGGCCTGCGGACGGTCGCCGTGTACTCCGACGCCGACCGCGCCGCAGCCCACGTCCGGCTCGCCGACGAGGCGGTACGGCTCGGCCCCGCGCCCGCGAAGGAGTCGTACCTCGACGCGGACCTGATCCTGAAGGCGGCCAAGGACACGGGCGCGGGCGCCGTCCACCCCGGCTACGGCTTCCTCTCCGAGGACGCGGCCTTCGCCCGCCGCTGCGAGGACGCGGATCTCGTGTTCGTCGGCCCCACCCCCGACCAGCTGGAACTGTTCGGCGCCAAGCACACCGCACGGGAGGCCGCCGAGGCCGCGGGCGTCCCGCTCCTGCCCGGCACCGACCTGCTGCCCTCGCTCGCCGAAGCCCTCGACCACGCCTCGGCCATCGGCTACCCGGTGATGCTCAAGGCCACCGGCGGAGGCGGCGGTATCGGCATGTCGGCCTGTCGCTCCGCCGCCGAACTGACCGAGTCCTGGGAGCGGGTGCAGCGCGTCGCCGCCGCCTCCTTCTCCTCCGCAGGCGTCTACCTCGAACGCCTCGTCGAGCGGGCCCGCCATGTCGAGGTGCAGGTCTTCGGCGACGGCGACGGCCTCGTCGTCACCTTCGGCGACCGCGACTGCTCCCTCCAGCGCCGCAACCAGAAGGTCGTCGAGGAGGCCCCGGCCCCCGGCCTCCCCGACCATGTGCGCGAGCGGCTGACCGCCTCCGCCCGCGACCTGTGCGCGAGCGTCGAGTACCGCTCCGCCGGAACCGTCGAGTTCGTCTACGACGCCGCCCGCGAGGAGGCGTACTTCCTGGAGGTCAACGCCCGCCTCCAGGTGGAACACCCGGTCACCGAGGAGATCTACGGCGTCGACCTCGTCGCCTGGATGCTGCGCCTGGCCCGCGGCGACTCCGCCGTCGTCCAGGCCCCGGCGCAACCCCGCGGCCACGCCGTCGAGGCCCGGATCTACGCCGAGGACCCCTCCCGTGCGCACCGGCCGAGCGCGGGCCTGCTGACCCGGGTCGAGTTCCCGCCGGGCGTCCGCGTGGACGGCTGGGTCGAGACGGGCACCGAGATCACGACCTCGTACGACCCGCTGCTCGCCAAGGTCGTCGCGCACGGCTCCGACCGCGCCCACGCCCTGCGCCGGCTGGACGAGGCGCTGGCCTGGGCCCGGGTCGACGGCATCGAGACGAACCTGGGCCTGGTACGGGCGGCCCTCGACGACCCGGACTTCCGCCGGGCCGCCCACTCCACGGCCACCCTCGCGACCGTGACCGACCCGACCTCCCGCGTCGAGGTCGTCTCCGGCGGCACCCTCACCACCGTCCAGGACTGGCCCGGCCGCAGGGGCTACTGGCAGGTCGGCGTCCCGCCCTGCGGCCCCATGGACGACCTCTCCTTCCGCCTCGGCAACCGGGCCCTCGGCAACCCCGAGGGCGCCCCCGGTCTCGAATGCACTCTCCAGGGGCCGTCCCTCCGCTTCACCCACGCCACCACGGTCTGTGTGTCGGGCGCCCCCGCCCAGGTGACCGTGGACGGCTCACCGGTCGCGCAGTGGGAGCCGGTGACGGTACCCGCCGGAGCCGTCCTGGCCGTCGGCGCCCCCACGGAACACGGGCTGCGCACCTACGTCCTCTTCGCGGGCGGCGGCCTGGACGTCCCGTCGTTCCTCGGCAGCGCGGCCACCTTCACCCTGGGCCGCTTCGGCGGCCACGGCGGCCGGGCACTGCGGACCGGCGACGTGCTGCACGGCGGAGAGGTCACAGCCGCGGGCCGCCCGGTCCCGCCAAGGGCCCGCCCGCCGTTCACCTCCTCCTGGCAGGTGGCCGCCCTCGAAGGCCCGCACGCGGCACCGGAGTTCTTCACCGAGGAGGACATCCACGAGTTCTACGCGGCCGACTGGAAGGTCCACTTCAACTCGGCCCGCACCGGCGTACGGCTGGTCGGCCCCAAGCCCCGCTGGGCCCGTTCCGACGGCGGCGAGGCCGGCCTGCATCCCTCCAACATCCACGACACCCCGTACTCGGTCGGCGCCGTCGACTACACCGGCGACATGCCGGTCCTCCTGGGCCCCGACGGCCCCTCCCTCGGCGGCTTCGTCTGTCCGGCCACCGTCGTCTCCAGCGAGCGCTGGAAGCTCGGCCAGTTGCGCCCGGGGGACACGGTCCGCTTCCTTCCGGTGGCGGACGACGCCTCGCCCCGCCCCGCGATCGTCGACGGCGGCGTCCTGGCCCGCGACGGCGACGTGACCTACCGCCGCAGCGGCGACGACAACCTCCTCGTCGAGTTCGGCCCCATGCAACTCGACCTGGCGCTGCGCATGCGGGTGCACGCCCTGATGGAGGCGATCTCCGAAGCGTGCCTCGACGGCGTCACCGACCTCACCCCCGGCATCCGCTCCCTCCAGATCCAGACCACCCCGGCGGTCCTCCCACAGCCCGAACTCCTCGCCCGGGTACGGCAGATCGTGACGTCCCTCCCCCCGGCGGACGAACTGGTCGTCCCCTCCCGCACGATCCACCTCCCTCTCTCCTGGGACGACCCCGCGACCCGCGAGGCCATCGCCCGCTACATGGCGGGCGTCCGCGACGACGCGCCCTGGTGCCCCTGGAACATCGAGTTCATCCGGCGCGTCAACGGCCTGGACTCGGTGACCGACGTCTACGACACGGTCTTCGCCGCGGAGTACCTGGTGCTGGGCCTGGGCGACGTCTACCTGGGTGCCCCGGTCGCGACCCCGCTGGACCCCCGCCACCGCCTGGTGACGACGAAGTACAACCCGGCCCGCACCTGGACCGCCGAGAACTCGGTCGGCATCGGCGGCGCGTATCTGTGCGTCTACGGCATGGAGGGCCCCGGCGGCTACCAGTTCGTCGGCCGCACCACCCAGGTCTGGTCCCCGTGGCAGCAACGCGGCGCGTTCGAGCCCGGCTCCCCCTGGCTGCTCCGGTTCTTCGACCGCATCAAGTGGTACCTGGTGGACGCCGACGAACTACTGGCCCTCCGCGCGGACATCGTGTCGGGCCGCTTCGTGCCGCGCGTGGAGCACGGCACCTTCTCGCTGGCGGCGTACCGGACTTTCCTGGCCGAACACGCCGACTCCATAGCCGAGTTCAAGTCCAGGCAACAGACCGCCTTCGCGGCGGAGCGGGCGGCCTGGGAGGAGGCCGGCGAGTTCACGAGGGCGGAGGCGGTGTCCACCCCTCCGGCCGCCCCGGCTCAGGTGCACGTCCCCGAGGGCAGCCATCTGATCGAGGCCGAGTTCACAGCGTCGGTCTGGCAGGTGAACGTGCGGCCGGGCGACCGGGTGACCACCGGCCAGTCCCTGCTGACCCTGGAGGCGATGAAGATGGAGTCCCGCGTCCGCTCCCCCGTGGACGGCACAGTCGACCAGATCCTGACGAGCCCGGGCACCCAGGTGGACGCGGGCACCCCCCTGCTCATCCTGACTCCGGCCACCACCTAGCCCCGCCAGGGGCGCGGGGACCTGCGCGAGAAGCCCCACCGAACCCGCACCCGCCGACGACTCCGGCCCCCACCCCCCAAGGCGCCCAAGGGGGTCGAAGGGGCACAGCCCTGAGGGACGGGACGGGTAGGGGCGGCGGGGGCGAACACCCCACACACGCACCCCCTCCGCCCCGCAGCCGACCACAGCACCCACCCAGGAGCACAGATGCCACAGTCCCCCACCCCCACCCCCGCCCTCACCAGAGTCCGCATGGCCTACGCCCGTATCGGCGCCGTGAACCGCCCCGAGGTCTGGATCGACCTACGCCCCCAGCCCAACGTGGAGGCCGAAGCCCAGGCCATCGACGCCCGTCTGGCCGCCGGCGCCCACCTCCCCCTCGCCGGCCGCCTGTTCGCCGCGAAGGGCAACATCGACGTCCACGGCCTCCCCACGACCGCCGGCTGCCCGGCCTACGCGTACACCCCCGACGCCGACGCGCCCGTGGTCGCCCGCCTCCGCGAGGCCGGCGCCCTCGTCCTCGGCACCACCAACCTGGACCAGTTCGCCACGGGCCTCGTCGGCACCCGCTCCCCGCACGGCGCCGTCCGGGGCGCCCACGACCCGTCCCGCATCAGCGGCGGCTCCAGCTCCGGCTCGGCCGTGGCGGTGG
>NZ_LRTR01000481.1 GCF_001550375.1 Streptomyces europaeiscabiei | reverse complement strand
TCCAGCTCCGGCTCGGCCGTGGCGGTGGCGCTCGGCATCGTCGACTTCGCGCTCGGCACCGACACGGCCGGCTCCGGCAGGGTCCCCGCCGCCTTCAACGGCATCGTCGGCCTGAAGCCCACCCGGGGCCTGGTCCCCACGGCCGGCGTGGTCCCGGCCTGCGCCTCGATCGACTGCGTCACGGTGTTCGCCCGCACCCTCCCGGAGGCCGAACAGGCCCTCGCCCACATGTCCTCCCCGCCCGACCGCACCCTCCCGCCCCTCCCCCAGCGCACCCCGGGCCCGTGGCGCGTCGCCGTCCCGCCACGCGAGCAGCTGGGCGAACTGGACGAGGGCTGGGCTCAGGCGTACGAGGCGGCGGTGACCCGCCTCACGGCCGCGGGCGCGGACGTGCGTCCCCTCGACCTCACTCCCTTCACCGAGGCCGCGGCCATGCTCTACCAGGGCGCGTTCGTGGCCGAGCGCTACACGGCGGTCGGGAGCTTCGTCGACAAGGCGATCGCGGACGGCGTCGACTCCCTCGACCCCACGGTCGCCGGCATCATCACCCGTGCCCGCGACATCCCGGCCCACCAGCTCTTCGCCGACCAGGACCGGCTCACAGCCCTGCGCACCCGCGCCCTCACCGAACTGGCCGACGCGGACGCCCTGTTGCTGCCGACGGCACCGGGCCACCCGACACTCGCCGAGGTCGCCGCCGACCCGCTGGGCGCGAACGCCCGCCTGGGCCGTTTCACCAACTCCACGAACCTCTTCGACCTGGCGGCCGTCGCCGTCCCCGCGGGCGAGGTGAACGGCCTCCCCTTCGGTGTCATGCTGATCGGCCCGGCCTTCACGGACGACCGCCTGGCCCGCGTCGCCGCCCTCCTCCAGCCGGAGACCCGCCTGGCGGTCGTGGGCGCCCACCTCTCGGGCCAGCCCCTGAACCCTCAGCTCCTGTCCCTGGGCGCCCAACTGGAGCAGACGACCACCACGGCCCCCGTCTACCGCCTCCACGCGCTCCGCACGACCCCGCCGAAGCCGGGCCTGGTCCACGTGGGCGAAGGCGGCGCCCCCGTCGAGGCCGAGATCTGGCGCCTCCCGCCCGAGGGCCTGGGCCGCCTCCTGACCACCCTCCCCCGCCCCATGGCCCTGGGCAGCGTCGAACTCTCCGACGGCACCCGGGCCCCGGGTTTCCTCTGCGAGCCCGGCGCCTTGCAGGACGCCCCGGACATCACGGAGTACGGCGGCTGGCGGAACTACCTGTCCCACTGAGCAAGGGCCCGCGCCCCTACCAGGGATCTCAGACAGGCTCGCGCCCCTCAGCCCGGGCAGCGCAGCAGGCTTGTACGCGCTCAGGGGCGTAGGCCGACTCCTGCTTCCCGGAGACGCCCGCCGCCTCTCGTCCTACCGAGGCATCGGCCAGCACTCACCTTCCCGAAGGATCCCGCCGGTTCTCGGCCCCGCGGGAGCGTCGGCCTCTCGTCCTTCTCGGAGAGCCCGCCGACTCTCACCCTTCCGGAGGACATCGGCCGGCTCTCGCCTTCCCCAGGGACGCCCGCCGACTGCTCGTGTCTTCCTCGGAAGCGCGAGCACGCCCTTGCCATCGGGGCGCGCGGGCAGGGCTGTTGTCTTTCAGGGACGCGGGGAACTGCGCGACCAGCCACACCCCACCCGCACCCGCACCCGCCGAAACAACCCGCCCGCCCCCACCGGGCGAGCCTCACCCCACCGACGAGTAGGCCACAACCCCCCTCAACAGCCCCTCCACAGCCTTACGCGCACTCTTCCCCACGCTCGACCCGGCCGGCGCCGCCGCCGAGACCTGCCCCAGCACATCGATCACCTGCTTGCACCAGCGCACAAAATCCCCCGCCGGCATGTCCGCCTCCCGCAGGACCTCGTCGAGCCCCGCCCCCGAGGCCCACATGTACGCGGCCCAGGCGAAGCCGAGATCGGGCTCCCGCTGCCCCACCCCTTCACTCTGCGTGATCCGGAACTCGTCCTCCAGCGCGTCCAGCCGCCCCCAGATCCGCACCATCTCCCCCAGAGCGGCCTTGGCGTTCCCGGACGGCAGCTTCGGCGCCATCGCATCGTCCGCGGCCCGAGCCTCGTACACCAGAGCGGATGCACACGCGGCAAGCTCGGCAGGTCCCAGCCCCTCCCAGACACCCGCCCGCAGACACTCGCTCGCCAGCAGATCCAGCTCGCCGTAGAGCCGCGCGAGCCGCTTCCCGTGCTCGGTGACCTCGTCGGCCCGCAGGTAGTCCAGCTCGGTCAGCAGGGCGACGATGCGATCGAAGGTCCGCGCGATCGTGTTGGTACGGCCCTCGATGCGCCGCTCCAGCTGTGCGGTGTCCCGCTTGAGCCGGTAGTAGCGCTCGGCCCAACGCGCGTGGTCCTCACGGTCGTTGCACCCGTGGCACGGATGCGCCCGCAGCTCGGCACGCAGCCGGGCGATCTCACGGTCGTCCGCGGCGGCAGCCCTCCGCTTGCGGTTCCGGTCGGGCACGAGGTGCCCGGCCTTGGTGCGCAGTGCCGACGCCAGATCCCGCCGCGACTGGGGCGAACGCGGGTTGAAGGACTTCGGGATCCGCATCCGCTCCAGCGCCTCCACCGGCACCGGGAAGTCCATGGACGCCAGCCGCTTGACCTGCCGCTCGGCGGTCAGCACCAGCGGGCGCGGCCCGTCGTGCTGCTCGAACCCACGGTGGCCGTTGGACCGCCCGGCGGGCAGCCCGGGGTCCAGCACGAGCGCCAGACCCGCGTACTTGCCGGTCGGGACGTGGATGACATCGCCCGGCTTCAGCTTCTCCAGCGCGACGGCCGCCTCGGCCCGCCGCTGGGCCGCGCCCTGCTTCGCCAGGTCGGTCTCGCGGTCCTTCAGCTCCCGCCGCAGGCGCGCGTACTCCTCGAAGTCCCCGAGGTGGCAGGTCATGGACTCCTGGTAGCCGTCCAGCCCCTCCTCGTTGCGCTGCACCTGACGGGAGATCCCGACGACCGACTTGTCGGCCTGGAACTGCGCGAAGGACGTCTCCAGCAGTTCCCGCGAGCGGTGCCGGCCGAACTGTTCGACGAGGTTGACCGCCATGTTGTACGACGGCTTGAAGCTGGAGCGCAGCGGATACGTGCGGGTGCCCGCGAGCCCGGCCAGATGGTCGGGGTTCATGCCACGCTGCCACAGCACCACCGCATGGCCCTCGACGTCGATGCCGCGCCGGCCGGCGCGCCCCGTCAACTGCGTGTACTCACCCGGCGTGATGTCGGCGTGCTGCTCGCCGTTCCACTTGACCAGCTTCTCCAACACCACCGAGCGGGCGGGCATGTTGATGCCGAGCGCGAGGGTCTCCGTGGCGAACACGGCCTTGACCAGACCGCGTACGAAGAGTTCCTCGACGACCTCCTTGAACGTCGGCAGCATGCCCGCGTGGTGGGCCGCGATGCCGCGCTCCAGGCCTTCCAACCACTCGTAGTAGCCGAGGACATGGAGGTCCTCGTTCGGGATGGACGCCGTGCGCTCCTCGACCAGGGCGCGGACCCGGAGCCGGGCGTCGTCGTCGTTCAGCCGGAGGCCCGCGTACAGGCACTGCTGGACGGCGGCCTCGCAGGCGGCGCGGCTGAAGATGAAGGTGATGGCGGGCAACAGGCCTTCGGAGTCGAGCCGTTCGATGACCTCGGGGCGGCTCGGGATCCAGATCCGGGAGCGCTGTCTGCGCTCGCGCTCCCGGTCGGCCTCGCGCATGGCGCGGCCGCGTCGGCGGTCCTGGTAGGAGGGACGGCTGGCCTCCATGCGCGCCATGCGCGTGAGGTCGGGGTTGACGGCCTTCTTGTTGCCCTCGCCCTCCTCGAAGAGGTCGTACATCCGCCGTCCGGCGAGCACGTGCTGGAACAGCGGCACGGGCCGGTGTTCGGAGACGATCACATCGGTGTCGCCGCGCACGGTGTCCAGCCAGTCGCCGAACTCCTCCGCGTTCGACACGGTGGCCGAGAGGGAGACGAGGGTGACCGACTCGGGCAGGTGGATGATCACCTCTTCCCAGACGGCGCCCCGGAAGCGGTCGGAGAGGTAGTGCACCTCGTCCATGACCACGTACCCGAGGCCGAGAAGCGTCTGGGAACCCGCGTACAGCATGTTCCGCAGCACCTCGGTGGTCATCACGACCACGGGGGCGTCGGAGTTGACGCTGTTGTCGCCGGTGAGCAGGCCGACCTTGTCGGCCCCGTAGCGGCGGCACAGGTCGGCGTACTTCTGGTTCGACAGCGCCTTGATGGGTGTCGTGTAGAAGCACTTCTTGCCCTGCGCGAGGGCGAGGTGGACGGCGAACTCGCCGACGATCGTCTTGCCCGAGCCGGTGGGAGCGGCCACCAGGACGCCCTTGCCCGTCTCCAGCGCCTGGCAGGCCTCGATCTGGAAGGGGTCGAGACCGAAGTCGTACATCGCGCGGAAGTCGGCGAGAGCGGTGGCCTGCTCGGCAGCGCGCTTGCGGGCTGCCGCGTACCGCTCGGCCGGTGAGAGGTCCTCTGTCATCGTGCTTTCGAGACTACCGGCCCCCACTGACAACAGGACGATCATTATCCGGATCGTGCCACCGTCGAGATCCGGACCGCCTTCCGTCCGAAAGGGAGTCCGAGAACGGCAGGGGCCCCACCGGGAACCTTCGGTGGGGCCTGCTGTCGTCGTCGACGCACACGGCGCGGTGGCCGGTGCTCAGGTGACGTCGTCGTAACCGTTGATCCGTTCCCGCTCGGACTCCGCCTGCGCGGGGAGCGCCCGGCTCGCCGACACGCTCTCGATCTCTCCGACGTCCTCGGGGGTGAGGTCCAGCTCGGAGGCCTCGTCGTCGTCGGGGCCCAGCGCCTCGCGCTGTCGCCTGCGCTTGTCGTTCAGCAGGGAGAACCCGGTGGCCACGAAGTAGAGCGCGATGATCGGCGCGGCGAGCGAGAGCATCGACACCGGGTCGACGGTCGGCGTGGCGAACGCGGCGAAGACGGTGACACCCATGATCATGGCGCGCCACCAGCCCAGCATTCGCTTTCCCGTGACCATGCCGGTCATGTTCAACATGACCAGCACGAGCGGCAGCTCGAAGGAGAGCCCGAAGACGATCACCATGCGGGTCACGAGGTCCAGCAGCTCGTCCAGGGGCAGCAGGTTGACGGCGTTGTCAGGAGTGAAGTCGAGCAGGACCTCGGCAGCCGCGGGCAGCACGTGGTACGAGAAGTAGGCGCCCACCATGAAGAGGGGGAAGCCCGCGGCCACGAACGCCATCGAGTAGCGCTTCTCGTGCCGGTGCAGACCGGGCGCGATGAAGGCCCAGAGCTGATAGAGCCAGACCGGGCTGGCGATGACCACACCGGCTGTCAGGGACACCTTGATCATCAGCGTGAACGGGCCCATCAGACCCGACATCGTGATGTTGCCGCAGGCTCCCCTGCTCTCCTTGGCGAGCTCCGTGAAGTCCCGCGTGCAGCCGACGGCCTCCTGGACGGGCCGGGTGAGGAAGTTGATGATCTCCTGGTAGAAGACCAGACCCACCACCGAGGCCACCACGATGGCCAGCATCGCCTTGCCGAGCCGGTTGCGGAGCTCGCGAAGGTGTTCCACGAGGGGCATCCGCCCCTCGGGATCCTTGTCCTTCTCCGTTTTGCGGGCAGACTTGAGCAACCCACGTCCTCATCTCGTGCGGCAGGCCGGAAGTCTCGTCCGGCCTTGCGTCAGCGCTTGGTGGTGTCCGTCGGCTCGGTGACCGGGCGGGAGCTGGTCACGTCGCCGGGGGCGGCCTGGATGGTGCGCTGCGCCGGGGCTTCGCCGCCGGGGTGCGGAGGCGCGGCCGCCGCGGTGGTGTCGTCCTGGCCGTCGGACTTCATGGCCTTGGCCTCGCTCTTGAGGATGCGGGCGGACTTGCCCAGCGAGCGCGCCATGTCCGGAAGCTTCTTCGCACCGAACAGCAGGATGATGACGACGAGGATCAGAATGATCTCGGTGGGGCCGAGCCTACCCATAGCTGTCTACCTTCTTCACCGAGGCGGCGGGTGGGGGCTGTCCGACCGGTCGGACAAGTGTCCGAACGATCGTGCTGGCAGCGATCGTAACGCTCAGGGGTAAACGTCAGGCAATCCCTGTGCGCACTCCCGATTCGCGACCCGGGCCTCGTTCGCCGTGCCGCGACAGGCAGCGTACCTGCCAAAGGTGAGAAGGTGACAGGGCGAAGTGGCGCAAAACGCACTCGCCGACCAAGTCACAGGGGCCTCGACCGGAACTCACAGAGCGTCCACAGAGCGGGCCGCGCTCGCCGTCGCCCGCTCCAGGTCCTCCGCCGCCCGATTGATCCGTCGCGCCGACTCCGTGACCTGTGCGCCCAGCCGCTGGGCCTCCAGAAAGACCCGCACGGCGAGCACCCCGAGCACGACAAGCCCCACGAAACCCACAGCCACCGCGAACATCGCCCAGAACATGCCGCCGACCCTAGAGCCTGCTCGGCACCTCATGCCAGCGAGGCGGGGCCCGGCACGCACACCCCCACAGGCGAACGACGCGAGCGGACGCACCCCGCCCACCGGCGGAGGTGAGCCGCCCCGACCCGACCGCGGAGCAGACGCTCACCCCGCCCCTGCCTCGCCCTAGCCCGCCGAATGCAGCCGCAGGGTCCGTACCCCGCCCCCGGTCAGCAGCTCCACGATCCGCTCACCGGCCGGCTTGCGGACGGCGGTGCCGCACTCGGGGCAGGTGAAGGAGTAGAAGGTGGTCTTGCTGGTGGCGCCGATGGCCAGGCGCAGCGCGCTCGCGCCCAGCTCGACATTGGCCCGGCAGTCGGGGCAGCCGGCTCGGAACACGACGTCGACCGCCTTCTTCATGCCCGCGAAAGCGACCGCCACGGTCACCTCCCGGAACTCCTGGATCTCCTGCACACCGGACTTCACACCGGCCTTCACACCGGCCTTCACGCCGGCCTTCACACCCGACACAACCGACCCGCCGCTCACAGCCCTCGCATCTCCCTGTCCCGGTCCTACCCCGTCGTCACGGTGTCGCCGCCGTGGTCACGACCTCGGCTCCGTGGTCACGACCTCGGCTCCGTGGTCACGGTCTCGTCGTCCCCGTCGCGTCATAGGCCGCCAGCGCCTCGCGGGCCGCCCGGCGGGCGCTGTCGGCGAGGTCCTGCGGGGAGACGATCCGGCCGTCGCGCCCGAGCCGCAGCGCGAGGCGCCGCAACGAGGTGGGGTCGGGGGTGCGCAGGCTGATGCGCAGCCCGCCGTCCGGCAGCTCCTCGGCGCTGTCGTGCGGGTAGTACTCGGCGACCCAGCGCCCGCCGGGCCCGACCTCGACGACGACCTCGGGATCCTCGGCGGCGGGCTGCACCAGCGCCTCCGACAGGTCCCGCAGCTCCACCTCGGGCGGCGCGGACGGCTCGTCGAGGATCTTGATCTCGGCGACCCGGTCCAGCCGGAAGGTACGGCGGGCCTCGGAGCGGCGGCACCATGCCTCGACATAGGTGTGCCCGACGCTGACGAGGCGGATCGGGTCGATCTCACGTTCGGTGACCTCGTCACGGGCGGGCGAGTAGTAGCGGATCCACAGCCGCCGCCGCTCCGAGATGGCCCGGTCGACGTCCGCGAAGACCCCGCCCTCGGCCTCGAAGGTGACCGACAGACGCGCGCTGGCACCCGCCGCCTCCCCGGCCGCCGTCTCGACCTTGGCGGTGGCCCGCAGCAGGGCCTGCCGGTCGCTCTCGCGCAGTCCGGGCAGCGTGGCCACCGCACGGGCGGCCACCAGCAGGGCGGTGGCCTCGTCGGCGGCGAGTCTGAGCGGCTCGGCCGCCTCCGCGCCGAGGGCGGCCGGGTTGTGCCACCAGATGCGCTCGCCGTCGGTGTCGATGTCGAGCAGATCACCGCCACGGAAGCTGGTCCCGCACATGGGCAGCACATCGAGGTCCGAGACCAGCTCGTCCTCGGTGATCCCGAAGGCACGGGCCACGTCCTCGATCCGGGCGCCGGGCCGCTCCCGCAGATACGTCACCAGGGAGAGCATCCGCCGGGTCTGGTCGATGGCGTTCCCCGGCCGCGCCGGTTTTCCCACCACGTTCTTACGTCCCCTCAACCCTTGGCCACGGCACGCAGCCGGTCCACCACATCGGCCCGCAGCTCGGCGGGCTCCAGGACCACCACGTCGGGCCCGAACTCCACCAGCCAGGCATCCAGACCGTGCCCGTACGGAATCTCCAACTCGTCCCAGCCGTCTGCGAGTTCCCGTACGGCGGAGGCCTTCGCCCGCAGCGGGTAGCCGGCGCCGGAACGCAGGCGGATCAGCGCGGAGCGGTCGGCGGTCTCCCCCGCCCAGCTCGCGACCGTCTCCCGCACGGTGACCACGTCCGGCACCTCGGCGGTGAAGGCACTGCCCCGGCTGCGGACCTTGCCGGTGATCCGGGAGAGCCTGAAGACCCGCTCGGCACCCCGGTCGCGGTCGAAACCGGCGAGGTACCAGTGACCGCGCCAGCACTCCAGCGCCCACGGCTCGACATGGCGGGGCTCGGGGCGGACGGCGGTGGCCTTGCGGTACTCGAACAGGACCGGGCGACGGTCCCGGCAGGCAAGCATCAGCGGTTCGAACGCGGCCTCGTGCACCGGGATACGCGGCTCCAGTGCGCCATGGGCCTCGTACGGATCGACGTCCTCGGGCAGCCCGGCCGCGCGCAGTTTCTGCAGAGCGCCGCTCGCGGCTCCGGCGAGGCGGGCCTGCTGCCAGACCTTCGCGGCGAGTCCGAGGGCCGCGGCCTCCTCGGCGTCGAGGGTGATGGGCGGAAGGCTGTTGCTGTCGCGGCGGGCCAGATAGCCCACCTCGCCCTCGAGGTTCTCCACCGTCTCGATGACCAGGCCGAGTTCGCGCAGATCGTCCTTGTCGCGCTCGAACATGCGGTTGAAGGAGTCGTCCGAACCGGCTGCGCTGCTTCCCGGCCCGGCGGCCTCGACATACGCCTCGATGGAATCCCGCAGCTCACGCTTGCTGAGCGGCCGGCGCGTCCCCAGCAGACACAGCGCCAGGTTCATCAACCGCTCGGCCTTGGCAATGGCCATCGACGCCCTTCCTATGGGTGTATCCGCGGCACGACCGTACCGCTACGAAGCGTCGCGGCAAAAGCCGAGGGTCCATGCCCGAACAGGCATGGACCCCAGACAGTCGAGACCGGTCGCGGCACGATCGGCCCCGACACGGCATGCGACAGATCAGACCCCGAGCAGGTCGACCACGAAGATCAGCGTCTCGCCCGGCTTGATCGCCGGAGTCGGGCTCTGGTTGCCGTAGGCGAGGTGCGCCGGGATGGTCAGCCGGCGGCGGCCACCGACCTTCATGCCCTGCACGCCCTGGTCCCAGCCCTTGATGACACGACCGCCACCGAGCGGGAAACGGAACGGCGCACCGCGGTTCCAGCTGGCGTCGAACTCCTCACCGGTGGAGAAGGACACACCCACGTAGTGCACGGTGACGGTCTGGCCCGCCTGGGCCACCTCGCCGTCGCCCTCCCAGATGTCCTTGATCTCCAGGTCCGCCGGCGGCTCACCCTCGGGGAAGTCGATCTCGGGCTTCTCAATGCTCACGTCTTCAGGCTCCTGCTTGTGTATGTACTGGGCAACGCGGGACAGTCTCGCATCCCGGGTGTCACATCTTCGCGAGGATGTCCACGGTGAACACCATCACGGAGTCCTTCTTGATGTCGCTGCCACTGGGCGGCGTGTCCCCGTAACCCAGCTTCGGCGGGATGACGATGAGAAGGCGACTGCCCACCTTCTTGCCGGTCATGCCCTGCGACCAGCCCTTGACGACCTGCGTCAACCCGAACGAACTCAGCGCCTCACGGCTGTACGAGGAGTCGAACTCCTTGCCGGTGTCCCAGAGGACGCCCTTGTACTGCACGAGCAGGCTGTCCTCGGCGCCGACCTCGGGGCCGTCGCCCTCGATGATGTAGTTCGCGACCAGCTTCGTCGGCGGGTCGACCTTCGGCACCTCGATGGAGGGGGCCTTGCCGTCGGTGTTGGTACCCACCTTCGGCAGATCCACGTTGTCCTGCGCGACCTTCGTGCCCTTCGCCGAACTCTTGGCGTTGAAGGTGTTCTGCACGTCGACGACGAAGACCAGCGTGTCGGTGCCCTTGATGCCCGCCTTCGAGTTGCCGTCCGGGCCGTAGCCCCAGGTCGGCGGCACGGCCATCTGGACACGGCTGCCGGCCTTCTTGCCGGTCAGCGCGTACCTCCAACCGTCGATGATGCCCTGCGGGCTGAGCTGGATGACCAGCGGCGTCTTACGGTCGTAGGAGTTGTCGAAGACCTTCGCCGTGGACCAGATCTGCCCCAGGTAGTTCGCCTGGATGTAGTCCCCCTCGGCGACCGTCTGCCCGCTGCCCGCGATGACCGTCTTCACCGCCAGGTCCTTCGACGGATCACCACTGCCCTTCGCCACGGTCGGCTTCTCGTCGAACTTCACCCCGTCCGTGATCGCCGGCAACGGCCCGTCCACGATCTTCGGCGGCTTCGCCCCACTCGCCGACGCGGACGGGCTACTGCTGGCCTTGGCCGAGTCGGACTCACCGTCACCACAGGCGGCGAGCGTGACCAGTCCAGCGGGGACAGCGATGAGGAGTGAGCGTCGGCGCACGGTGAAGGCCTCGTATCGGTCGATCTTGTCGGATGGCGTGCGCGCAACTCTACGACGTGAGAAGGGCGCCGTACGGCAAACGTACGGCGCCCCGCGTTGCGTTCCGGAAAGACTTCCGGAACATCGCTGCTCACATTCCCGCGATGAGCTTCTCCACCCGGTCGTCGACGGAACGGAACGGGTCCTTGCACAACACCGTGCGTTGTGCCTGGTCGTTGAGCTTGAGATGCACCCAGTCGACCGTGAAATCCCGACGCTGTTCCTGTGCGCGCCGGATGAAGTCCCCGCGCAGCCGCGCCCGAGTGGTCTGCGGCGGAACCGACTTGCCCTCGAAGATCTTCAAGTCATTGCAGATACGGGTGGCTTGACCTTTCCTCTCCAACAGGTAGTAGAGGCCACGACGACGGTGGATGTCGTGATATGCGAGGTCTATCTGCGCGACCCGCGGATGCGACATGGTCATGTTGTGCTTCGCCCGGTACCGCTCGATGAGCTTGTACTTCATCACCCAGTCGATTTCGGTACCGATCCGGTCGAGGTCCTCCGCCTCGATCGCGTCCAGAGTGCGGCCCCACAGCTCCAGGACCTGCTCGACGGTGCCTGTACGGATGCCGCGGCGCTCGACGAAGTCCACGGCCTTCTCGTAGTACTCGCGCTGCACCTCCAGCGCGGAGGCCTCACGGCCACTGGCCAGCCGCACCTTGCGACGGCCGGTCAGGTCATGGCTGACCTCACGGATCGCCCGGATCGGGTTCTCCAGGGTGAGGTCACGCATGACCGTGCCCGCCTCGATCATGCGCAGCACCAGGTCGGTGGCACCGACCTTCAGCAGCATGGTCGTCTCGGACATGTTCGAGTCGCCCACGATGACGTGGAGACGGCGGTACCGCTCGGCGTCCGCATGCGGCTCGTCGCGGGTGTTGATGATCGGCCGGGAGCGGGTGGTCGCCGAGCTGACGCCCTCCCAGATGTGCTCCGCGCGCTGGCTCACGCAGTACACCGCACCACGCGGGGTCTGCAGCACCTTGCCCGCACCACACAGCAGCTGCCGGGTGACGAGGAACGGAATCAGGATGTCCGCGAGCCGGGAGAACTCCCCGTGCCGCGCCACCAGATAGTTCTCATGGCAACCATATGAGTTGCCCGCCGAGTCCGTGTTGTTCTTGAAGAGGTAGACGTCGCCCGCGATTCCCTCCTCGTGCAGGCGGCGTTCGGCGTCGACCAGCAGTCCTTCGAGAATGCGCTCGCCGGCCTTGTCATGAGTGACGAGTTCGGTCACGTTGTCACATTCGGGTGTCGCGTATTCCGGATGTGAGCCCACGTCGAGATAGAGGCGGGCCCCGTTCCGCAGAAACACATTGCTGCTGCGGCCCCATGACACGACACGGCGGAAGAGGTACCGCGCCACCTCGTCAGGAGACAGACGGCGCTGTCCCCTGAACGTGCACGTGACGCCGTACTCGTTCTCCAGCCCGAAAATGCGGCGGTCCATGACTGAACATTACGCCCGATCCACCGAGCTGAAACGGGGTTCGGCAGCACGGTTTGGATCATTTTCCGATGAGACCGCAACCACCGCACCCTCAGAAGGAACAGCGAGAACCCTCCCCGTCGCCAGCAGAACCAGCAACGACACGGCCCCCGCGGCACCCGGCACCACGAACCCCCACAGCGTCCCGCCCCACTCGACGACCGGCCCCGCGACCGCCGTTCCGGCCGACTGGCCCACGGTGAACGTCGTCACGATCCAGGAGAACGCCTCCGTGACCGTGCCCCGTGGCGCGTGCCTGTCGACAAGGACGAACACACAGGCGATGGCCGGCGCCAGGAACACACCCGCGAGCGCCGTCAGCCCCGTCATGCCCACCGGACCGGGCATCAGCGTCAACGGCACGTAACAGACCGCCAGAAGCGCCACCAGCACCTGCAGACGACGCTCCGGCGCACCACTCCACTGCCGCGCGCCGTACACCGTGCCGCCCACGAGCGCCCCCAGCCCGACGCCCGCCATCAGCCAGCCGTAGACGGCGTCCCCACCGTTGTCGTCCGCGTAGGAGACGGCGGCGACGGTGATCGAGCCGAGCGCGACACCGACGAAGAGGAACGCGCCGAGCAGCGCCAGCAGCCCCGGCGAGCGCAGCGCGCCCAGCCAGTGGGCCTCACGCGGAGCGGAACGCCAGGCCCGCGACGGCGGCGAGACGACCACCCACAGAGCGCCGAGCACCCCGATGACACTGAGCACGACGAGCGCGGCCGACGCCGACCACAGCGCCACGCACAGGGTCACCAGCAGCGGCCCCACGGTGAACATGACCTCCTGCGCCACCGCGTCCATCGCGTACGCCGTGTGCACCTGCCCCTCCTTGTGCAGGACGGAGGACCACAGGGCCCGCAGCCCTCCCTCCAGAGGCGGCGTGAACAGCCCGGCGACCGCCATCGCGAGGTACGCCACCGGCAGCGGATCCAGCCCCGAGAGGGCGAAGACGGACATGGCGAGGGCGGCGACGACAGCCGCCGGCAACTGCACACGCGGCTGCCCGTGGAGGTCCACGAGCCGCCCCAGCAGCGGCTGCCCCACCGCGTTGGCGACGCCGTACACGGCGGCCAGCGCGCCCGCCAGACTGTAGGTGCCGCCCTCCGCGCGGACGAAGAGCACGATCGCGATCGCGGCGGTGGCGTTCGGCAACCTGCCCACCAGCGTTCCGGCGAGCAGCCGAGCGGCGTGCCGTGTCCTGAGGATCTCGAGATATCCGGCGGCCATGTCCTGCCTCTCGATGCGCTCTCGACGAGCGAAGTGTTACGTATAACGTCCGCCGTCATACGTACCATGTGCCCTGTCCACGAGTCCAGACGAGGGAGCAGGCCGACAGTGGCACGAGGTAGTACACGGCCCACGAGCCGTGACGTCGCCCAGGCCGCCGGCGTCTCCCAGGCCGCCGTCTCCCTGGTCCTCGGCGACAAATGGCGCGGCCGCGTCTCCGAGACCACGGCCGAACGCGTACGCGAAGCCGCGCGCGAACTGGGCTACCGGCCCAACCTCGCCGCCCGCAACCTCCGCCTCGGCCACACCCGGACCGTCCTGCTCGTCGTCCCCGCCCTGACCACCGAGTTCTTCGCGGGCGTCTACACAGGCGCCGCCCGCGTCGCCGCGCGCCACGGCTTCGGAGTGGTCCTGTACCCCTCCCCCGAAGGCGTCGGCCCCGCCCGCGACCCCTTCGCCTCCGCCCAGGCCGCCCTCGACGGCGTGATCGCCTCATCCATGGCCGCGGACGCCCTGACCGCGATCCGGGGCGACCAACTGCCCCTGGTGATGCTGGACAGCGACCCCGAAGGCAGCCTGGGCGCCGCCACCGTCAACCTCGACATCCGCGACGGCGTACGACAGGTCGCCGAACACCTGCTCGCGCTCGGACACCGCCACTTCCTGCACCTGGCCGCCGACATCCCCTCCTGGACCTTCGACGTCCGCGCCCGCGAACTGACGGCCCGGATCGGCTCGACACCCGGCACGTCCCTGCGCACGGCCGCCGCACCGATCTCCATCGACGGGGCACTGGCCGCCGCGGAAGGCGCGCTGAACGGACCCGGGAACCGGCCCACCGCGGTCGTCTGCGACGACGACAAACTGGCCGCCGGCGCCTACAAGGCCGCGCGACGGCTCGGCCTGCGGGTACCGGAGGACGTCTCCGTGACCGGACTCGACGACCTGGCCCTCGCCACCGCCCTCGACCCCGAGCTGACGACCGTACGGCTGGACTCCGAGCTGTTCGGGGAACGGGGCATGGAAGCGCTGCTGGCCGTCCTGGAGGGCCGCACGCCCGCGGAGGGGGACATTCCCGTGGAGTTGGTGGTGCGGGCGTCCACGGCACCACCAGGGCCCTGACGAGGGCCGCCCGACCGCGGGACGACCGTGGCCGCTCACGCAGTTCCCCGCGCCACCATCAGGGGCACTCCAGTGCCGCCTCAGAACGCCGCGCGCCCCGGCCTGTGCCGGCCGGGGCGCACTACGGGCGGGGCGTTTCCGAAAACGCCGGTACTACTCGTCCTCGTCGGCGCTCTCGGCCTCCGTCGCGGCACCGTCGATCTCCAACAGGCGGCCCAGCTGGCGACCCACGATGCGCTTGAACTTGCGCTTCTGAGGGCGGGTACGGTCGAGGACGGCGACCTCCAGACGCTCGGCGGGAATCTCCCGCTCGGTGCCATTGGTGTCGCGGGACAGGGCCTGCACGGCGAGCTTCAGGGCCTCCGCCAAAGACATACCGTCCTCATGGCGCTGGTCCAGATACGTGCTGATCTGCTCGGCGTTACCACCGACCGCGACCGAGCCGTGCTCGTCCACGATCGAACCGTCGTGCGGCAGCCGATAGATCTGATCGCCCTCGGGGGTCTCCCCCACCTCGGCCACGACCAGCTCCACCTCGTACGGCTTCTCGGCCGCCGAGGAGAAGATCGTGCCCAGCGTCTGGGCGTAGACGTTGGCGAGACCACGAGCGGTCACGTCGTCACGGTCGTAGGTGTAACCACGGAGGTCGGCGTAGCGCACCCCACCGATCCGCAGGTTCTCGTACTCGTTGTACTTACCGGCGGCCGCGAAGCCGATCCGGTCGTAGATCTCGCTGAACTTGTGCAGCGCACGGGACGGGTTCTCGCCGACGAACACAATGCCGTCGGCATACTGCAGCACGACCAGGCTGCGGCCACGGGCGATGCCCTTGCGGGCGTACTCCGCCCGGTCGGCCATCGCCTGCTGGGGTGAGACATAGAACGGCGTCGACACCGGCTATCCGTCCCTTTCTGTCGAAGTCACTGGATCACCTTGATAAGAGGGCCGTCGACCGGACCGGCTAGAGCAGCGCGGCGCGCGGGCCGTCGGGCTGCTCCAGACGCCGCTCCAGGATCGAGCGGGCGATCTCGGAGGACTCCTCGTCGGTGAGCCGGCGGAAGCCGTCCTCGGTGATCACGGTGACGATGGGGTAGATCCGGCGGGCGACATCGGGGCCACCGGTGGCCGAGTCGTCGTCTGCCGCGTCGTAGAGGGCCTGGATCACGAGGGTCGTGGCCTCGTCCTCGGTGAGGTCGGCACGGAAGAGCTTCTTCATCGCGCCGCGCGCGAAGATCGAGCCGGAACCGGTGGCCGCGTAGCCGCTCTCCTCGGAGCGACCACCCGTCACGTCGTAGGAGAAGATGCGGCCCTTGTTCCGGTCGACGTCGAAACCGGCGAAGAGCGGGACGACGGCCAGGCCCTGCATGGCCATGCCCAGGTTGGAACGGATCATGGTCGACAGACGGTTGGCCTTGCCCTCCAAGGAGAGCTGGGCGCCTTCGACCTTCTCGAAGTGCTCCAGCTCCAGCTGGAACAGCTTCACCATCTCCACGGCCAGACCGGCCGTGCCGGCGATCCCCACCGCCGAGTACTCGTCCGCCGGGAACACCTTCTCGATGTCCCGCTGCGCGATCATGTTCCCCATCGTGGCCCGGCGGTCACCGGCGAGCACCACACCACCGGGGAACGACACGGCCACGATCGTCGTGCCGTGCGGGGCCTCGATGACGCCCTGGACCGGCGGCAGCTGCCGCTTGCCGGGAAGCATCTCCGGCTGATGGTCCGACAGGAAGTCCATGAAGGACGACGACCCAGGCGTCAGGAAGGCAGCTGGTAGACGCCCGGTGCTACGAGTGTTGGCTTCCACGCGTTTCCTTCCACGTATGTCGCAGCCCGCCTTATGACGTCGGGCCGATCCTTGAACTGCCCCAGCGCCGCGTTACAGCTGAAGCACAGTACGCCTCGGACCCTACCCGTCTCGTGGCAGTGATCCACATGCACGGCGGGAGCAGCAAGACATATGCAACAGATGCCTTGCTGTGCCGCGACCATGGCGTCCAACTCCACTGGCGTGAGGCCGTACTTGCGCTTGAAGTAGCTGACGCGATTCCGTTCCGCACGGCACTCTCGGCAGTAGCTCGCCCAGCCGTCTGAGGAAGCCTTGTTCCGCTCCCACACCGTGTGGGGCTTGACTTCGCCGCAATCCGGACAGCGCTTGTGCCCTGACGGGGCATGCACCTTGGCGCGTACCGCTTTCCCTTTGGCCTCCTGGCGCTGCCGGTAGTACTCGGCTGAGCACTCCCGGCAATACGCCTGGAGGCCATCAGGCATGGACTTGTTCTTCGCAAAGGCGCCGCGCGGCTTGGACTCATTGCACCGCGAACAGCGCCTTGCCCCCGATTCCTCGGCCACTACCCTAGACCTACACTCACCTTCGATTCGAAGGAAAATGGACCCCTACTGCCCGCCTTTTTGCACAAATGACCTCACGAAATCCTCTGCGTTCTCCTCGAGTACATCATCGATTTCGTCCAGAACCGAGTCCACGTCGTCGCTCAGCTTCTCCTGTCGTTCCTTGAGGTCCTCCGATGCCTGCGCCTCCGGCGCCGCCTCGGTCTCCTCGGTGGAACGGGTCGCCTTCTGCTGGCCGCCGCCGGTGTCCTTGGTCGCCATAACCCTCACCCCGCTCAGTTCGCCCGACATGGTCGACAGGTCGGCTTTCCTGCCGATCGGTCATGATCAGACCCTACAAGCCGGGTCTGACATTGGCCCCGTTGTTTCCACAACGTCCGGGGGCCACCTCGATGATTCCCGGACGCCGCTGTTTCCACCCTGTCCGGCGGAATCGGATCACAGCCCGGTTCAGCGGCCGGACAGTACCCTGACCAGGTCTTCTGCCGTGCGGCAGCGGTCCAGGAGCTCCTTGACGTGATTTCGCGTTCCGCGAAGCGGTTCGAGGGTTGGGACGCGCTGGAGCGAATCCCGGCCCGGGAGATCGAAGATCACCGAGTCCCAGGAGGCCGCCGCGACGTCGTCCGCGTACTGCTCCAGACAGCGGCCGCGGAAGTACGCCCGGGTGTCCTCCGGCGGCTTCGTGCGGGCCCGGTCGACGTCCGTCTCGTCCAGGAGGCGCTTCATCTTGCCGCGGGCCGCGAGACGGTTGTAGAGGCCCTTCTCGGCGCGTACGTCGGCGTACTGAAGGTCCACGAGGTGGAGCCGGGCGGCGTCCCAGTCGAGGTCGTCGCGGCGCCGGTAGCCCTCCATGAGTTCCCGCTTGGCAACCCAGTCCAGCTCGCCGGAAAGGCTCATCGGGTCATTCTCGAGCCGGTTGAGCGTGTCCTCCCACCTGCTCAGGACGTCCTTCGTCTGGTCGTCCGCGTCCGCCCCGAACCGCTCCTCCACGTACTTGCGCGACAGCTCGTAGTACTCCATCTGCAGCTGCACGGCGGTCAGGGTGCGCCCGCTGCGGAGGGTGACGAGGCGTTGCAGGGTCGGGTCGTGCGAGACCTGGTGCAGGGTGCGTACGGGCTGGTCGACGGCCAGGTCGACGGCGATGAAGCCGTCCTCGATCATCGACAGCACCAGGGCCGTCGTGCCGAGCTTCAGATAGGTGGAGATCTCCGAGAGGTTCGCGTCGCCGATGATCACGTGGAGGCGGCGGTACTTCTCCGCGTCCGCGTGGGGTTCGTCCCGGGTGTTGATGATGGGGCGCTTGAGGGTGGTCTCCAGGCCGACCTCGACCTCGAAGTAGTCGGCGCGCTGGCTGAGCTGGAAGCCGTGTTCGTGGCCGTCCTGGCCGATGCCGACGCGGCCGGCGCCGGCGAAGACCTGGCGGGAGACGAAGAACGGCGTGAGGTGGCGCACGATGTCCGAGAAGGCGGTCTCCCGCTTCATCAGGTAGTTCTCGTGCGTGCCGTAGGAGGCGCCCTTGTTGTCGGTGTTGTTCTTGTAGAGGTGGATCGGCTGGGCGCCGGGGAGCTGGGCGGCGCGTTCGGCGGCTTCGGCCATGATGCGTTCGCCGGCCTTGTCCCACAGGACGGCGTCGAGGGGATTGGTGACCTCGGGGGCGCTGTATTCGGGGTGGGCGTGGTCGACGTAGAGCCGTGCTCCGTTGGTGAGGATGACGTTGGCGAGGCCGATGTCCTCGTCGGTGAGCTGGCTGGAGTCGGCGGAGTCGCGGGCGAGGTCGAAGCCTCGCGCGTCCCGCAGCGGGTTCTCCTCCTCGAAGTCCCAGCGGGCCCGGCGGGCCCGGTGCATCGCCGCGGCGTAGGCGTTGACGATCTGGGACGAGGTGAGCATGGCATTGGCATTGGGGTGGCCGGGGACGGAGATCCCGTACTCCGTCTCGATGCCCATTACTCGCCGTACGGTCATGCGGCCCTCCTTGCCCGGCGGCGTCCTCGGTCGGGGACGCTGCTCAAGTACCGCTGGCGCTCCGGTGCGTGTGCGGTGCCCGTCCCCGCACTGCGCGACTCGGCGGTACGGAAGAGCCTAGAACGGCTCTGCGCTGGTGGGGAGATCATTTGCGTCATTGCCTTGCTCCGGCCGTTGCCCGAAAAACAGTCGGCTGCGGGTACCCACTGAGGGCACCCGCAGCCGCCCTGTGTTTTACAGGTACTGTCCGGTGTTCGCCACCGTGTCGATGGAGCGTCCGGTGTCGGAGCCCTGCTTTCCGGTGATCAGCGTACGGATGTAGACGATCCGTTCGCCCTTCTTTCCGGAGATTCGGGCCCAGTCGTCCGGGTTGGTGGTGTTGGGCAGGTCCTCGTTCTCCTTGAACTCGTCCACGCAGGCCTGGAGGAGGTGGGAGACGCGGAGGCCCTTCTGGTTCTTGTCGAGGAAGTCCTTGATCGCCATTTTCTTGGCGCGGCCGACGATGTTCTCGATCATGGCGCCGGAGTTGAAGTCCTTGAAGTAGAGGACTTCCTTGTCTCCGTTGGCGTAGGTGACTTCCAGGAAGCGGTTTTCCTCGGTTTCGGCGTACATGTGTTCCACTGCCGTCTGGATCATGCTCTGGACGGTGCCGGACCTGGAGCCGCTGTGTTCGCCGAGGTCGTCCGCGTGCAGCGGCAGACGCTCGGTGAGGTACTTCTGGAAGATGTCCTTCGCCGATTCGGCGTCCGGACGCTCGATCTTGATCTTCACGTCGAGCCGGCCGGGGCGCAGGATGGCGGGGTCGATCATGTCCTCGCGGTTGGAGGCGCCGATGACCACGACGTTCTGCAGGCCTTCCACGCCGTCGATCTCGGCGAGCAGCTGGGGGACGATGGTGTTCTCCACGTCCGAGCTGACGCCTGATCCGCGGGTGCGGAAGAGGGATTCCATCTCGTCGAAGAAGACGATGACGGGTGTGCCCTCGCTGGCCTTTTCCCTGGCACGCTGGAAGACGAGGCGGATCTGCCGCTCGGTCTCGCCGACGTACTTGTTGAGGAGTTCGGGGCCCTTGATGTTGAGGAAGAAGCTCTTGCCGGTGGCCTGTCCGGTGACCTCGGCGACTTTTTTGGCCAGTGAGTTGGCCACGGCCTTGGCGATGAGCGTCTTGCCGCATCCGGGGGGTCCGTAGAGGAGGACGCCCTTCGGTGGGCGGAGTTCGTGCTCCTTGAACAGGTCCGGGTAGAGGTAGGGGAGCTCGACGGCGTCGCGGATCATCTCGATCTGGTTGCCGAGGCCACCGATCTGCTCGTAGCCGATGTCCGGGACCTCTTCGAGGACGAGTTCCTCGACCTCGCTCTTGGGCACGACTTCATAGACGTAGCCGGAGCGGGGTTCGAGCAGGAGGGCGTCGCCGGGGCGGATGGTGATGTCCAGCAGCGGCTCGGCGAGCCGTACCACCCGTTCCTCGTCGGTGTGCCCCTGTACGAGGGCGCGCTCGCCGTCCTCGAGGATCTCCTTGAGGGTGACGATGTCGCCGACGCTCTCGTACTCCATGGCCTCGACCACGTTGAGCGCTTCGTTGAGCATTACTTCCTGGCCGCGCCGGAGCTCTTCCAGGTCGACGCTGGGGCTGACGTTCACCCGGAGCTTTCGGCCTCCGGTGAAGATGTCGGCCGTGCCGTCCTCGTTCGCCGTGAGGAAGACACCGAAGCCGGCCGGTGGCTGTGCGAGCCGGTCGACTTCCTCCTTGAGGGCCACGATCTGGTCGCGGGCCTCACGGAGTGTGTTGGCGAGCCGCTCGTTCTGTGCGGACACGCCGGCCAGATTGGTCTGCAGCTCGACGATCCGCTCTTCGAGAATCCTCGTGTGTCGCGGAGAGTCGGCGAGCTTACGTCGCAGGACGGCGATCTCCTGCTCAAGATAGGCAATCTGCCCGGCAGGGTCGTCGGACCCTCGTCCCGGGCGGATGCCGCGGTTCATGTCGTCGTCGTGGGCTGCCACGGTCCTCACCTCCTCCAAGGGGAGCTGGACGCTTCCAGACCCTACCTGGGTGGGTGTCGATTGAAACCCCTAGATCACAAAGACGGTCGGGGTGTGTCCGATCTTCACCCTTGCGCTCTCCCTCACGCCAGGGGAATACCCACAGAACATGATTGGGAAGCCGCCCCAGGTAGGGTCGAAGTGTTCAACACCCGTCAGAGCCCGCATCGTTCCCGACCGGCTCGACGATCTAGACGGCAGGAGACATGACCGTGCAGCAGGAGGCCGGGGCCGAGGGTGGGCCGCTCGAGGTCTGGATCGACCAGGATCTCTGCACCGGTGACGGCATCTGTGTCCAGTACGCGCCCGAGGTGTTCGAGCTGGACATCGACGGGCTGGCGTACGTGAAGGGTTCGGGCGACGAGTTGCTGCAGGCCCCGGGGGCCACAACGCCCGTTCCGCTGCCGCTTCTCACGGATGTCGTGGACTCGGCGAAGGAGTGTCCGGGCGAGTGCATCCATGTACGTCGCGTTTCGGACAGGGTCGAGGTCTTCGGACCTGACGCGGAGTGACCTGTCGGGTGCTCCGCGTGGACCTGTGTCTGCTTTCTCACACCGGGTTTGCCGGGTGATCACTTCCCGTTCGCCCGGGGTGGGCGGTGTCAGACGTTTTGCGCTCCGGCGGGCGTCGAGCGTACGAACGCCCCGTTCTTCCACTGCCACTTGACACGGTCCGTGACGTCGGGGCAGCAGTTGGGTACGTCGGCCGACGAGTAGCCGTGCAGGGTCGCGGTGACGACGGCGTCATGGACGGCGAAGTCGGAGACGCTCTTGCGGTTCTTCGGGTTCACGAGGGTGGCGACGACCCGGGGCCGTGCGGCGTCGGTGGAGCGGGTGAGGACGTACACGCCGTCGGGCGGGGTGCCCATGCTGGCGTCGCAGTGCACGACGGCCACGGTTTCGGGGCGGCCGTCTCCGTCGAGGTCCCCGGAGCCCTTCTTCTTCACGACGACGCCGGCGGTCCCGCAGTCGAGCGGGAGGTCGACCTCGGCGGGGTCGGGGGCCGCCACGACGGCCGGGGCCGGGTTGGCCTTCGGGACGGGCTGGGCCGCTCTCGCCGCATCGGGTTGGAGGGCGGACGACAGGGCGACGACCCCGGCGAGGGCGGTGGCCGTGGCGAGCCAGTGGATGGGGCGGGTGTGCGTGTGTGCCAGTTCCGGGACGGCGGATTGCTGCACTAGGAGCGTCTCCTGAGGGTGCTGTGCCGGTTGGGATGACCCGCATGGTGCCACACGTCACAGTGGGGGTGGAACGGCGGGGTACGTGGTTCCCGCAGCCTTCTGGTGGCGCGTCAACGGGAGAGCGCCGTGGCCCAGTTCCCGGGCGCTGTCGGGAAGTCGGCGACGTCAGGGGCGCGTTGTACGCGGCGGGTGGGCGGCCCGCGACGCCGGGGTGGGCGGCGT
>NZ_LRTR01000480.1 GCF_001550375.1 Streptomyces europaeiscabiei | reverse complement strand
GGGAGGCCGCGTTGCGCCGCCGTCGGCGTTGGGGCCGGAGTAGTCCTCGCCGTAGGCGCCCTTGGAGGGGCGGCGGCGGCGCATGGGCGGCTCGACGCCGTCGGCGAGGCGACGGGCGGTGAGCAGGAAGCCGGTGTGGCCGATCATCCGGTGGTCCGGGCGGACGGCCAGGCCCTCGATGTGCCAGTTGCGGATCATCGACTCCCAGGCGCTCGGCTCGTTGAAGCAGCCGATCTCGCGGATGGACTCGACGGTGCGGGCGAGCTGGGTGGTGGTCGCCACGTAGCAGCAGACGATGCCGCCGGGGACGAGGGCCTTGGAGACGGCCTCCAGGCACTCCCAGGGGGCGAGCATGTCGAGGATGACGCGGTCGACCTCGGTGTCGCTCAGGTTGTCCTGGAGGTCTCCGACGGTGAGCTGCCAGGCGGGGTGGGGGCCGCCGAAGTAGCGCTCCACGTTGGCCTGCGCGATCTCGGCGAAGTCCTCGCGGCGCTCGTAGCTGTGCAGCATGCCCTGGTCGCCGATGGCGCGCAGCAGGAAGCTGCTGAGGGAGCCGGAGCCGACGCCGGCCTCGACGACGCGGGCGCCGGGGAAGATGTCGGCGAAGGCGAGGATCTGCCCCGCGTCCTTGGGGTAGACCACGGCGGCGCCGCGGGGCATGGACAGGACGTAGTCGGGGAGCAGGGGGCGGAGCGCCAGGTAGGCGACGTTCCCCGTGGTGCGGACAACACTGCCCTCGGGAGCGCCGATCAGCTCGTCGTGCGGGAAGGAACCCTTGTGGGTGTGGAAGTTCTTTCCCTCTTCGAGCGTGAACGTGTAGTGGCGTCCCTTGGGGTCGGTGAGCTGGACCTGGTCCCCGACCTTGAAGGGCCCGCGACGGCGGGCGGCACCGGTCGGTTCGGACATGTGAGTCAGCGTACCGGTCCCCGGGGGGCTCGCTGACCACGGCCTCGGTGAGCTGGGGTCCGTGGGCGGCGCGGGTTCGTCGTGGCTGGTCACGCACGCGCGGCGGAGTCGTGTGTCGAACGCGGCCCCGCGCCTTCGTCGGTGCGCTCAGCTGGGCCTTGCCATCGCCTTCACGAAGGCACGCTCCACGTCCGCCGCCGAGAGGACTCCGTAGATCTCGCCCGACTGCTCCACGACCAGGTACTCGGTGGCGGGGGCCGCGCGGAGGGCGTCCAGGAGGTCTTCGCCGGCGAGTTCCGCGGAGACTCGCATGCCGTCGGTGAGGTCCTGGGCGAGGCCGCTGACGGCGACCCAGGGGCGGCGGTGTTCGGGTACGCCGACGATGGCGGCCTCGCGGACGAGGGAGACCGGTTCGCCGTCGAGGTCGACGATGACGAGGGCGCGGGCGCCGGCTTCGTTGGCGCGGCGCAGGGCTTCGGAGAGGGGGGTGTCGGTCTCGACGGGGACCGCACGGCGGGTGAGGGCGCGGGCCTGGAGTTCTGGGAGGTGTTCGCGCAGGCGGGCCATGCGGAGGCTGTTGCCGGCGCCGGTCCAGATGATCGCGGCGAGGATCGCGGCGAGGAGGGCGTCCAGGACGGTGTCCATGCCGACGCTGTCCTCGGCGGCCGAGCCGAGCAGTCCGGACTGGGTGAGCAGCGGCAGTCCGATGAGGACGGAGACGGCGAGGGCGCGGCCGACCCAGGCGGCGGCGATCGTGCCGGTCATGGGCTTGCCGGTGATCTTCCAGACGACGGCGCGGAGCATGCGGCCGCCGTCGAGGGGCAGTCCGGGCAGCAGGTTGAACGCGGCGACGATCAGGTTGGAGATCATCAGGCCGGCGAGCAGGACGCCGGGGACGGTGCCCGGTTCGACGGCCAGCATGGCCACGTAGAAGATGCCCGCGAGGATCAGGGAGAGCAGGGGGCCGACGAAGGCGAGGACGAATTCGCGGCCGGGGGTCTCGGACTCCTTCTCGATCTCCGAGACGCCGCCGAAGAACTGGAGCTGGATGCGGCGCACCGGCAGCTTGTAGCGCAGGGCGGCGATGGTGTGGGCGAGTTCGTGGACGAGTACGGAGGCGTAGAAGGCGACCGCGAAGAACAGGGCGACGAGGTAGCGGAGGGCGCCGAGTTCGGGCAGGACGCGGTCGAGCTGGCCGCCGAAGACCCAGGTGATCAGGGCGGCGACGAGGAACCAGCTGGGTGCGACGTACACGGGCACGCCGAAGGGGCGGCCCATGAGGATGCCGCCACCGGGGTCCTTGGGGCGTTGGGGCGGTTTGGGTGCGGCGCCCGAGGGGGCGTGGGGGCGGGCGAAAGTCGCCGTGCGCTCCGGCTCGTCCGCCGGCGCCTTGTCCAGGTCGGCCGGGGTCTCCGGGTCCGCCGCGGAGGGCTCGCTCACCGGGTTCGCCGCCGGTTCGTCCACGGCGTCCGCCGAGGGACGGCCGGCCGGGTCCGTCGGGGGTTCGTTCGGCGGGGCCGACGGTGGTGGGTCCGCCGAGGCCGCGGACGGCCTGTGCACGGGGTTTGCCGCGGACGGCTCGTGTGCGGGGTCGTCTGACGGGGCCGGGGGCCCGGAGTCGCCGGAGGCCCTGGGAGCGGTTGGTGCGGTTGGTTCGGGGGCGGCGCCGTGGTGCTCGGTGGCGCCCTGTCCGTCAGCGGCGTTCTGCTCCCCGGCGGTGCTCTGCCCCTTGATGGCGCTCTGTTCCTCGGTGGCGCCGGTGGGCTTGGAGGCGTCCGGGGTTTCCGAGTCGCCGGTGTCCTCGGGAGCGTCTGCCGCTCGGAGGGCCTCGGAGGTGGTGACGGGCTCGCCGGGGGTGGGGTGGGTCGG
>NZ_LRTR01000048.1 GCF_001550375.1 Streptomyces europaeiscabiei | reverse complement strand
GTGAGCCGCCCGTCCGCGCCGGTCGTGCCCGCCGCCCGGGCCCCGTCGCGGCGGCCGAACTTCGTGGTCGTCCTCGCCGACGACCTCGGCTACGGCGAACTCGGTTCCTACGGCCAGAAACTGATCGACACCCCGCGCCTGGACGCCCTGGCCGCCGAGGGACTGCGCTTCACCGACGCCTACGCCGCCGCCCCGGTCTGTGCCCCCTCCCGCTGCTCCTTCCTCACCGGACTGCACAGCGGCCACGCCACCGTCCGGGAGAACCCCTGGGGTCCGGGCGGCCAAGGCGCCCTCACCGAGAATGACTTCACCTTCGCCGAAGCGCTGCGCGCCCTCGGCTACCGCACCGCGCTCGTCGGCAAATGGGGCTTCGGCCCCGAGCGGCCGGATCAGCCGAGCCACCCCAACTCCCGTGGCTTCGAGCAGTTCTACGGCTATCTGACGCACAAGCACGCGCACGAGTACTACCCGACGTACCTCTGGGACAACGGCAGGAAGCAGGACATCCCCGAGAACCGGGACGGCGCCCGCAGGACCTACGCCCCCGACCTCATCGAGGACCGGGCGCTCGGCTTCGTCGACGCCCACAAGGACGAGCCGTTCCTGCTCTTCCTCGCCCCGACCGTGCCGCACGCCCCGAGCAGCGCCCCGCGGCTCGGGGCGTACGCCGACGAGCCCTGGACCCTGCCGAACAAGGCGCACGCGGCCCAGGTCACCGGCCTCGACACCCTCGTCGGCAACATCGTGGACCGGCTGCGGACACACGGCATCGACCGGCGCACCGTCGTCCTCGTCACCAGCGACAACGGCCCGCACGAGGAGGGCGGCACCGACCCCGACCTCTTCGACGGCAACGGACCCCTGCGCGGCTACAAACGCAACCTGTACGAGGGCGGCATCCGCGTCCCCCTCATCGCCTGGTCCCCGCGGCGCGTCCCGGCCGGCACCACCGACCGGCCAACCCCGCTGACCGACCTGCTGCCCACCCTCGCCGAACTCGCGGGCGCGCCCGCACCGTCGGACATCGACGGGCTCTCCGTGGCACCGCTGCTGAGCGCCGGTGACGGCGAGGCGGCACGCCACGACCACCTGTACTTCTACCGCAACCACAGCGGTGTCACCGCGCGCGCCGACCAGGTCGACCGGGGCCGGGCCCGGCGGCTGGCGGAGGCGGTGCGGCGCGGCGACCTCAAGGCGGTGCGGTTCGCGCCAGGCCAGAACCGGAAGGCGCCCGACGGGAGGTGGGAGGTCGAGCTGTACGACCTCGGCCGGGACCCCGGTGAGCTGAACGACCTCGCGGCGGCACGGCCCGCCCAGGCCGACGCGCTGGTACGGCTGATGCGGTCCTCCTGGGTGGACGACCACCGGCGCAAGCCCTACGGAGTCAGCCTCCGAGTCGCGCCGAGGGACGGGAAGTTCCTCGTCACCGCGGCTCTCGCCAACGGCTCCGTCCGCCCCTGGACCGCCGCCCGCCTCGCCCTCATCGCGCCCGACGGCTGGCAGGTGCGCAGCCTCGGCACGGTCACCACGGACCGCATCCGCTCCGGCGGCCGGTTCGCCGCCCGCTGGGAGGTCACCCCGGCTGCCGACACCGACCAGGGCCGGCTCACGGCCCGTGGCACGGCGACGTACGCGGGTGCCGTCGTGACGTACGCGGCACAGGCCCTGGCCGGGAAATAGCCGCGCGCCTCCCGCAAGAAGCAGTCGCGCGTCTCCCGCAAGAAACGGCCGCGCGCCTGCCTCAAGCGAAAGAAGTGCCCCGGCCCGGAATCAGCGACCCCCGGCGGGGTTCGTCCGGCTGCCAGCCCAGGGCGCGGGAGATCCCGCGCGCCGCCACCCGTACGGCGGGCGTCAACACCGGTACCTGGGCGCCGACGTGGGGCACGACGACGGACACGGCGGCCACCACGGCCCCGCCCGGACCGCGTACCGGCGCGGCCACCGACAGCGCGTCCTCGGTGACCTGACGGCTGCTCACCGCCACGCCCGTGCGCCGGACTTCGGCGAGCACGCGCCGCAACCGGGGCGAGTCGGCGATGGTGTACGGCGTGAAGGAGGCCAACGACCCCTGGCAGTAGGCCTCCTGGGCCGAGGCGTCGCCGTGCGCGAGGAGGGCCAGCCCCACCCCCGTGGCGTGCAGGGGCCAGCGGCCGCCGACCCGGATGTGGACGCCGACGGCGGAGCGCCCGGAGAGCCACTCGATGTAGACGACCTCGTCACCGTCGCGCACCGCGAGCTGCACGTTCTCGTGCGTGGCCTCGTACAGGTCCTCCAGGTACGGCAGCGCGATCTGCCGTAGCGCGAGCCCGCGCGGGGCGAGCGCCGCGAGCTCCCAGAGCCGGAGCCCGACGTGGTAGATCCCGTCCGCGTCCCGCTCCAGGGCGCCCCACTCGGTGAGCGCGCCCACCAGCCGGTGGGCGGTGGTGAGGGTCAGCCCGGCCCGGCGGCTGATGTCGGTGAGGGAGAGCGCCGGGTGGTCGTGGTCGAAGGCGGCCAGCACGGCGAGGAGCCGGTCGGGGGCGGAGCGGACGGCCCCCGGGGGCGCGGTCCCCGGCGACGCGGTCTGCCGGGGCACGGGTCCCGGCGAGGGGAGCGCGTCGGTGGTCATCGGCACGGCGTCACCCCAGTCCCGCTTCGGCGACCCGCTGCAGCAGCACGTGGAGGGTCTCGCGCTCGGCGGCGTCGAGGGGCTCCAGCAGGTCGTTCGTGACGCGCTGTCCGGCCTCGTCGGTGTCACGGAGGAAGGACCGGCCGTCCTCGGTCAGGACGATGATCCGGCTGCGGCGGTCGTCGGGGGAGGGGCGCCGCTCGGCGAAGCCCAGCTTCTCCAGGTCGTCCACCAGGCCGACGATCGCGCTCGGGTCGTAGCCGAGCGACGCGCTCAGCTCGCGCTGGAGCACGCCGGGGGACGTGGCCAGGAAGCGCAGCAGCGCGTAGTGCCGCAGCCGCAGCCCCGACTCCTGGAGGGACGAGTTGAACAGCTGCCCGGACCGCATCCCCAGGCGGTACAGCAGATAGCCCGTGTCCGCGTGCAGCCCGCGCATCCACGGCTCGTGCGCGTCGATCGAGGCGGCGTCCTGAGTCTGCTGGCGGGCGATGGCGGGCTCCCTGGTCTCTGGGCCTGTCTTTCGGATCAGGCCTGGTCGCGGCGTTGGCTGCGCGCGTCCGCGGCGTGTCGTCGGTGGCCGACGCTCCGCGTCGACGCCCTCCTCCGCCCGTGCGGCCGCACGCACCCAGCCCCGCTCACCGGTGTTCGTCCGGCACCCCCGGCCCGCAGCCCGGCCTGATCCGAGAGGCAGGCCCTGGGCCCCGAGCAGGGGTCGGCGCTTGTGTACCGCTCCAGCATGACGCAACGCCCGGGGAACAACAACTATTGACGTCAACAACTATTGCTCTTAGCTTCGATCTCGTAGCCGCAGTCGGCAGGCGCTCGCCAGCGTCGGCCGTCGCACCCCATCCGAAGGGATCCCCTCGTGCCCAGCATCGATCTCACCGGCAAGGTCGCCGTCGTCACGGGTAGTGGCCGTGGCCTCGGTCTGGCCTACGCACAGGCCCTCGCCGCCGCGGGCGCCTCCGTCGTCGTGAACGACATCGACGAGGCCGTGGCCGAAGCGGCCGTGAAGTCCATCACCGAGGCGGGCGGCAAGGCCGTCGCCGAGGTCGTCGCAGTCGGTACGACCGAGGCGGCCGACCGGCTGGTGGGCCGTGCGGTGGAGGAGTTCGGGCGGCTCGACATCCTCGTCACCAACGCGGGCATCCTGCGCGACAAGGTGCTGTGGAAGATGTCCGACGACGACTTCGACGCGGTGATCACCACCCACCTCAAGGGCACCTTCACCTGCGCCCGCGCCGCCGCGATCCGGATGCGCGAGCAGGGCGAGGGCGGCTCCCTGATCCTCGTCGGCTCCCCGGCGGGCCAGCGCGGCAACTTCGGCCAGACGAACTACGCCGCCGCCAAGGCCGGTATCGCCGCCTTCGCCCGCACCTGGTCGATGGAGCTGGGCCGCGCCGGTATCACCGTCAACGCGATCGTCCCGGTCGCCGCCACCGCGATGACCGAGACCATCCCGGTCTTCGCCCCCTACGTCGAGGCGCTGCGCGAGGGCAAGCCGTTCCCGGAGTTCCTGCGCAAGGGCGAGGGCTTCGGCACCCCCGAGGACTGTGCGGCCCTGGTCCCGTTCCTCGCCTCCGAGGCGGCGCGCGGTGTCACCGGCCAGGCCATCGGCATCGGCGGCGACAAGGTGGCACTCTGGTCTCATCCGCAGGAGATCAGGACGGCGTACGCGAACGGCGGCTGGACCCCCGAGGCCCTCGCCGACGTCTGGCCGTCCTCGCTGGGCGCCGAGCCGCAGACCGTGGGCATCCCCGCCCCGAAGATCCCGGAGGCGTGATGAGTCCCGCCAACCCCGCCATGAACGTGGACGAGCTGGTCGCGATCGACGTCCACACCCACGCGGAGGTGTCCTCCAAGGGCAACTCCTCCCTGGCCGACGACCTGCACGACGCCTCCTCGGCGTACTTCAAGGTCGAGGGCAAGCGGAAGCCCACCCTGGAGGAGACGGCCGCCTACTACCGTGAGCGGAAGATGGCAGCCGTGATCTTCACGGTGGACGCCGAGTCCGCGACCGGCACCGAGCCCGTCCCGAACGAGGAGGTCGCCGAGGCGGCCGCCGCCAACGCGGACGTGCTGATCCCCTTCGCCTCCATCGACCCCTTCCGTGGCAAGGCCGGCGTGAAGCAGGCCCGCCGGCTGGTCGAGGAGTACGGGGTGAAGGGCTTCAAGTTCCACCCCAGCGTCCAGGGCTTCTTCCCCAACGACCGCGCGGTGGCGTACGCCCTGTACGAGGTCATCGAGGAGACGGGCACGATCGCCCTCTTCCACACCGGCCAGACGGGCATCGGCGCGGGCGTCCCCGGCGGCGGTGGCATCCGGCTGAAGTACTCCAACCCGCTGCACGTGGACGACGTCGCCGCCGACTTCCCGCACCTCAAGATCATCCTGGCGCACCCGTCCTTCCCCTGGCAGGACGAGGCGCTCGCGGTCGCCACGCACAAGCCGGGCGTGCACATCGACCTGTCCGGCTGGTCGCCGAAGTACTTCCCGCCGCAGCTCGTGCAGTACGCGAACACCCTGCTCAAGGACAAGGTGCTCTTCGGCTCCGACTACCCCGTCCTCACCCCCGACCGCTGGCTCGCCGACTTCGAGAAGCTGCCGATCAAGGACGAGGTCAAGCCGAAGATCCTGAAGGAGAACGCCGCCCGGCTGCTCGGACTGACGAAGCCATGACGCAGCCATGCCCGAAGCCATGACGAAACCGTGAGGGACACACCCCATGTGCAATGACGGACAGGGGCACAGACATGCGCAATGAGGGACTGGGGTCGTGGCCCGCCCGCCGTGCCCGCAAGACCCCGCAGCGCACCGCGCTGATCCACGGCGACACGAGCATCACGTACGGGGAGCTGTACGAGCGCACCACGCGCCTGGCCCACGCCCTGCGCGCCTCCGGCGTACGCCGCGGCGACCGCATCGCCTACCTGGGGCCCAACCACCCCTCGTACCTGGAGACGCTGTTCGCCGCCGGCACCCTCGGCGCGGTCTTCGTCCCGCTCAACACCCGCCTCGCGGGCCCCGAGATCGCCTACCAGCTGGCCGACTCGGGGGCCAAGGCGCTGGTGTACGGGCCCGGTTTCACCGGTCTCGTCGCGGGACTGCCGGGCGACACGGACGTCCGCACGTACGTGGAGACCGGCACGGAATACGAGGCGCTGCTCGCCGGGGCCGAGGCCGAGCCGATCGACCAGCCCGTCACCGCCGACGACACCTGCATCATCATGTACACCTCGGGGACGACGGGCCGCCCCAAGGGGGCCATGCTCACGCACGGCAACATCATCTGGAACGCCGTCAACGTGCTCGTCGACCAGGACGTCATCACCGACGAACGCGCCCTGGTCTCCGCCCCGTTGTTCCACACGGCCGGGCTGAACATGCTCACCCTGCCGGTGCTGCTCAAGGGCGGCACCTGCGTCCTGGTCGAGGCCTTCGCCCCGGAGGCCACCTTCGACCTGATCGAACGCCACCGGATCACCTTCATGTTCGGCGTGCCGACCATGTTCGACCAGGTCGCCCGGCACCCGCGCTGGGCCGACGCCGACCTGTCGTCGCTGCGGATGCTGTCCTGCGGCGGCTCCCCGGTGCCGACCCCGCTCATCGCGAAGTTCCAGGAGCGCGGACTCACCTTCCTCCAGGGCTACGGCATGACGGAGGCGGCCCCCGGCACGCTCTTCCTCGACGCGGAGCACGCCGTGAGCAAGGCCGGCTCGGCGGGTGTGCCGCACTTCTTCAGCGATGTGCGGGTCGTACGGCCGGACATGACCCCGGTCGACGTCGACGAACCCGGCGAGGTCGTGGTCCGCGGACCGCACGTCATGCCCGGCTACTGGGGGCTGCCCGAGGAGACGGCCGCGGTCTTCGCCGACGGCTGGTTCCGCAGCGGAGACGCCGCCCGGGTCGACGAGGACGGCTATGTCTTCATCGTCGACCGCATCAAGGACATGATCATCTCCGGGGGCGAGAACATCTACCCCGCCGAGATCGAGGACCAGCTCCTCGCCCACCCCGACGTCGTCGAGTGCGCGGTCATCGGCGTACCGGACGACAAGTGGGGCGAGGTGCCGCGCGCGGTCGTCGTGCCGCGGGAGGGCAGCGCCCTGGACGCCGACGAGGTGCTGGCCTCGCTCGCCGGGCGGCTCGCCAAGTACAAGATCCCGAAGTCGGTGGTGATCGCGGACGAGCTTCCGCGCACCGCCTCCGGAAAGCTCCTCAAGGCCCGGGTGCGCAAGCGCTACGGCACCAACTCTTAGCTAAGGAACGTCATATGAGCATCACCGTGAACGGCATCGACGAACTCAAGAAGCTCGCCGGCAGCGACCTCGGCGTCAGCGAGTGGATCGAGGTCACCCAGGAGCGCATCAACACGTTCGCCGACGCGACCGGGGACCACCAGTGGATCCACGTCGACCCCGAGAAGGCGGCCGAGGGCCCCTTCGGCGCGCCGATCGCCCACGGCTACCTGACCCTGTCGCTGTTCATCCCGCTGTTCACCGAACTGCTGGACGTCGAGGGTGTCTCGACGAAGGTCAACTACGGCCTGAACAAGGTGCGTTTCCCGTCGCCGGTGAAGGTCGGCTCGAAGATCCGCCTGGTGGGCAGGCTGGCGTCGGTGGAGGACGTGCCGGGAGGCGTGCAGATCACGGTCGACGGCACGATCGAGATCGAGGGCGCGCCCAAGCCGGCGGCCGTCCTGCAGAGCCTTTCCCGGTTCTACGCCTGAGCGCTCCGCCGGGAGCGCCACCGGGGTGCGGGTGCGTGGGGAACCGCCGGGCCGTCGTGGCCGGTCGCGCGGTTCCCCACGCCCCCGAGAGGGGCCTGGTGCTCAACTCACGTCCACGAACACCGGGTTCGAGTAGAACCACGTGTCCTCCCACGGGTCCCCGTCGCCCGGCGAGTGCGGGATCGGGCCGTGCGGGTCGGTCGAGGCGCCCAGGTAACCCGCCCCGTTGCGCTTGCCGTCGCTGCCCCGCAGCCGGAGGTAGAAGGACTCGTCCCCCGCCGTGACCGGGATGCGCAGGGTGTACGTGCCCTCGCGGCCGCTCACGTCCTTGGTGTGGACGACCTTGGTGGCGGGGGCCTTCCAGGCGTCCCGGTCCGTCACCGGGCCGCGCACCGCGCCCCGGATGACATCGACATGGGCCAACTCCGGCAGGATTCCGCGGGGGTTGGCGCGCGACGCGGTCGTCACCGTCACGCTCAGCGTGAGCTTCTCGCCCTTGCGGACACGCAGCCGGCCGCCCAGGGTGACGCCCCGCCCGTGGTCGCGGTCGCGCCGTACGCGGACGTCGAGGCCGTCCAGCAGATGGCCGTGGTCGACCCAGACGCGGCCCGCCCGCAGGCCCGCCATCACCGCGCGGTAGCCGTAACGGGTCACGCCCACGTGGGTGCGGCTGAACTGGCCGGGCCAGAAGTCGCTGCCGGGCTGCGGGGTGTCGGTGTTCACCGGGTCGGGCAGCTTGCCGGTGTTGTCGAAGTTCTGCCCGGCCGGCCAGTCGCCGTTCTTCCAGGTGTCGAAGACGATCCGGTGGGCGTCCGAGTTGGTGGTGATCGAGAACAGCCTGCCCTCGGCCAGCATGGCGTCCCAGAGACCGCCCACGGTCGCCGTCGACCAGTCGAAACCGCCGTACGTGAGGTACGCCTGGGCCGGATAGCCGGGCCAGGACTGGGCCGACGGCTTGTTCTCGTACTCACCCCGTATCGAGGTGGCCCCCCGCCAGCCGGGGATCGCCGCGCCCTGGGCGCCGGGCGCGCCCTCCATCCCGATCATGATCTCGGGGGCCGCGTCCCGCCAGGCGCGCATCTCGTGCGGGGAGTCGATGCCGAGGCGCAGGGGGTGGTTGGCCAGCACCAGCACGTCGTCCACGTATCCCTTGCGGCGCTGCTCGGCCAGCCACTTGACGGCCTTCACGGCGTGCGCCTCGTTGCGGGCGGTGTCCGCGCCGCCCACGGAACCGTCCGTGTAGCCCAGCAGCTTGCCGTCGTAGTCGCGCTCGAAGCGGGTGAGGAGGTCCACCTCGTGCCTGCCGGGGGTCGTGAAGACCGTGCAGTGCTCCGCGGCCGGGATGTACCACTCCAGGCCCTGGAAGATCAGCTGCCGCGGGTTCTCGGCCCGGGCCCTCAGGATCTCCTTGTGCTCCAGCGAGGCTCCGAAGTCGGCGTGCCCGAAGTTGGAGTGTTCGGTGAACACCATCCAGTCGAGGCCGTACTTCGCGCCCGCCGCGGCCAGCTGGGAGAACGTGTACTTGGCGTCGTGGCTGTAGACGGTGTGGATGTGGTGGTCGCCGACGAGGTAGGCCAGACGCGGGTCGTCGCCGCCGTAGTGGCGGGACGTCGCGGAGGCCGGTGCCGCCAGGGCGCCCGTGGCGCCCATCGCGAAGGCGGCGCCGAACAGGCCCGCGCCGCGCAGGAGGCCGCGTCGGGACACGCCCTGTGCGTCGAGGTCGGCGGGGGAGACGGACGGATCGGCCCAGGCGGGCAGTTGGCGCTCGTGCATGCCGGACAGGTCGGACATGGTCTGTGCTTCCTTCGTCTCAGTGGTTCATGAACGACTCGACGGGCAGCGCCCGTTCGACGACACGGACGTCACCGAGCCGCCCGTGCAGGATCTGGTCGATCTTCCCGGCGTACTCGTAGCCACCGAGGATCCAGGGCAGACCCACGGAGGCGAGGCCGACTGCGGTCGCCTTCGGGTTGCGCACGACCG
This sequence comes from Streptomyces europaeiscabiei, assembly GCF_001550375.1. Lineage (GTDB taxonomy): Bacteria > Actinomycetota > Actinomycetes > Streptomycetales > Streptomycetaceae > Streptomyces > Streptomyces europaeiscabiei. The sequence goes on along the minus strand of NZ_LRTR01000048.1, from coordinate 7,467 downwards.
GGCAGCCCTGGACATAGAGCGTGGTGTGCTTCCCGTCGTTGACGACCGCGAGGTGCCACCAGGTCTCCAGCGGGGTCTCCTGGCCCCAGTTGGTCGCGATGCCCTGCTGGTTGAGGGGGCGCACCGCCCACTGCGGCTCCCGGTCGTTCGACAGCGACAGCGTGGCCAGCGGCTCGTCCGGGTCGTCGGCGGTCTTGCCCGCCGCACCGCCCGTGCCGGTCCGGCCGAGGATGCCGGCCCAGGCGTGGTCCGACGGGTTCCAGTCGGCGGGCAGCCGGTAGAACGCCTCGATGGTGTAGCCGCCCTTGAACGTCTTCGAGTTGAGCGGCGCCCCGTCGACCGTCCGCAGGTACGCGCCCTTCAGCGGGGGCTTGCCGCCGTGGAACTCCAGGCTGCCGTGGCCGGGCTGGTCCGGGTGGTGGTCGGCGGACCAGGTGAGCGTGCCGCCGCCGACGGCGACCGGGCCGAGGTCGTTGCCGTGGCCCGAGCGGTCACGGACCGTGCCGCTGACGGCTGCTCCGTCCTCCTGCCCGTCGAAGCGCCAGTACGCGACCGTGCCGGGCACCAGCAGCTCCGCGACCGGCCTCGGTGCCCGCGCGGGCACCGGCGCGAAGCCGGCGAACCGCTTGTCGAAGTCGATGTCGACCGTGAACCGGTCGGCGTCGCCGGAGAGTTCGCTCTCCTGCCGCTCCAGTTCGTTGAGCCCCTTGGCGGCCCGGCCCAGGATCCACGGGGAGATCGTCTCCACGTCGATGGTGTTCCGGTCGAGGTCGAAGCGGTACAGACGGATCATCGCCGCGCCGCCGAAATACCGGTTCTGGTAGTTCGTGAGGTGCAGATGGACATCGTTGTCGGCGGCGTTCCTCCGCGTCGCGCGCCCCGCCGGCCAGTAGTGCCCGTTGAGAGTGAGGAAGATCTGGTCGTGGTCCTTGACCAGCCGGTCCCACAGCGTCTGCCCGTACGAGGAAAGGGAGTCGTCCCCGTCGACCAGTTCGTGCGTGGTGAGGACGACCGGCGTCCTCGGGTGCCGGGCCAGGACGTCCTGCGCCCATGCGAAGCCCTTCGCGGACAGCCGCCAGTCCAGGGCGAGCACCATCCACTGCCGGCCGCCCGCCTCGAAGAGATGGAAGGAGTTGTAGCCGTCGGGGGAGGCACCCCCGAAGGTCGGCCGGCCCTGGAAACGGGCGGGTCCGAAGACGTCCAGGTACGGGGTGGAACCCCGCTGGTCGTCGGTGGAGGAGCGCACGTCGTGGTTGCCCGCGAGGACGCTGTAGCCGACGCCCTTGCGGTCGAGCAGCCGGAACGCCTCGCCGATCGCCGCGGTCTCCTGGGTGCTGCCGTTCTGGGTGAGGTCTCCGAGGTGCGACAGGAACACGAGGTTCTCGTCCTCACCGTGCTCCAGGAGGTAACGCAGGGACGCCTCGACGGGCTTCCTGTCGATGCTCGGTCCGTCGAAGAGGTACTGGGTGTCGGGCATGACGGCGAGCGTGAAGCGGCGGCTCGTGGGATCGGGCCCGCGGCGCCGCGGCGCCGCCTGTGCCGCGGCGGCGGGCAGCGCGACCGACGCCGCCGCGCCCAGCAGGGCCGTGGCGCGGAGGAAGTTGCGTCTGCCCGAGTGGGCCTGGGCAGACTCCTGCCCCGGTTCGTGCGAGGTGCACACAGTGACTCCGTAGAAAGGGTTCGTGGGTCAGAGCGCCCGCAGCGTCCACGACCAGCGGTGGACGCCCGACGGGACGAGATGGGAGGGCGAGGTGTCGGGCCCGCACGAGGCGGTGCCCAGCCCCCGGTGCGCCGCGTCGATGTGGACCACGCAGCCCGGCCGGGGTGTCAGTTCGTCGTGGTGCGAGGCGGCCGTCAGGTCCGACGCGCGGTGGCGGGTGACCGAGACCTGCCGGGGTCCGTCCAGCCGCACCGACAGGACGTGGTCGTCCCCGGAGAGCGTGAAGTGCCGTACACCGTGCCGACCTCCGCTCTCCTGCGGCCGCAGATAGGGGGTGAACAACTCGTCCACGGTGGCCGAGTGGTGTCCGACGGGTGCTCCGGCCGCGCGGTCCGGGTAGCTCTCCCAGGGGCCCTGCCCGTACCAGGCCAGACGGTCGAAGCCGTCCGCCGTCTCGAACACCGTGCCGACGCGGGCCACGTCCGTCAGCTCCTCGGGCAGCACGGCCGTCTCCTCGACGAGGATCCGGCCGTCCACCAGCGCCGTGAACGCCTGCTCGTGCTCGACGGCCCCGGCCCCCGTCGCCCAACGGGACCGGACCCGCACGGTCGACCCCTTGCGCTCCACGGCGACCGACTCGCGCTCGGCACGGTCCAGGCCCAGTTCACGCCAGCGCTCGGCCATGCCGCCGAGGACGTCGTTGTCGGTCGGGGCCCGCCACAGGCTCAAGCCCGGCGGGGAGGCCAGCAGCGGGTGCAGCAGCAGCCCGGCCTCGTCCGTCTCCGGCGGCGGGATGTGCCCGGGGTCGTCCTCGGCGCCCACCACCGGCTCGCCCTCCTCCGCCGCGTACCACTGCGCCTGCGGGCAGCACACCTCGGTGCCGCGCGGTGCCCAGGGCTCGTCGGTGGCCGTCGTCACCCGCAGCGTCAGCCAGATCTCGCCGCCCCCGCCCGCCACCTCGGGCCGGTCGATGACGGCCGAGCCACCGGGCGGTACGTCGGGCAGCCTGGCCGGCACCGTCCAGGTGCCGCCGTCGGCCGCCGCGAACTCCCACTCGGCGGCCAGCCACGACAGATCGCGGAAGTGCTGCCGGTTGTGCACCCGCAGCACCCGCCAGGTCCCCTCGCCCTCCACGGACAGCCGCACCGGTGCGGCGATCTCCCGGTGCTCGAACATCACCGGCTTGGGCGTGCGGTCGGGGAAGACGACCCCGTCGGCGATGAAGGCCCCGTCGTGGATGCTCTCGCCGAAGTCGCCGCCGTAGGCCCAGCGCAGACCGGGGCCCGCGACTCCGTTCTCGTACAGCCCGGCGCCCCCATGCCCGGCCGGTCGTCCGTCGTTCACACGCTGGAGGATGCCGTGGTCCCAGAACTCCCAGATGAACCCGCCCTGAAGACCAGGTGTGGCCTCGATGGCGGCCCACGTGTCGGCCAGGGTGCCGTTGCTGTTGCCCATGGCGTGCGAGTACTCGCACTGGATCAGCGGCCTGGTCTGCTCGCCCGACAGCGCGTGCGCCACACACTCCTCGATGGGCGCGTACATCGGGCAGGCGATGTCGGAGGCGTCGTCCGTGGCCGCCCAGTCCCGCTTCGCGGCCCCCTCGTACTGCACCGGCCGCGTCGGATCGTGCCGCCGCAGCCAGCCCGCCGCCGCGTCGTGGTTCGCTCCGTAGTCGGACTCGTTGCCCAGCGACCAGACGATCACCGACGGATGGTTCCTGTCCCGCAGGACCATCCGGGAGACGCGGTCCACGAAGGCGCCCAGATAGCGAGGGTCGTCGGCGATCTCGTGGGCGTGGTCGTGGGACTCGATGTCCGCCTCGTCGACGACGTAGAAGCCCAGCTCGTCCGTGAGGTCGTACAGGGCCGGGTCGCCCGGATAGTGGGAGGTGCGGATCGCGTTGAAGCCGAACCGCTTCAGCGTCAGCAGGTCCGCGCGCATGTCCTCGTACGACACCGTCCGCCCGGTCAGCGGGTGGAAGTCGTGCCGGTTGACGCCCCGGATGTAGACGCGCTCCCCGTTGACCAGCAGGTCCCGGCCGCGGATCTCGACGTCGCGGAAGCCGACCCGGTGGTGCGAGGTGTCGGCGACCGTGCCGTCGGCGCGGTGCAGGCGGACGGTGAGGCCGTACAGCTCGGGGGTCTCGGCGTTCCAGGTCCGTACGCCCCGGACGACCGTGCCCATACGGGCCTCGCCGAGGAAGTCGGAGACCCGGTCGTCCTCGGTGTTGAGCCGGTCGAACTCGGTGTCCTGGGCCAGCTCCAGGCCGTCCAGCTCCCCGCTGACGTACCACCCGGCGGGCAGTGCGCCCGTCGCCGTCCCCGCCGCCGCGCGCACCCGGCAGTCCACCCGCAGCTCCCCGTCGTGGCGCGCCCGCACGCTCACGTCCGCGAGATACAGCGGATCGGTGGCGTACAGCAGCACCGGGCGGGTGATCCCGCCGAGCCACCACTGGTCCTGGTCCTCGATGTGCGAGGCGTCGGACCACTTGACCACCGTGAGCCGCACCGTGGCCCTCTCGCCGGGGCGGACCAGGCCGGAGAGATCGAACTCGGCGGCCAGATGGGAGTCCTTGGAGATACCGGCCGGTCGCCCGTCCACATGGACGAGCAGCACGCTCTCGGCGGCGCCGACGTGCAGGACGATCCGGCGGCCGGCCCAGTCGGCGGGTATGTCGACCTCCCGCTCGTACACACCGGTCGGGTTCTCGGGCGGCGAGTGGGGCGGGAACGCGGCCCACGGCATACGGACGTTGGTGTACTGCGGGGGGTCCGCCGCCACCTGGAGCGCCCAGGAACCGGGGAGTTCGGCCCAGGTCCAGCCGGGACCGGGTTCCCGCTCGGGCGACGGCAGCAGCTGGAACCGCCAACGGCCGTCGAGCGACAGCGCCCCCTCGCGCCGGTCGACGGCGTTCATGGGCAGCCGCCCCCAGGAGGTCAGCTCAGGTGTTTCCCAGGGGCGCAGGGCGAAGAGTGCGTCGGTCATGACCGTTCCGAAGTCGCTGGTGGAAGGGGGGAGGCGGCCGGCCGGGGCAGGACGCGGCCCTGCAGGCCCCAGGCGGGGTCGACGGGGATGCCGAGGCGGTCCAGGACGGTGGGGGCGATGTCGACGAGGCGGGGCGTGGCCAGCCGGGTGCCGCCGGGCGTTCCCGGCTCGGCGAGGACGACGAAGACCTCGCGCTCGGCGCGCGTGTCGCCGCCGTGGCCGCCGGTGTCGAGATGCCCGTGGTCCGTGGTGACCAGGACCGTCCAGTGCTCGTCCGCCCGGACGGGATCGGAGCGCCGGGATCCGACGGCGTCCAGCAGCCGCCCGAGGTGGGCGTCCTGGGCGAGGAGGGCCCGGTCGTAGGCGGGGCCGAGGGGGCCCGTGGCGTGTCCGGCCTCGTCGGTGGCGCCGAAGTACACGAACACGACGTCCGGGTCGTCCTCGGTGAGCCAGCGCAGGGCGGTGCCGGCGACGAGCCGGTCCGCGCTCTCGTAGCCGTCGGACTCGCCGTCGTACGGCACGCGTTGGCCGATGGCGGGGCCCAGGGTGCCGCGGTGGACCAGTTCCGGCCAGGACACCACGGCCGCCGTGCGCAGAGCGGGCCGTGCGGTGACGGCGCGGCTGAGGAAGTCGGGGTAGCGGGAGTAGTCGGCGCCGGTGAAGTCGTTGCCGGTCACGCCGTGCCGGTCGGGCCACACCCCGGTCAGCACGCTCGACCAGCCGGGGCCGGAGTCGGTGTAGGCCATGCTCGTGGACGGCCCGCCCTCGGCCTGACCGTCCACCTCGCCGTAGGGCAGCAGGCCGCTGCCGTGGGCACCCGCGGCCATCAGACCGTGCAGCACGGGTGCCGTGGACGGCGGGCGAAGCGAGTCGGGGGTCCCCCCGCCCGGGGGCCGGGGGAGGGGCAGCCGGTCGAAGCGCACCCCGTCCATCCCCACCACGAGCACCTTGCCGTGCCCCGGCCGTCCTTCGCCGACGACGACATCCACCATCGAGCACCTCTCTCCGGGGAGCGGTTCAGCTGCCTTGTACCGCGCCCTCGGTGGCACCCGCGATGAACCCGCGCGCGAAGATCGCGAAGACCACGACGAGCGGGACGGACGCCATGAGCACACCGGCCATGACCATGCTGTAGTCGGTGTTGTGGCCGAGGTTGAGCTGCGCCAGCTCCACCTGGAGCGTGACGTGTTCGGGGTTGGTGAGCACGATGAGGGGCCAGACGTAGTCGTTCCAGGCACCGACGAAGGCGTAGATGGCCAGGAAGGACAACGCGGGCTTGATCATCGGCAGCGCGACGTTCCAGTACTGGCGGAAGAACCCGGCGCCGTCGATGCGCGCCGCGTCCAGCAGTTCGTCGGGCACCCCGTTCTCGATGTACTGGCGCAGCCAGAAGATGCCGAAGGCGTTGGAGAGCGCGGGCCAGACCAGCGCCTTGAGCATGCCGACCCAGCCGACCTCGGACATCAGGATGAACTGCGGCAGGACGGCCAGCTGCAGCGGCAGCATCATGAACACCAGCAGCGTGCCGAAGAGCACCTTGCGCCCGGGGAACTCGAACTTGGCGAAGGCGAAGGCCGCCAGGGAGTCGACGAACAGCACCAAGGCCGTGGTGACGCTCGCGACGACGACCGTGTTGAGCATCGACCCGAAGAAGTCGATCGTGTCGAGCACATGCCGGATGTTCTCCAGCAGATGGGAGCCGAAGGACAGCTTCGGCGGGCTCTTGTAGATGTCGCGGGTGGTGTTGGTCGCCATCACGATCGTCCACACGAACGGGAAGACCGAGATCAGGACGGCCAGGACGAGGAAGACATGCGCGGTCAGACCCTTGGGGCGGCGCGAGCGCTTCGTGCCCGTGGCCGGCCGCGGCGTGGCGGCTGTCGTCATGACTTCCTCCCTCGTTGCACGATGCGCCAGTTGACGACGACGAGCACGATGATCAGTACGAAGAAGGCCCACACGATGGCCGCGCCGTAGCCGTAGTCGTTGTCGAGGAAGGCCGACTGGTAGAAGTACAGCAGCGTGGTCAGGCCCGCCTGGCCCGGGCCGCCGAGGTTCTGGTTGGCGGCGTTGCTGGCGAAGAGCACCTGGGGTTCGCTGAAGCTCTGCAGACCGTTGATGGTCGAGATGACGACGGTGAACAGGATGATCGGCCGCATGATCGGGACGGTGATCTGGAAGAACGTGCGGATCGGCCCGGCGCCGTCCATCCTGGCCGCCTCGTAGACCGACTGCGGGATGGCCTGGAGGCCGGCCAGGTAGATGATCATGTTGTAGCCGGTCCACATCCAGGTCATCAGCAGCGCGATGACCACCTTGATCAGCCACGGATCGCTCAGCCACCGGACGGGCGAGATGCCGACCGTGCCCAGGATCGCGTTGACCAGCCCGAAGTCGTTGCTGAACACCGCGCCGAAGAAGATCGCCACGGCGACGATCGACGTGACGTTCGGCACGTAGAGGGCGATGCGATAGAAGCCCTTGAAGCGGCGCACCGAATGCAGCAGCGCCGCCAGCACCAGGGCGCCGAAGAGGGTGGGAACGGTGGACAGGACCCAGATCGCCAGGGTGTTGCGGATCGACAGCCAGAAGACCGGGTCGTTCCAGAGGAACTCGAACTGCTGCAGGCCCACGAACTGCTTGGTGCCCAGGCCGTCGTAGCGCTGGAAGGACAGATACAGCGAATAGAAGACGGGGACGAACGAGAAGACGATGAAGATCAGATAGAAGGGCGAGATCGCCAGGTACTGCCGCCAGAACGACAGCACCCCACGACGCTGGGGCCGCGCGACGCCCGTGCGGGTTGTGTACGCCTTGCCGCG
>NZ_LRTR01000479.1 GCF_001550375.1 Streptomyces europaeiscabiei | reverse complement strand
GGGGGGGGGGGGGGGGGGGGGGGGGGGGGGGGGGGGGGGGGGGGGGGGGGGGGGGGGGGGCGTGGGGGCGCCGTTCTCCGCCGGTGGTTCGGTCGCGTCGCGGTGTGCGCGCTCGGGCGCCCCGTCGCTGTCGGACCGCGGCTGCCCGCTCCCGCCGCTCGTCTCCACGATGTCCCCTCGTTCGAAGCGTCTTCCGCGCCCGGTGGCCGGGCGGAAGGGTCTGCGGTCGATGCTATGCGGTCGCCGGGGCACGTTCCGCCCCGGCACCCCTGTCTTCTCCCCCGCGTCGCACGACGCACACGGGTGTCGGCGTGTGCGGTGCCGGTCGGTGGTCCTACGGGCCCGTGGCTGTCACTGTCAGTGGTGGGCCGTATGGTCTGGGGTCATGGAAACCAGCACCGACGGCACGGCCTCCGTTCCCGCGGACGGCGAGGACGGCCGTCCTGCCGTGCGGGCGGCCGCGCCCCCTGCCTCGCTGTCACCGTCGCGCGCCAGTGACTTCATGCAGTGCCCGCTGCTGTACCGGTTCCGGGTGATCGACCGGCTGCCCGAGAAGCCGAGTGAGGCGGCGACGCGCGGCACGCTGGTCCACGCGGTGCTGGAGAGACTCTTCGACGCGCCGGCGGCCGAGCGGACGGCACCGCGGGCCAGGTCGCTGGTGCCCGGACAGTGGGACCGGCTGCGGGAGACCAGGCCGGAGGTCGTGGAGCTGTTCGCGGACGACGCGGAGGGTGAGCGGCTGGCGCGCTGGCTGGCCGAGGCCGAGCAGCTGGTGGAGCGCTGGTTCACGCTGGAGGACCCGACACGCCTGGAGCCCGCCGAGCGGGAGTTGTTCGTGGAGGCCGAGCTGGAATCGGGGCTCAGGCTGCGCGGGATCATCGACCGGGTGGATGTGGCGCCCACCGGCGAGGTGCGGATCGTCGACTACAAGACGGGCAAGGCGCCGCGGCCCGAGTACGCCGAGGGCGCGCTGTTCCAGATGAAGTTCTACGCCCTGGTGGTGTGGCGTCTGAAGCAGGTGGTGCCGCGCCGGCTGCAGCTCGTCTATCTCGGCAGTGGTGACGTCCTGACGTACGACCCGGTGATCGCCGATCTGGAGCGGGTGGAGCGCAAGCTGCTCGCGCTGTGGGAGGCGATCCGGCTGGCGACGGAGAGCGGTGACTGGCGGCCCCGGCCGACCAAGCTGTGCGGCTGGTGCGACCACCGGTCGGTGTGCCCGGAGTTCGGCGGTACTCCCCCGCCGTACCCCCTCCAGGTGAGGTCGCCCGGGTCGGCCGCCGACTGACAGGGCAGAATGGGCCCGGACTAGGGCCTGTCCGGTGGATCAGGCCTGGGCCGCGGGGGCCCGAAGCCGGCCTGATCCAGAGGACAGGCCCTAGCGAAGGAGACTTTCGTGGCCGTCCGGGTCCTACTGGTCGACGACCAGCCGCTGCTGCGCACCGGCTTCCGGATGATTCTGGAGGCGGAGCAGGACATCGCGGTCGTCGGAGAGGCCGGAGACGGTCTGCAGGCCCTCGACCAGGTGCGGGCGCTGCAGCCCGATGTGGTGCTGATGGACATCCGTATGCCTCGGATGGACGGGGTGGAGGCGACCCGGCAGATCACCGGGCCCGGACGGGACGGTCCGGCGAAGGTGCTGGTGCTGACCACGTTCGACCTGGACGAGTACGTGGTGGAGGCGCTGCGGGCGGGTGCCAGCGGGTTTCTGCTCAAGGACGCGCCGGCCAATGAGCTGGTGCAGGCGATCCGGGTGGTGGCGGGCGGGGAGGCGATGCTCGCGCCGAGCATCACGCGCCGGCTTCTCGACAAGTACGCGGTGCATCTGCCATCGGGCGACGAGCCGGTGCCGGACACGCTGCACACGCTGACCGACCGTGAGGTCGAGGTGCTGAAGCTGGTGGCCCGGGGTCTGTCGAACGCGGAGATCGCCGCCGATCTGTTCGTCAGTGAGACCACGGTCAAGACGCATGTGGGTCATGTGCTGACCAAGCTGGGGCTGCGGGACCGGGTGCAGGCGGCGGTGTACGCGTACGAGAGCGGGCTGGTGCGCCCCGGCGCGCAGTAGGCGCCGGACATCTCATTGCGCGCCGAGGGCGCCCTCTTCACCAGAAGAGGGCGCCCTCGGCGTGTGTGGCCGTGTCGCGTCAGCCCTTGCTGATCTCCCAGAAGCGGAAGACGGTCGACGCGTCCAGGCAGTACTCCAGGCCGTAGACGTCGTCGCCGACGACGGCGTACTGCTTGGCCTGCCAGATGGGGATGAGGGGGACGTCGGTGGCGACGAGGTTCTGGAGTTCGGCGTACTCCTTCTCCGTGGAGGAGCGCTCGCTCTCGGCGGCGGTCTTGGGGAGGAGTTCACCGGTGATGGTGTCGTTGGTGTAGTTGTTGCCCAGCACGTTGCCCTTGCCGAAGAAGGGGCCGGTGAAGTTGTCGGGGTCCGGGTAGTCGGGGACCCAGCCCTTCACGTACACGCCGTACTTGCCGGCGGCGATGTCCTTCTCGTACCGGCCGAAGGCGACGGATTCCACGTCGGCGTCGAACAGCCCGCTGTCGTTGAGCTGCGTGGCGATGGCCTCCAGCTCCTCGTCGGTGGAGGGGCCGTAGCGCGACGGTGTCGACCAGAGGGTCAGTTCGACCTTGTCGGTGATCCCGTCGGCGCGCAGCGCGGCCTCGGCCTTGTCCACGGAGGGGCGGGCGCCGTAGGTGTCGAAGAAGGCCGTGTTGTGGCCGGTGATGCCGGCCGGGATGATCGAGTACAGCGGTGTGGCGGTGCCCTGGTAGACCTTGTCGACGAGGGCCTCGCGGTCGAGGAGGTGGGCGATGGCCTGGCGGACGCCGAGCTTGCCGGTGACCGGGTCGTCCATGTTGAAGACGAGGTGCTGGACCTCGGCGCCGGTGCCGTCGACGATGTCGACTCCGTTGGCGGTGGAGGTGTCGGTCTCGATGTCGGAGATGTCGGAGGCGCTGAGGCCTCGGTAGGTGACGTCGAGGTCGCCCTCCAGCAGGTCCTTCTTCAGGGCGTCCTGGTCGCCGTGGAAGAACTTGAGGGTGACGCCGGTGTTCTCGACGTCGGCGGTGCCCTTGTAGTTGTCGTTGACGGTGAAGACGGCCTCGTCGTCACCGAAGGACTCCAGCTTGTAGGGGCCGGATCCGACCGCCTCGCCGTCCTTGCGGAGTCCGTCGGCGTCGTAGGAGCTCTCGTCGACGATCGAGCCGGCGCCAGAGGCGATCTTGCTGGGGAAGGTGGCGTCGGCGTACTTGAGGTCGAAGCGGACGGTCTTGTCGTCCGGGGTCTCGACCTTGTCGAGCATGGGGAACATGATCGCGGGGCCGGCGTCGTCGTTGATCTTCAGCATGCGGTCGAAGGAGAACTTGACGTCCTTCGCGGTGAGCGCCTCACCGTTGCTGAACTTCAGGCCGCCCTTGAGGGTGCACTCGTAGACCTTGGTGCCGTTGTCCGCGAAGGCGCATTCCTCGGCGAGGTCCGGTTCGGGCTCGGTGGCGCCGTTGGGGAAGCTCAGCAGCGACTGGAAGACGTTGTTGAAGAGGATCCAGGATCCGGGGTCGTAGCCGGAGGCGGGGTCGGTGGCCAGGACGTCGTCGGACATCCCCACCACGATGTTGGAGCCGGAGTCCCCGGATCCCCCCGAGTCGGAGCCACAACCGGTCAGCAGGCCGGCGGCAAGCCCTGTCGCCATGGTCAGGACGGGCCACTGGGTGCGTATGTTCACGTATGGATGCCTTGTGTCGTCGGGTGCATGCGGGCGCTCCGGGTTCCCCCGAGGCCGGTCGGCCTCTGTCCGGAGGTGTGGTGAGGTCCGGTCAGTCGCCCCTGCCGCGGCCCAGCTCCCAGAGCTGGAGCGTCGAGGCGGCGTTGAGGGCGTACTCGGCGCCGGTGATGTCGTCCCGGGCGGCGACGTACTGCTTGCCCTGCCACAGCGGGAGGATCGGCACGTCGTCGGCGACGATGTCCTGGATACCGGTGAGGCTGCCCGAGGCGGTGAGGCGGTCGGCCGCGCGGCGGGAATCGGGGATCAGCTCGGTGCGGATCTCGCGGTTGGCGTACGGCAGGCCGAGGAAGTTGTCCTTGTCGAGGAAGGGCGCGAGGTAGTTGTCGGCGTCGGGGAAGTCCGGGAACCAGCCCATGCCGTAGACCGCGTACTCGCCCTCCTGCTCTGCGGGGCGGAACGTGGACCAGGGGGCGCCCTTGATGGTCACGTCGAACAGGCCGCTGGCGTTGAGCTGCTTCCTCAGCAGCTCGAACTCCTTCTTCGTGGCCGCGCCGTAGTGGTCGGTCGTGTAGTGCAGGGTCAGCTTCACCGGGGTGGTGACGCCTGCGGTCTCCAGGGTCGCCTTCGCCTTGTCGACGTCCGGGTCGCCGTACTTGTTGAAGAACGAGTTGGAGTGGCCGGTGATGCCGGCCGGGACCAGCGAGAAAAGGGGTTCGGCCTGGGAGCCGTACACCTTGGAGACGAGTTCGCCCCGGTCGATGACCTCGGCCATGGCCCGGCGGACGGCCGTGCTCCTGACCGGGGAGGCGTCGGTGTTGAAGGCGAGGTAGCGGATCTCCAGGCCGGCGGACTCGATCACGTCGATGTCGCTGTCGGCGGACTCGGAGAGCTTGGTGATCTGCTCCGGCGTCATGGTGCGGGTCATCAGGTCGATGTCGCCGTCCTTCAGGGCGGTGCCCATGGCGTCGGCGTTCGCGAAGGAGCGCAGCTCGACCTTGTCGTTCTGCGGGTCCAACTGACCCTTGTAGTTGGGGTTCTTGGTGAAGACGGCCCGGACCAGCTCGTTGTTCTCGACCTCGGCGTCCAGGGTGTACGGGCCGGAGCCGTCGACCTCGAAGCCGTCGCGCAGCTCGCCCTTGTCGTAGTCGGCGGGGTTGACGATGCCGGCGACCGGGGTGGACAGCTTGTACGGGAGGGTCGCGTCGGGGCTGTTGAGGTGGAAGATCACCTCGTTGTCGCCCTTGGTCTCGACGAGGTCGATGGTGGACAGCAGGGCGAAGACACCGCTGTCGGCCTTGAGGGAGCGGGCGCGGTCGATGGAGAACTTCACGTCCTCGGCGGTGACCGGGGAGCCGTCGGCGAACTTCAGGCCGCTGCGCAGGGTGCAGGCGTAGCGCTCGTTGCCGCTGTCGGTGAAGGAGCAGTTGGAGGCGGCCTCGGGTTCCGGTTCGCCGTCGCCGCGGGGCTGGACCAGGAGGGTCTGCACGGTCTGGCGGAGGATGTTCCAGGTGCCGACGTCGTAGGCGTAGGCCGGGTCGATGGGGGCCGGGGCGTCCTTCGAGGCGGTGAACCGGTCGGTGGTGCCGACGACGATCGCGTCACCGCTGCCACCCGCGCTGTCGGTGGCACCGCAGGCGGCGAGTACCGGGGCGAGCAGACCGATCACGGCCGGCAGCACCAAGGTCTTGCGGTTCATGCTCGCGATTCTCCAGAGCTGTGTTCCGGGACGGGTGCTGGCGGGGTGGTGCGAGCGCGTCACGGGAAGTACGGCGATGTTCTCGTGTCGAGATTAGCCCGCACCGCCAGAGAGGCCCGCGCACACCGGAGTTGGGTTCCCATCACGCTGTGGAACCGGATGTGGACACAAACGGTGTAGCGCGCACGGAATGTTTGGGTGCACCCTTCACCAATCGGGACACAAAGGCGTGCCGAACACCCCTGAATGCGGGGATTGGACGCACCCCGAGGCCGCCCCGAAGCCCTGCGTGAGTGGTTAACGTCACAGACGGAAAGGGGTTCCCGAGTCCGGGAATTCAGTCATTGCGAGCGGACCGAATTCCCGGCGCGGGGCACTGTGCGTGATCTTGGAATTGCTTGCGTTCTCAATTGCCTGTCATCGTCACCAGGCCGCGCAGAAATGGCAGGTCGACCTCTTCCAGCGAGGTCACGACGGTGCGCCGGGCGGCGGGGGCGATGGGGGACACGGACGGGACGGCGACCACATGGCAGCCGGCGGCCTCGGCGGCGGCGACGCCGGTCGCGGTGTCCTCGATGACCGCGCACCGGGCCGGATCCGCGCCGAGGCCGGAGGCCGCGAGAAGGTAGGGGTCGGGGAACGGCTTGGTCCGCTCGACCTCGTCCCCCGCGACGGTAAGCGCGAAGTGCTGGGGGCCGAGCGAGGTCAGGACGCGGTCGATGATGCGCCGGTGCGAGGCGGATACCAGGGCGGTGGGGACGCCGTGCGTGGCGAGCTCGGCGAGGAGTCTGGAGGCGCCGGGCATCAGGGGCAGCGCGTGTCCGATACGGGCCTCGAAGCCGTCGTTGAGCAGCACGCTCAGCTCGGGGAAGGTGATGTCGGCGCCGGTGGCCTCGATCAGGAAGCCCGCGCTGCGGCTCATGGGGCCGCCGACCACGACATGACGCCAGGAGTCGTCGAGGGTGTGGCCGAGGCCGGCGAAGATCTCCACCTCCACGTCCCACCAGAAGCCCTCGGTGTCCACCAGGGTGCCGTCCATGTCGAGGAGCACGGCCTGCAGCGCGGAGCCTTCGGCCGTACGGGTTCCTAGCGCGGGGATCGTCGTCGTCATCCGGCGCACCTCCTTGTGGGACGAGCAGGCCGGTTCCCGGGTGGGGAACCGGCCTGCGGTGGACCGTCCAGTCTACGACGCCGCGCGGGGAAGCGCCTTCGGGCGAGGCGGCACCGCTCCCCCGCGAGGGGCGCGGTGCCGTGTTCGATGTGCGGGGCTGCGCCGCGTGGGCGCGAGGGGCCACAACGGATCCGCGGACGGGCGACGGCCCCCCGAGCGGAGGGCTATCGCGCGTTGAAGTACTTCGCCTCGGGGTGATGGATCACGATCGCGTCGGTGGACTGCTCGGGGTGGAGCTGGAACTCCTCCGAGAGCTGTACGCCGATCCGCTCGGGCTCCAGCAGTTCCGCGATCTTGGCGCGGTCCTCCAGGTCGGGACAGGCACCGTAGCCGAGGGAGAAGCGGGCGCCCCGGTACTTGAGGTCGAACATGTCTTCGATCACAGTCGGGTCCTCCCCGGCGAATCCCAGCTCCGAGCGCACGCGGGCGTGCCAGTACTCGGCGAGGGCCTCGGCCAGCTGTACGGACAGGCCGTGGAGTTCGAGGTAGTCGCGGTAGGAGTTGGACTCGAAGAGCTTGGCGGTCTCCTCGCCGATGCGGGAGCCGACGGTGACGACCTGAAGGCCGACCACGTCGGTCTCGCCGGACTCCTCCGGGCGGAAGAAGTCGGCCAGGCACAGCCGGCGGCCCCGTCGCTGACGCGGGAAGGAGAACCGGGTCCGTTCGTTGCCGTCGTCGTCCAGGATGATCAGGTCGTCGTCCTTGGAGACACAGGGGAAGTAGCCGTAGACGACGGCCGCTTCGAGGAGGTTGTCGGTCTGCAGCTTGTCCAGCAGGCCGCGCAGCCGGGGCCGGCCCTCGGTCTCGACGAGTTCCTCGTAGGTCGGCCCGTCGCCGGTGCGGGCCTGCTTCAGCCCCCACTGGCCCTTGAAGAGGGCGCCCTCGTCGAGCCAGGTCGCGTACTCCTTGAGCTGGATGCCCTTGATGACGCGGGTGCCCCGGAACGGGGGCGTGGGGACGGGGTTGTCGGTGGCGACGTCGGAGCGGACGTGGCCCTCCTCGGGGCGTTCCTCGACCGCCGTGGCGGTGGCCGTCGCCCGTACGCGGCGCTGCCTCAGCTCGGGCAGGGTCGCCCCCGGCACGCCCCGCTTGACGCCGATGAGGGCGTCCATCAGGCGCAGGCCCTCGAAGGCGTCGCGGGCGTAGCGGACCTCTCCGCCGTAGATCTCGTACAGGTCCTGCTCGACGTAGGCGCGGGTGAGGGCGGCGCCGCCGAGGATGACCGGGTAGTCGGCGGCCAGGCCGCGCTGGTTCAGCTCCTCCAGGTTCTCCTTCATGATCACTGTGGACTTGACCAGGAGGCCGGACATGCCGATGACGTCGGCCCGGTGCTCCTTGGCGGCGTCGAGGATCGCGGAGACCGGCTGCTTGATGCCGAGGTTGACGACGTTGTAGCCGTTGTTGGACAGGATGATGTCGACGAGGTTCTTGCCGATGTCGTGGACGTCGCCGCGCACGGTCGCCAGGACGATGGTGCCCTTGCCCTCGGCGTCGGACTTCTCCATGTGCGGTTCGAGGTGGGCGACGGCGGTCTTCATGACCTCGGCGGACTGCAGCACGAACGGCAGCTGCATCTGTCCGGAGCCGAAGAGTTCACCGACGACCTTCATGCCGTCCAGGAGGGTGTCGTTGACGATGTCGAGGGCCGGGCGGGTTTGGAGGGCCTCGTCGAGGTCGGCCTCCAGGCCGTTCTTCTCGCCGTCGATGATGCGGCGCTTGAGGCGCTCGTCCAGCGGGAGGGCGGCCAGTTCCTCGGCCCTGCCCGCCTTCAGCGACTTGGTGGTGGCGCCCTCGAACAGTGCCATGAGCCTCTGGAGGGGGTCGTAGCCCTCGGCGCGGCGGTCGTGGATGAGGTCGAGAGCGGTCTGGACCTCCTCCTCGCTGAAGCGGGCGATCGGCAGGATCTTGGAGGCGTGCACGATCGCCGAGTCCAGGCCCGCCTTCGCGCACTCGTCGAGGAAGACGGAGTTGAGGAGGACACGGGCGGCCGGATTGAGGCCGAAGGAGATGTTCGACAGCCCCAGCGTCGTCTGCACCTCGGGGCGACGGCGCTTGAGTTCGCGGATCGCCTCGATGGTGGCGATGCCGTCCTTGCGGGACTCCTCCTGGCCGGTGCAGATGGTGAAGGTCAGGGTGTCGATGAGGATGTCCGACTCGTGGATCCCCCAGTTGCCGGTGAGGTCGTCGATGAGGCGTTCGGCGATCGCGACCTTCGTCTCCGGTGTGCGGGCCTGCCCCTCCTCGTCGATGGTCAGCGCGATCAGCGCGGCGCCGTGCTCCTGGGCGAGCGCGGTGACCTTGGCGAAGCGGGACTCGGGGCCGTCGCCGTCCTCGTAGTTGACGGAGTTGATGACCGCACGGCCGCCGAGCTTTTCCAACCCGGCCCGGATGACGGGTACTTCGGTGGAGTCCAGCACGATCGGGAGGGTGGAGGCGGTGGCGAAGCGCCCGGCGAGTTCGGCCATGTCGGCGACACCGTCGCGGCCCACGTAGTCGACACACAGGTCGAGCATGTGGGCGCCCTCGCGGATCTGGTCGCGGGCCATCTCCACACAGTCGTCCCAGCGGGCCTCCAGCATGGCCTCACGGAACTTCTTCGACCCGTTGGCGTTCGTCCGCTCGCCGATCGCCATGTACGCGGTGTCCTGGCGGAAGGGGACGGTCTGGTAGAGCGAGGCGGCGCCCGGCTCGGGGCGCGGGTCGCGTGCGCCGGGCGTGAGGTCCCGGACCCGCTCGACGACCTGCCGCAGATGCTCGGGCGTCGTACCGCAGCAGCCGCCGACGAGGGAGAGGCCGTAGTCGCGGACGAAGTTCTCCTGGGCGTCGGCGAGCTCGGGGGCCGTGAGCGGGTAGTGGGCGCCGTCCTTGGTCAGCACCGGCAGGCCGGCGTTGGGCATGCAGGACAGCTGGATGCGGGAGTGGCGGGCCAGATAGCGCAGGTGCTCGCTCATCTCGGCGGGGCCGGTCGCGCAGTTCAGGCCGATCATGTCGATGCCCAGCGGCTCCAGCGCCGTCAGCGCGGCACCGATCTCGGAGCCGAGCAGCATGGTGCCCGTCGTCTCGACCGTCACCGAGACGATCAGGGGGACGTCGTATCCGGCCGTCTCCATCGCGCGGCGGGCGGCGATGACGGATGCCTTCGTCTGCAGCAGGTCCTGGGTCGTCTCCACCAGCAGCGCGTCGGCGCCGCCGGCCAGCAGTCCTTCGGCGTTCTGCTGGTACGCGTCCCGGATGGCGGTGAAGGTCGTGTGGCCGAGGGTCGGCAGCTTGGTGCCCGGACCGATCGAGCCCAGCACCCAGCGCTGGCGGCCGTCGCGCGCGGCGAACTCGTCCGCCGTCTCGCGGGCGATGCGGGCACCCGCCTCGGACAGCTCGGCGGTGCGCTCGGGGATGTCGTACTCGCCCAGTGCGGTGAGGTTCGCGCCGAAGGTGTTGGTCTCCACGCAGTCGACGCCCGCGTCGAAGTACGCGGAGTGCACCGCGCGGACGATGTCGGGGCGGGTGGCGTTCAGGACCTCGTTGCAGCCCTCCAGCTGCTCGAAGTCCTCCATGGTGGGGTCCTGGGCCTGAAGCATCGTGCCCATCGCGCCGTCGGCGACCACCACACGGGTGGCGAGGGCCTCGCGCAGGGCGTCGGATCGGGCCCGACCGGCGGCGGCGGACGAAGCGGACGGGTTCGGCAACGAGGCCATGGAGCTGCTCCCTGGAGTGCGACGGCTGTCGGCTTTGCGGCTTCCCATGGAAGGCGCACGCCGCAAGGGTAGCCCGGAGCGCCGCGGACGGTCAGGGGAGTCCACGGGACGGACTGGCGTGGCGTACGCGGCCGAGTGCGGTTTACTCCGACGACGAAAAGAACGACGGACACTGCTCCGGCACCGAACGCACACCCCACGATCACATGACCGTCGAACGGGCACCGGTCGGGCACGGGAACGTCACCGCGCGGGGAGTGTGGCCGAAAAGCTGTTGACGGCCATTGGCAGGAGGTCGGCAACGACCGGTAGTGTTCGACATTGCCGAACGATGGTAGTTCAGTCGCGTACGGCGGCCGAAGGGGACGGAGGCAGGACGGCGATGGCACGGAACATCCAGTCGCTCGAACGGGCGGCCGCGATGCTGCGGTTGCTCGGAGGCGGCGAGCGGCGGCTCGGCCTGTCGGACATCGCCTCGTCGCTGGGCCTCGCCAAAGGCACCGCCCACGGCATACTGCGCACGCTCCAGCAGGAGGGGTTCGTCGAGCAGGACGACGCCTCCGGGCGCTATCAGCTGGGGGCCGAGCTGCTGCGGCTCGGGACCACCTATCTGGACGTCCACGAACTGCGGGCGCGCGCCCTGGTCTGGACGGACGACCTGGCCCGTTCCAGCGGCGAGAGTGTCCATCTGGGCGTGCTGCACCAGCAGGGCGTGCTGATCGTGCACCACGTCTTCCGGCCCGACGACAGCCGGCAGGTCCTGGAGATAGGGGCCATGCAGCCTCTGCACTCCACGGCCCTGGGCAAGGTCCTCGCGGCGTACGACCCGGTGGCGCACAGCGAGGTCCTGGAGGGCGAGCGCAAGGCGTTCACCGACCGCACCGTCCACACCCTGGACGACTTCGAGGGCGTCCTGGACATCACCCGCGCGCGCGGGTACGCGGCCGACGTCGAGGAGACCTGGGAGGGGGTGGCGTCCATCGCCGCCCCCATCCACGACCGGCGGCGCATGCCCGTCGGCGCGGTCGGCATCACCGGCGCCGTGGAGCGACTGTGCCGCGAGGGCGAGCTGCGCCCCGAGCTGATCGCGGCCGTACGGGACTGCGCCCGCGCGGTGTCGCGGGACCTGGGCGCCGGGCGGTTCTGACACCCCACGGCCCGACCCGGACCGGCCCGACCTGACCCGGACCGGCCCGACCTACCTGACCCGGACCGGCCCGACCTGACCTGACCCGCGAAACCTGACCCGCGAAGGCCGGGACACCCCCTGGGGCGTCCCGGCCTTCGCCGCGTCCGGGTCCCCCCGCGCGCCCGCGTGGCGCACCGGCGTGGGCACCCATACCAGCCACCTCAAGATCGATAAGCCACTTCGATCAATAACGATCGTGTTTTCGATAACAGGACCCTTGACTAGGCACTCACGCCACAGCGAGACTCCCGTCCATCGGTCGGCATTGTCGAACACCTACCGGCAATACGCGCTAGAGTGTGACAACGCCAAGGGCCGGGACAGCTCTCACCCCCGAGGGCGCGGACCCCCGGATGGGACCCGGGGTTCGCCTTCCCCTGGACGAAGGACAAAGGAGTCGCGGGTGTCCAGCTCCGACATCTTCATCGGCGAGACCATCGGTACCGCCATACTCATCCTGCTCGGCGGCGGCGTCTGCGCGGCCGTAACCCTGAAGGCCTCCAAGGCCCGTAACGCCGGTTGGCTCGCCATCACCTTCGGGTGGGGTTTCGCCGTTCTGACGGCCGTCTACACCTCCGCGCCGCTCTCCGGCGCCCACCTCAACCCGGCCGTGACCCTCGCGCTCGCGCTGAAGAAGAACGGCATCGCGTGGAGCGATGTCCCGGTCTACTGGGGCGGGCAGCTGCTCGGCGCGATGATCGGCGCGGCTCTGGTCTGGGTCGCCTACTACGGCCAGTTCCACGCCCACCTCACCGACAAGGACATCGTCGGCGATCCGGCCTCGAAGGGCGCCAGGACCAAGTCCGTCGAGGCCCGGGAGGCCGGCGCCGGCCCCGTGCTCGGCATCTTCTCCACCGGCCCCGAGGTCCGCGTCGCCTGGCAGAACGTCGCCACCGAGGTCATCGGCACCATCGTGCTCGTCCTGGCGGTCCTGACGCAGGGCCTGAACGGCGACGGCAAGGGTCTCGGCACTCTCGGCGCCCTGATCACCGCGCTCGTCGTGGTCTCCATCGGTCTGTCCCTCGGCGGACCGACCGGTTACGCGATCAACCCGGCCCGTGACCTCGGTCCGCGTATCGTCCACGCCCTTCTGCCCCTGCCCAACAAGGGCGGCTCCGACTGGAGCTACGCCTGGGTCCCGGTGGTCGGCCCCCTGATCGGCGCCGCCATCGCTGCAGGCATCTACAACGTCGCCTTCGCTTGAGAGCACCGAGCCGCAGATCACGGAAAACCCGGGATCTCGCGAAACGCTCAGCACGCGCCGTACGTACAGCCCCATACCCAGTGACTTTCAGGAGCACACCGTGACCGACGCCCACACCGCCGGGCCCTTCATCGCCGCCATCGACCAGGGCACCACCTCCAGCCGCTGCATCGTCTTCGACCGCGACGGACGCATCGTCTCCGTCGACCAGAAGGAGCACGAGCAGATCTTCCCGAAGCCGGGCTGGGTCGAGCACGACGCCACCGAGATCTGGACGAACGTCCAGGAGGTCGTCGCCGGGGCCATCGAGAAGGCCGGCATCACCCGCGACGACATCAAGGCCATCGGCATCACCAACCAGCGCGAGACCACGCTGCTCTGGGACAAGAACACCGGTGAGCCCGTCCACAACGCCATCGTCTGGCAGGACACCCGCACCGACGCCCTCTGCCGTGAGCTCGGCCGCAACGTCGGCCAGGACCGCTTCCGCCGCGAGACCGGCCTGCCGCTGGCCTCGTACTTCGCCGGTCCGAAGGCCCGCTGGCTCCTGGACAACGTCGAGGGTCTGCGCGAGCGCGCCGAGGCCGGCGACATCCTCTTCGGCACCATGGACAGCTGGGTCATCTGGAACCTGACGGGCGGTGTCGACGGCGGCCACCACGTCACCGACGTCACCAACGCCTCCCGCACCATGCTGATGAACCTGCACACCCTGGAGTGGGACGAGAAGATCGCCGAGTCCATCGGCGTCCCGCTGTCGATGCTCCCGGAGATCCGCTCGTCCGCCGAGGTGTACGGCGAGGTCACCGGCGGCAGGCTCGGCGACCTGCTCGGTGGCATCCCGGTCGCCTCCGCGCTCGGCGACCAGCAGGCGGCCCTGTTCGGCCAGACCTGTTTCGCCGAGGGCGAGGCCAAGTCCACGTACGGCACCGGCACGTTCATGCTGCTGAACACCGGCGAGAAGATCATCAACTCCTACAGCGGCCTGCTGACCACGGTCGGCTACCGGATCGGCGACCAGAAGCCGGTCTACGCGCTGGAGGGCTCGATCGCCGTCACCGGTTCGCTGGTGCAGTGGATGCGCGACCAGATGGGCCTCATCTCCACCGCCGCCGAGATCGAGACGCTGGCGCTCTCGGTCGAGGACAACGGCGGCGCCTACTTCGTGCCGGCCTTCTCCGGTCTGTTCGCCCCGTACTGGCGCTCCGACGCCCGCGGTGTGATCGCCGGTCTCACCCGGTACGTCACCAAGGCGCACCTCGCGCGCGCCGTCCTGGAGGCCACCGCCTGGCAGACCCGTGAGATCACGGACGCCATGACCAAGGACTCGGGCGTGGAGCTCGCGGCCCTCAAGGTCGACGGCGGCATGACCTCCAACAACCTGCTGATGCAGACCCTCTCGGACTTCCTCGACGCCCCCGTGGTGCGCCCGATGGTCGCCGAGACCACCTGCCTCGGCGCCGCCTACGCCGCCGGTCTCGCCGTCGGCTTCTGGACCAACACCGACGACCTGCGCGCCAACTGGCGTCGGGCCGCCGAGTGGACGCCCCGCATGGACGCGGACACCCGCGACCGTGAGTACAAGAGCTGGCTCAAGGCCGTCGAGCGGACCATGGGCTGGCTCGAGGACGAGAGCTGAGCAGGAGCCGACGAAGGCTCCGACACCGGCTCTGATGAGGAGTAGTAACCCGACATGACCAGTCAGACCACCCTGCAGACCCTGCCTGCCCTGGGGACGCGCCCGGCGTCCGGCTTGAACCCGAGCCGTGCCGAGACCCGGGAGCAGCTCGCCAAGGCGTCGTACGACCTTCTCGTGATCGGCGGCGGCATCCTGGGCATCTCCACCGCCTGGCACGCCGCGCAGTCCGGGCTCAGGGTGGCGCTGGTCGACGCCGGCGACTTCGCCGGCGCCACCTCCTCCGCCTCCTCCAAACTGCTCCACGGCGGTCTGCGCTATCTGCAGACCGGCGCGGTGAAGCTGGTGGCGGAGAACCACTTCGAGCGCCGTGCGGTGTCCCGCCAGGTGGCCCCCCACCTGGCGAACCCGCTCACGTTCTACCTCCCCGTGTACAAGGGCGGGCCGCACGGCGCGGCGAAGCTCGGGGCGGGCGTCTTCGCCTACTCCGCGCTGTCGGCCTTCGGTGACGGCGTGGGCCATCTGCTCTCGCCGTCGAAGGCCGCGCAGGACGTGCCCGAACTGCGCACCGAGAACCTCAAGGCCGTGGCCGTGTACGGCGACGACCAGATGAACGACTCCCGGATGGCCCTGATGACGGTCCGCGCGGCCGTCGAGTCGGGTGCCGTGGTCCTGAACCACGCCGAGGTCACCGGTCTGCGGTTCACCAAGGGCCGGGTGACCGGTGCCGAGCTGCGCGACCGGCTCTCCGGCGACGAGTTCGGCGTGAGCGCCCGGCTGGTGCTGAACGCGACCGGGCCGTGGGTCGACCACCTGCGCAGGATGGAGAACCCGGACGCGGCGCCGTCCATCCGGCTGTCCAAGGGCGCGCACCTGGTGCTGAAGCGGACGGCACCGTGGAAGGCCGCGCTCGCCACCCCCATCGACAAGTACCGCATCACCTTCGCCCTCCCCTGGGAGGACATGCTGCTGCTCGGCACGACCGACGAGGTGTACGAGGGCGACCCGGCGGACGTGGCCGTCAACGACAAGGACATAGCCCAGATCCTGGACGAGGCCGCGTTCTCCATCCGGGACCAGCAGCTCGACCGTGACCTGATCACGTACTCCTTCGCCGGTCTGCGGGTGCTGCCGGGCGGTCCCGGTGACACCGCGAAGGCCAAGCGCGAGACGGTCGTCACCGAGGGCCGGGGCGGCATGCTGTCCGTGGCGGGCGGCAAGTGGACGACCTTCCGGCACATCGGCCGCACGATCATGAAGAAGCTGGAGGCGCTGCCCGGCGCCCCGCTGGGCGAGGACTTCGAGCCGGTCGCCTCGCTGCCGAAGAAGCTGCCGCTGCCGGGTGTCGCCAACCCGCGCGCGGTCGCCCACCGGCTCCTCGTCGACGGCCCGGCGCCCGGCCCCCGCATGGGCGCCGACACCGCGCGGCACCTGGCCACGCACTACGGGTCGCTGGCCTTCGACATCGCCCGTCTCGCCAACGAGAACCCCGAGCTCGGCGAGCGCGTCCACCCGGACGCCCCGGAGATCTGGGCGCAGGTCGTCTACGCCCGAGACACCGAGTGGGCCGAGACGGCCGACGACGTGCTGCGGCGCCGCACGACGCTGACGATACGGGGACTGGCGACGGACGAGGTCCGCACGAAGGTCCAGGACCTGCTCGACAAGAAGTAACCGACTCTCGGTCCGGCCCCTCCCCCTGACCGGGGCCGGACCGAGCGATTCTGACGCGGCCCCGTCACCACTACGGCGACGGGGCCGCCTCTTGTGCGTGCGGCGCCCGTCACCTGCGGCGGGCGGGGGCGGGGTCACGCGGCCCGGCGCTACGGGGTGCCGCTGCGCCCACCCGTGCCGCCCCCAGCGGCACGATTTGCCCGCAGCTGGGGACGGCGGCGGACGGGGCCGACACTGCCGGACGGACGCCTCCCGGCGGCACACAACGAGAACAGGCAGCCGGACGCGTCCCGGCTGCGCGACGACCGCACCCCGTACGGCGGGTTGGCCGCGTACGGCGACCCACCACCCCGCGTGCGCGCCCAGGCCCCCACGGCGGGAAGGCCGCGCCCCGTCAGGGGCGCGGGGAACTGCGCGAGAAGCCCCACACCCACCCGCACCGGACAACGGACCCGACAACCCACCCCGAGCTACCAGGCACCGTCAGGAGAGCGGCTCCACGACCGCCCGTACCGCCGAGACATCCCCCAACTCAGCCCGCCGCACGATGAGTTCACGCCCCAGCAGCAAGGCCCGACGGGACGCCGGAACCGGGTCCGCCAGCGTCGTCAGATCTGTCAGATGGGCGAACCCGATGATCCGCCGGACGATCTCCGTGCCGGCGAAGCCCAGGGACTCCGTCCAGACGCGGCGGAGGAAGCGGTCCAGGTAGACGTCGTCGAAGAAGGTGTCGACGCGGGTCGGCCAGAGGCGGCGGAACTCGGTCTCGAACGCCTCCCAGGAGAGTCGGAGCTGGTCGCCGTGGTCGGTGAGGGTCCCCAGGGCGCGGGCCCGTTCCTCCGAGACGAGCGCGTTGGCCCAGTACAGGCCGAGGTCGAAGCCGATGGGCCCGACGAAGGAGAACTCGGGGTCGAAAACACGTACGACGTGGGCGCCTTCGCGTTCGCCGACCATGACGCTGCCCGAGTGGAGGTCGCCGTGGAGGAGGGCCTGGGCGCTCGTCATGAAGATATGGCGGAGGTCGGCGACCTCGGTGCGCAAGGCGGTGTCCGCGCGGAATGCGGCGGCCAGGTCGTCCAGCCCCGGGTGCCAGTGGTTGTGCTCGTGCTCGATGTACGGCTCGGAGAGGACGACGTCCTCGGTGATCTTGCACAGCTCGGCGTTGACCGAGGCGGCGAGCAGCGCCTTGCGGTCGGCGGACTCCATGCCGAAGTCGCTGGTGGCGAAGGAGAGCCGGGCGACGAGGCGGCCGATCTGCGGGGAGGTGTGCGGGCCGTACGACGCGCCTTCGTTGAGAAGGGTGCGCAGGACCTCCAGGTCGGAGAGGTCCTCCATGACGAGGGCGTGGTTCTCGGGGTCGTAGCCGTGGACGCCGGGGATCTCGTCGGGGGCGACCTTGGCGAGTTGCTCGTACGCCCGCGCCTCGGCGTCGGCACGGTCGGGGCTCAGCGGCCAGGACGGGCCGGCGACGCGGACCCAGGGCAGGGCCTGCTTGAGCGCGAGACCGCGGGTGCCCGCGGCGTTCGAGGCGAGGAAGACGCGGTTGACGTTGCCGTCCGAGACCTCGCGGACGGTGATGTCGTCCAGGTCCTCCCAGTGGCCCCGCTCACGCAGGTACGCGGGGATGTCGTCGGTCTCCAGGATGCGGTAGCCCATGGTCGGTGAACTCCCTTATGCGGTGCGGCGCTTGGACAACGTGAAGCTGAAGACCAGGGCGAGGATGAGGACCGCGCCCTCGACGACGTCCTGGGTGTAGTAAGGCAGGCCCTTGATGGTGAGGCCCGTGGTGATGATGCCGATCAGTACCGCGCCGAGGGCTGTGCCCCAGACGTTCGGGCGGCCCCGGCCGAGGACCGAGGTGCCGACCAGTGCCACCGCGACCGCCTCCAGCAGTTGGGAGGTGCCGGCGCTCACATCGCCCTGGCCGATGCGGGACGCCAGGATCAGACCGCCGACGGAGGCGAGGACGCCGGAGAGGACGTACGCCAGCGCGCGGTAGGCGCCGACGCGGATGCCGGCCAGGCGGGAGGCCTCCGGGTTGGCGCCGATCGCGTAGAAGACGCGGCCCCAGCGGGTGCGGGCCAGGAAGACCCAGGCGGCGACGGTCAGCGCGCCGAAGACGACGACCGAGATCGGGATGGAGAGGACCGTGCCTCGGTCGATCTTCAGGAAGTCGGCGGTGAACCTGCCGGGTGCGGTGGTGCCGTCCTCCAGCGTCATGCCGGGGGTGATCGACTGGCCGTCCACGAGGATCAGCTTGGCGCCCTGGATGACGAACATGGTGCCGAGGGTGGCCAGCATGTCGGGGATCTTCATCACCACGATCAGCAGGGCGTTGAGGAGGCCCGCGAGGGCGCCTGCCACGAGGACGGCGAGGATCGCGACGGTGCCGACCTGGTTGAGGACGACCATCGTGTGGGCGGCGACCGAGACGCCGAGGCCGGCGACCGCGCCGACGGACATGTCCATTCCGCCGACGGCCATGGTGAGGGTGACGCCGAGGCCGAGGATGGCGGCGACGGAGACATACCGGAGGGTGTCGAGGAGGGTCGCCGACTCGCGGAAGGAGCCCTCGCTCAGCGCGAAGTACGCGAAGAGCGCGACCGTGACGAAGATGAAGCCGTACTTGATGACGGCGTTCTGGACGCGCACGGTCGTGGAGGTGGCGGGCGGGAGCGCCGCCTTGGCGGGGACCTCGGTGCTCTGGGTGGTGGTCATGGGTGCTTCCTCGGACTTCCTGGTCCTGGTCCTGTGGCTTCCTTGCGGCGGGCCGGGGTCACACGGACGCCGAGATGGTCCGGATGACGCGGTCGCGCTCCGCATCCTCGCCGTACGCGTCGAGGTGGATCTCTCCGGCGGCGAGCACGACGACCCGGTCGGCGACCTCCAGGATTTCGTCGACGTCGGCGGACAGGACGAGTACGGCGGCGCCCTCGGCGGCGAGCGCGCGGGCGCGGCGGCCGATGTCGCGTCGGGCACCGATGTCCACGCCTCGGAACGGCTCGTCCAGGATGAGGACGCGAGGGGTCTCGGCGAGCCAGCGGCCGACGACGACCTTCTGCTGGTTGCCGCCGGACAGCTCCTCGACGGTGCTGTGCTCGTCGCGGGTGACGACACCGAGGGCGTCGATCGCGTCGCGGCCGAGGGCGTGTTCCCTTGCCGTGTTCATCAGGCCCAGCCTGGAATGGGACCTGAGGAACGGCAGGGAGATGTTCTGGGCCACCGACCAGCCGGGGACGAGGGCGTCGGCGTGCCGGTCCTCCGGGACGAGGTGCACGCCGCCGCGGATGGCGTCGGCGGGGCGGCGGGGCGCGTACGGCCGGCCGTCCAGCTCGACCGTGCCGGTGGTGAAGGGCTCGGCGCCGAAGAGGCCGCGGGCCAGTTCGGTCTTGCCGGCGCCCAACAGGCCGACGACGCCGGTGACTTCGCCGGTGTGGATGTCGAGGTCGAGCGGGGTGCGGCCCTCGAAGAGGCGTACGCCCTTCAGGGACAGGACGACGTCTCCCTGGTCGCCCTCCCGGACCGGGCGGGCGGTGGTCGTCTCCTGGGCCTGCGCGAGCATCGCGCGCAGGGCGGCGTCCCAGTCGAAGGGGCGGATCTGGTCCTCGGTGAGACGGCCGTCCCGCAGTACGACCAGACGGTCGGCCAGGGCCTCGATCTCGCCGAGGCGGTGGGAGACGTAGAGGACCGCGATGCCGTCCTCCCTCATCCTCTCGACCAGCGCGAACAGGCGCTCGGCCTCTGCGGCGGAGAGCGCGGAGGTCGGTTCGTCGAGGATCAGCAGCCGGGGGCGGGTGGCGAGGGCGCGGGCCAGGATGAGCAACTGGCGGTCCGAGATGCCGAGTTCGGTGACGTCCTGCTTGAGGACGGCGTCGGTCCAGTCGAGGCCGAGGGCGGCCTGGATCTCCCGGGCGCGGGCGAGGAGTCTGCTCCCGTTGAGGAACGGGTTGCCGCGCTTCTGGGCCAGCTCCTCGAAGACGAGGTTCTCGGCGACGGTGAGGCCGGGGACGACGCCCTCACTGATGCGCTGGTGGACGGTCTGGATGCCCAACTGGCGGGCGGCAAGGGGGCTTTGGAGGGCGACCGGGGAGCCGTCCACCAGGACCTCGCCACCGTGGTCGGCGTGCACCCCGGACAGGATCTTGATCAGCGTGGACTTGCCGGCGCCGTTCGCGCCGAGCAGCGCGACCACGCTGCCCGGCGCGATGTCCAGCGAGACGGAGGCGAGCACCGTCCTGCCGCCGAAGGCCTTGCTGACGCCCCTCAGGCGGACGGCGGCGGCACTCTCGCCGCCGTCCGCCTTTTCGTGGTTGGTGTCAGTGGGCGACATTCGAGATCCAGTCGGCGGTCGAGACCTGCGACAGGTTCAGCGCGGGCAGCGCCTTGCGCAGCTGGTCCATGTTCTCGATCTTCTTCTCACGCAGGAAGTCCTGGGTGATGGCGACGGCCGGGAACTCGACGGAGGTCTTGTTCAGCTCACCGGCCAGTTCCAGGGCGGCCGTACGGACCACGGCGGCGCCCACGGCGGAGGGGTCGGTGCCCGCCGTGGCGACCCAGGGGCTGTCCTTGGCGGTGATGGCCTGGATGTCGGCGTTGGAGACGTCGGCGCCGAAGACCTTCACCTTGTCCTGGAGCTTCTTGTTCTGCACGGCGAGGACGGCGCCCTTGGCCAGCTCGTCGTACGGGGCGAAGACGCCCACCACGTCGGAGTGCTGGGTGAGGGCGGCGGAGACGAGGGGAACGTTGTCAGTGGCCGTCGAGTCGGTGACCTTGCCGACCTTGAACGCCTGCTTCCAGCCCTGCGCGTCGACCGTGGACTTCCAGACGGTGTCGCGCTTGTCGAGGGCCGCGTAGCCGGCGACGTTGACGTAGCCGACCTTGGCGTCCTTGCCGACCTCCTTCGCCATCACGTCGAGGACGGCCTGCGCCATGCTCGCGTCGTCCTGCTTGGTGGAGACGACGCCCAAGGCGTCGGTCTCGACGTCGTAGACGACGACCTTGATGCCCTTCTTCACGGCCTTGTCGATCTCCGGCTGGATCGTCGCCGGGAAGCCGTGGTCGATGATGATCGCCTTGGCGCCGGAGTTGATCGCCGAGGACAGGTCGGTGGCCTGCTTGGCGTTGTCGGCCTGGGCGTCGTACACCGTGAGGTCGATGCCGAGGGCCTTGGCCTGCGCCTTCGCTCCGTTGCCCCACTGCTCGAAGTAGTCGCCGGCGCCGCTCTGCCGGACCAGGGCGACCTTGACCGCGCCGTCGCTGAAGGGGGCGGGCTTCTTGCCGGTGGCGGAGGAGGCCTTGGCGGCGGTGTCGCCGGTGTCCTTGGAGGCGTCCGTCGACTGTGCGCACGCCGACAGGAGCAGGGCCGAGGCGGAGGCGAGGGAGAGCGCGGCGAGGGGGAGGCGGATGCGGCGGGACGAGCGGGACATTGCGGCTCCAGGTACGGGGTGGTGCGAACACGCCTGAGTGCGTGGGTGCGCGGGGATGCGAGGGGAGGTGAAGCGGGGGTGCGGGCCCGGAGCGAGGGACGGGAATGAGCCACCGCGGGCGGCGGCGAACGCCCCGGGAACGGGGGCGCGTCGGAGCTCCGGGAGAGGTCAGCGACAGCTGGCCGTGGTCGACCGGAGCAAGTCCACGTACAGCCGCCGCACGAGCAGCAGCGTCTTCATACGCAGATCATGAGAACGATTTCAGCCATCCGTCAAAGAAATGGACGTCGCATCTCGACATTCGAGACAACGACTACGTCACACGCAATGCACCCATGGCGGACACACCCTCGCGAGTTAGCATCACGGGACCGGCACCCGACCCGGCACAGTGAGGCCCCGATGACGACACCGAGCGCAACAGCGCTGCGTATGCCCCGCATGCGCCGCTGTACCGGCGCGCCGTGTCGCGGCTGACCCGCTGCACGCCGCTCCACCCGCCGCCCCAGTCGCTTCCTTTCCTCACCACATCTCCCCCTCCCCGTCCGGCGCTGGTCTCAGCATCCGGACTTCCCTTCCCGACTGCTGGAGTTGCTCTCATGACCCTGCTGACCACCTGGCCCGAGTCCGGACCGGAGACCCTGGTGCGTCGTACCTCCGACCCCGTCGAGATCGCGGCCGCGCTGGCGCCGCTCGGGGTGCGCTACGAGCAGTGGCCGATCCGCGAGGACGTGCCGTTCGACGCGGACAGCGAGACCGTGTTCGCCGCGTACGGCCCGGAGATCGACCGGCTCAACGCCGAGGAGGGCTTCACGACCGTCGACGTCCTCGGACTGCACCCGAGCGACGACCCCGGGTTCCCGGCGAAGGCGAAGGCCGCGCGCGCGAAGTTCCTTCAGGAGCACACGCACGACGACGATGACGAGGTCCGCTTCTTCGTCTCCGGTTCCGGCATCTTCTATCTGCACGTGAACGGCGAGGTGCACGCGGTCTACTGCGAGAAGGGCGACCTGCTGGGGGTGCCGCGCGGCACGACGCACTGGTTCGACATGGGCACCAGCCCCTCGTTCACCGCGATCCGCTTCTTCCACGAGGAGGACGGCTGGATCGGCAACTTCACCGGCTCCCCCATCGCCTCCCGCTTCCCGGACTACGACACGATCGACGCCGGGTACCAGCAGGACAGGGCAGCGGCGTGAGCCAGGTCTTCGACCTCGACGCCATCGACTCCGTGGTGCTCGACATCGAGGGCACCACGAGCGCCACGGGGTTCGTCGTGGACGTGCTCTACCCGTACTCCCGCTCCCGCTTCGGAGCACTGCTCGCGGAGCGGAGCGGTGATCCGGAGGTGGCGCGTGCGGTCGCGCAGGTGCGGGATCTCATCGCCGAGCCGGACGCCGACGACGTGCGCGTCGAGAAGGCCCTCGGCGCGTGGCTCGACGAGGACCGCAAGGCGACCCCGCTGAAGACCCTCCAGGGCATCATCTGGTCCGAGGGCTTCGCCCGCGGCGACCTCGTCTCCCACTTCTACGACGACGTCCTCCCGGCCCTGCGCGCCTGGCACGCGGCGGGCGTACGCCTCCACGTGTACTCCTCGGGTTCCGTGGCCGCCCAGCGCGCCTGGTTCCGGTCGAGCCCCGACGGCGATCTGCTGCCGCTGGTCGAGGGGTTGTACGACACCGAGAACGCGGGGCCGAAGCAGGAGGCCTCGTCGTACCGCACCATCGCGTCGGCCCTCGGCCTCGCCGCCACCCCCGACCGCATCCTCTTCCTCTCCGACCGGCCCGGCGAGCTGGACGCGGCACGGGAGGCCGGCTGGCACGCCGTCGGCATCCGCCGGCCCGGGGAGCCGTACTACGAGCAAGGCGTCGGCGACCACGCGCAGGCGGGGACGTTCGACCGGATCACCATCACCAGGAGCACCGCATGACCACCGAGATCTCGGCACTCGACCTGGAGGAGGCGGGCGCCGTCCTGGCCGCCGAGTCGGCCCGCTTCGCCTCCTTCGGCTGGATGCGCGGCACCTCGGGCAACCTGTCGGTGGTGCTGTCGCGCGATCCGCTGCGGCTGGCGGTCACCGCGAGCGGCCACGACAAGGGTGAACTGACGCCCGCGGACGTGGTGCTGGTCGACGGTGCCGGTGCCGCGGTGCGGGACGGCAGGCCGTCCGCGGAGGCCGAGCTGCACGCGCGGGTCGCCGCGCTGACCGGTGCGGGAGCCGTGGTCCACGTCCACACCGTCGCCTCCGTGGCGATGGGCCGCCGTGAGCCCGGCGGCATCGTCTTCAAGGACCTGGAGATGCTCAAGGGCGTCGGCCAGCCCGCCCATGACGTCGAGGTCACCCTCCCCGTCATCGCCAACAGCCAGGACATGGCGGTCCTCGGCGACCGCCTGGAGGCGGCCCGGGACCCGCGTATGCCCGGGGTGGTCGTGGCGGGGCACGGGCTGTACGTGTGGGGCGACACACCTCGCCAGGCCCGTCACCACACCGAAGTGGTGGAGTGGCTGCTGGAGCTGGAGCTCACCCAGCGCTGACGCCACGTCACAAGGCGGCCCGGTCACGGTGACCGGGCCGCCTTGTCGTCGGACATGGATGGCGGGTCGGGCCTAGCGCAGGCGCTCGCCCGGCAGTTCGCCCGCCGACACCTCAAGGACGCCCCGCTCGGTGACCAGCCCCGTCACCAGGCGCCCCGGGGTCACGTCGAACGCCGGGTTGTGGCCCCGCGACCCGGCCGGCGCGGTCCGTACGCCGCCCCACTCCAACACCTCGTCCTCGCCCCGGAGTTCGATGTGGATGTCGGCGCCGGAGGCGGTGGAGGGGTCCACCGTGGTGGTGGGGGCCGCGACCAGGAAGGGGATGCCCGCGTCGGCGCAGGCGAGGGCGACGCCCACCGTGCCGACCTTGTTGGCGGTGTCGCCGTTGGCCGCGATGCGGTCCGCGCCCACGATCGCCGCGTCGACCTCGCCCCGCAGGATCGTGCCGGCGGCGGCCCCGTCGGCCTGGACGTAGTGCGGTATGCCCTCCTGGACCAACTCCCAGGCGGTCAGGCGGGATCCCTGGAGGAGCGGACGCGTCTCGTCGGCGTACACCACCTCGACGCGCCCCCGCGCGTGCAGTTCACGGATGACCCCGAGTGCCGTACCCCAGCCGGCGGTCGCGAGCGCGCCCGTGTTGCAGTGCGTCAGTATCCGCAACGGCCGGTCGACGCCCACCCTCTTCAGCAGCCAGTCGGCGCCGTGCGCCCCCATCGCCCGGTTCGCGTCGACGTCCTCGCGCTGGACGGCGGCGGCCTCCTCCAGCACCGCCTCCAGCCCCTCGTCGAAGCGGGTCATGACGCGGTCCACGCACACCATCAGGTTCACCGCGGTCGGCCGGGCCTCACGGACGCGGGCGACAGCGGCACGCACCTCCTCGGCCGGCCGGCCCTCACGCTCGCCCTCCAGCAACGCGAGCGCCACGCCGTACGCGCCGGCCGCCCCTATCGCGGGCGCGCCGCGGACGACGAGGCGCTGGATGGCGGAGACCAGGGCGTCGACGTCGCGGATCTCGACCGTCTCGGTGCGGTGCGGCAGAACCGTCTGGTCGATGAGCGCAAGACTGTTTCCGGTCCAGTCGACGGCACGCAGTTCCTGGGGCATAGCGGGGCACTCCTGGTGTTCCGAGGATGCCCGACACCGTACATGACCTCGAAGAATCGACGGGAACCACAGTTCGAGACGGCAGGGCGCGCGTCCGGAAAGCGGTGTTACGGTCCAGCACCGCCCGCAGGTCGAATGCCGATGTGAAGGAGGGTCCGTGCTGCTCACCATGCGCCGCTTCCCCGACCCCGGCCGCTGCGCCGGCGACGGCTGTCGCCGCTGACCACGGTCGCCCGGACCGCGTCAGCGCCCCGTCGCTCCACTTCCCTCCACGCACGGCGACGAGCGAGGGTGCCCGCGCGCTGGGGTTCGGCGACCACCTGGGCCCCCTGGAGCCGGGCAAGCGGGCCGCCCCGATCGTGCTCGACCTGGGCGGACCGCATCTGCGACCGCGGCACGACCTTGGTCCACCCTCGCCTACGCTGCACACTCGGCGGACGTGCGCGACACGGTCGTCGAGGGGCGGGTACTGATCCGTGAGCGCGTCCTCACGACCCTGGACGGGGCCGCGGCTCCGTCCGACCTGGAGGCTTTGGCCTGACAGGGCCGACAGAGCCCCCATAATGAACCTGAGACATCGGATGTCTGAACGAAGGGAGGGTCTGCCATGGCAGTCACCGACGAGGCGATCGAGAAGATCAAGGGCATGATCGTCTCCGGCGCGCTGCGCCCCGGCGACCGACTCCCGAAGGAGAGTGAGCTCGCCGCCGATCTCGGGTTGTCCCGCAACTCCCTGCGCGAGGCCGTGCGCGCCCTCTCCCTGATCCGCATCCTCGACGTGCGGCAGGGCGACGGCACCTATGTCACCAGTCTCGATCCTCAACTCCTCCTCGAGGCAATGAGCTTCGTCGTCGACTTCCACCGCGACGACACGGTCCTGGAGTTCCTCGCCGTGCGCCGCATACTGGAACCGGCGGCGACGGCGATGGCCGCCCTGAAGATCAGCGAGCAGCAGCTGGACGCGCTGACGACTCAGCTGGACAGGCTCGGCACCGAGCCGTCGGTGGAGGAGCTGGTCGCCTGCGACCTGGAGTTCCACCGGGGCATCGTGCAGAGTTCCGGAAACTCCGTACTCTGTTCCCTTCTTGACGGTCTGTCGGGTCCGACCACCCGGGCCCGTATCTGGCGCGGCCTGACACAGGAGGACGCCGTCAGCCGGACCCTGCACGAGCACCGCGCCATCCTGGGCGCCCTCCGCGACCGCGACGCCGACGCCGCGCGTTCCTGGGCCACGGTGCACATCGCGAGCGTGGAGCAGTGGCTGCGGTCGACGCTGTGAGAAGTTGATCACTTGCGGCTCCGACGGCCGACGAGTGTTTGAGCCGTGCGAACGGGGCATTGATCCGTTCACTCCCCCGTGCAAGGGGGCTGCGGAGGCCCCCTTGGCACGCCGTAAGGTTGGGGCGTACGCGAGGGCACGTCGGAAGGAGGCGCTGGGTGATCGAGCTGGAGGGGGTTCCCGAGCTGATCGACCCAGTGATGGTGGCCGCGTTCGAAGGCTGGAACGACGCCGGCGACGCCGCCTCCACCGCGGTCGCGCATCTGGACAAGGAGTGGAAGGGCGAGGTGTTCGCGGCGCTGGACGCCGAGGACTACTACGACTTCCAGGTGAACCGTCCCACCGTGTGGCTGGACGGCGGCGTACGGAAGATCACCTGGCCGACGACAAGGTTGTCGGTGGTCCGGGTCGGCGGCGACAAGCCCCGCGATCTCGTACTCGTCCGCGGCATCGAGCCGTCGATGCGGTGGCGCTCGTTCTGCAACGAGCTGCTGGGCTTCGCCCACGAGCTGGGCGTGGAGCTGGTGGTCATCATGGGCGCGCTGCTCGGGGACACCCCGCACACCCGTCCGGTCCCGGTCAGCGGTGTCACGTCGGACCCGGACCTCGCGCAGCGGATGGATCTGGAGGAGACCAAGTACGAGGGCCCCACGGGCATCGTCGGCATCCTCCAGGAGGCGTGCACCCACGCGGGCGTCCCGGCGGTCTCGCTCTGGGCGGCGGTCCCGCACTACGTGTCGCAGCCGCCGAACCCGAAGGCGACGCTGGCCCTCCTGAACCGGCTGGAGGACCTCATCGACGTGCGCATCCCGCTGGGCGAGCTGCCCGAGGACGCGCGCGCCTGGCAGGTGGGCGTGGACCAGCTGGCCGCGGAGGACAGCGAGGTCGCCGAGTACGTGCAGACGCTGGAGGAGGCCCGGGACACCGCGGAGCTGCCGGAAGCGTCGGGCGAGGCGATCGCCCGCGAGTTCGAGCGGTACCTCAGGCGCCGCGACGGAGGTGGCCCGGCGCCGGGCGGTCACGCCACGGTGGACGGGGGCGACGGGACCACCGGGGCGTGGAATCCCAAGGACAATCCCGGCGGGCGTACGCGGCCGCCGAAGCCGCCGCGGCCGGATACCGAGGCTGAGGCTGAGGCTGAGGACGAGGATTCGTCGGACGACTGAGACCCGGATCCGGGCGGGCGACGCCGCGTGGGATCTTCGGGTCCGTCGCGGCTGGTCGCGCAGTTCCCCGCGCCCCTGGAAGCAGGACAGAGCGCGGGGTACGGCACCCGGTGTCTACATGACGCCCCTCTTCACGGCCACCACCGCGTACGTCGTGTCCGGGGTCGGGGTCGTCGTGAAGCGGGCGTTGGGCAGGTAGAGACGGTTCTTGTGGGACGCGACCGTCGTCGGGACGTCGAAGTCGGAGTCCGTGAGGCGGCCCTCGAAGATGCCGCTGCGGCCGTCGGCGGAGAGCTTGAACACGTCGATCGCGTTCTGGCGGTTCTGGACGACGTAGAGCCGCCGGCCGAGGAGCAGCAGGCCGTCGCCGTTGGTGAGGGGTGCCGCGTCGCCGAGGTTGACGAGTTCGGTGACACCGGTCTTCGGGTTCACCCGGTGGAGGCCGCCCGCGCCGGACTGGACGACCAGGAGTGCCTTGCCGTCCGGGGTACCGGTGATGCCGTTGGCATGGACGATCTCGCCGGGGGTCTGGGTCCAGTCGCCGCCCAGCGTGACCGTGACGACCTCGTCCGGGTCCGGCAGGCGGCCTTGGCCGCCGAGCGGCAGGGCGTACAGGGCGGGCTGGAACGAGTCGGTGAACCAGGCGGCGCGCGAGGTCAGGAAGACGTCGTTGGCGAAGGTCGGCGTCTTCGTGGTGAGCGTGTACGACGCGATGATCGCGCCGGTACGGACGTCCACCACCCGGGCACCCTGTCCGCGTCCGGCGACGAACAGCCGCCCCCGGTCGTCGAGTTTGAGCCCGACGGAGGGCGTACCGGGGCCCGCGGAGATGATGCCGCCCTGGCCGGTGCGCAGGTCTGCGCGGTAGATCGAGCCGTCGCCGAGGGAGCCCAGGTAGGCGTAGGGGCCGCCGCTGATGGTGATGCCCTCGGGGCGGAAGCCGTCGGGCAGGGGGATGAGGTCGGGCCAGGTGTTCTCGGAGGCTGCGGCGGAGGCGGCCACGGCCGAGGACCCGACGAGCAGTGCGCCGGCGGTGGCGGCGGACGTCGTGAGCAGTCTTCGCCGACTGATGTGACGAGCGGAGGGGGATTGCGGGGGGTTCGGGGGTTGCGGGGGGGCCACTGTGCGTCCCTTCCACGAAGGGACCGGCAGCTGGCCGGTCCGGCGTTCAACTGACGTCTGTCACCCCATCACATGCCGACCTGCCCCGCAGCCCTTGGACGAGCGACCGACAGTGCCTTGACAGCCCCAGGGCGGCTTCTGGCCGGTTTGTGACGGTCTGGACGACACCCCGCTCGCGTGCTTGGTTGTGCCCCGGCCCCAGGAGTTCCACACGCCACACGCCACACGCCACCCGGCACCCGGCACCCGGCACCCGCAGGAGCGAAGGGAGCGGTACGCGATGAACGACCAGGTACAGCCGGCCGACGGCCCGGGGCGTCCGGGGCGGGGCCCGACGGAGCGGGGCTCGCCTGTCGAGGAGCCGAACAGGAACCGATCGTCGTCGCCCGCCCCGAGTTTCGGCTGCGGGCCGGGGCCGAGGGCGTCCGCTCGGCGGCCGGCGCGGACGTGTCGGCCCTGAACGTGTTCCTCGACGACGAGCAGCGCGTCCTGGCCACTTGTTCGGCGGCGAGAAACGGCTCCGGGCGACCGCCTCCGGTGCCGACGGGGACGGGCCGTCCGTGTGGTTCTCCGACGACGAGGTCGTCGACCCGGTGATCACCGGGTGGGCGTCACCCGGTGATCACCGGGTGACGCCCACGGGCTCCCTGTCCGGGGGAGACGAAGGGGCGCCTCCTCCGGCCGGAGGAGGCGCCCCACTGGTCTCATGTCGTACGACCCGTGTGACACGTGCGACGTCTTCGGCGCCCGTGCAGAGTCGTTACTTCACGTGTTCCTACAGCGCCACGCCGAGAAGCGCGTCCACGGCCCGCGACACGACGCCGGGTGCGCCCTCGTTCGTACCGCCCCGTTCCTGCTGGAGCTCGGCCCAGCGGTCGACCGCCGCGAGTGCGGTCGGCGCGTCCAGGTCGTGCGCGAGGGCCTCGCGGATCTCCTCGACGAGGGCCTCGGCGGACGGTCCGTCGGGCCGGGACACGGCGGCGCGCCACCGGTCGAGACGGGCGACGGCGTCCTGGAGAACCTGGTCGGTCCACTCCCAGTCGGCCCGGTAGTGGCGTGCGAGGAGCGCGAGCCGTATCGCGGCCGGGTCGACGCCGTCGCGGCGCAGCTTGGAGACGAAGACCAGGTTGCCCTTGGACTTCGACATCTTCTCGCCGTGCAGCGCGACCATGCCGGCGTGGACGTACGCCTTGGCCATGGGGAACTCGCCGGTCAGCGCCTGCGCGTGTGAGGCGCCCATCTCGTGGTGCGGGAAGGCGAGGTCGGAGCCGCCGCCCTGGACGTCGAAGCCCATGCCCAGGTGGTCGAGGGCGATGGCGACACACTCGATGTGCCAGCCGGGCCGGCCGCGTCCGAGGGAGCCGCCGTCCCAGCTGGGCTCGCCCTCGCGCGCGGACATCCAGAGCATCGGGTCGAGGGGGTTCTTCTTCCCGGCCCGGTCCGGGTCCCCGCCGCGCTCGGCGGAGAGCAGCCGCATCGTGGCGGCGTCGAGGCGCGAGACCTTGCCGAAGTCCGGGTCGGCCTCGACGGAGAAGTAGATGTCCCCTTCGAGTTCGTAGGCGGCGCCGGAGGCGAGGAGCCGCTCCACGAGCGGAACGATTCCGGGGATGGCCTCGACCGCGCCGATGTAGTGGCGCGGCGGAAGCATCCGCAGGGCGGTCATGTCCTCGCGGAAGAGGGCGGTCTCCTTCTCGGCGAGGGCCACCCAGTCGATGTCGTCGCGCGCGGCCCGCTCCAGCAGTGGGTCGTCGACGTCCGTGACGTTCTGGACGTAGTGAACCTGCCGCTTGGTGTCGAGCCACACGCGCTGGACGAGGTCGAACGCGTTGTAGGTCGCCGCGTGACCCATGTGGGTCGCGTCGTACGGGGTGATACCGCAGACGTAGATACGGGCGACGGGACCGGGGTCAAGGGTGATCAGCCCATCGGTCGCGGTGTCGTGGATCCGAAGGTCGCGGCCCTTGCCGGGCAGGGCGGGGACCTCAGAAGCGGGCCAGGCATGCATGCCACGAGCCTAACCCGATCGCCGCGCGGCCATGCCGGGCGCCTGGGCACTCGGGGGTACGCCCTGTTTTGCGACCGCGGCCGGTACGTGATTGATCGCGCAGTACCCCGCGCCCATGACGGGCCCGCCCCAGCCGCCCGACACGGCACGGCCGCC
>NZ_LRTR01000478.1 GCF_001550375.1 Streptomyces europaeiscabiei | reverse complement strand
ACCTCCGGTCGGCCCCGGCGGGCGGTGCGGTCAGACCGGTGGCCAGGGGATCGCCGGCCACTCCCCGCTCGGCTCCGGGTGCCGGCCGCTCGTCAGCAGCGCGGCCACCCGCTCCCGCGTGGCGTCCAGCTCGGCCGGTGTGATCAACGAGCCCAACTTCCCGGCCAGCGCCCCACCCTCACCGAGCGCGTCCCGCAGCCGCCGCAGCACCTGGACGGCCTCTTCGGTGAGCGGCTCCCCCGCCCACCCCCACAACAGCGTCCGGAGCTTGTTCTCGACGTTGAAGGTCACCCCGTGGTCGATGCCGTACAGCCGCCCCTCGGCGCCCGGCAGCAGATGCCCGCCCTTGCGGTCGGCGTTGTTGACGACCGCGTCGAGCACGGCGAGCCGCCGCAGCCGCCGGTCGTCGGCGTGGACGAGGAGCGCGGTCTCCCCGTCCCCGACCTCCGCGAACCCGACGGCCTTCCAGCCCTCCCCGGCTTCCTCGCCCTCCACGAGGGCGAGCAGCTCGGACCCCGGCTCACCCTCGATCCACAGCTGGCACATGCCCTCTCCGTACGGCCCGCCCCGCAGCACGGTGGGCGGGACGAGCCCCCAGCCGGTCGCCTCGGACACCTCGTACGCGGCGACCTCCCGCTGCGCGAGCGTCCCGTCGGGGAAGTCCCACAGGGGCCGCTCCCCGGCGACGGGCTTGTAGACGCAGGCGGCCTCCCGTCCCTCGTAGGAGACCGTGCAGTACAGCACCGCGTTGGACGCCTCCCGCACCCGCCCGCGCACGGTCAACTCGCCCTCGGCCAGCAGCTGGACCGAGGGCTGGGAGGACGGCGGGGCGGGCGACGACGAGCCGGCGGAGGCGGAGGAGGTCACGCCCCGCGCCGGTATCCGTTCTGGCGCGGACATACGTGTCCCTCCGGATCGAGCGGCAGACTGCACAGCGGGCACGGCGGCCGCCCCGCGTTGACGACGTCGAGGGCGCGCTTGGCGAAGGCACGGGCCTGTGAGCCGGTGAGCCGGACGCGGAGCATCGGCGGGCCGTTCTCCTCGTCCTGGAGCATCCGCTCCTCGGCCTCGGCCAGGTCCTCCTCGGAGTCGGCGTCCAGCTCGACAAGGGCCTGGGCCTCGACGATCATCCGCTCCTCGTCGCCGTCCCAGGCCAGCGCCATGGTGCCGACCCGGAACTCCTCCTCGACGGGGGCCTCCAGCGGCGCCGTGTCCGAGACCTCGGTGGGCGCGACGGCCGGGACCGCCGCACTTCCGCCGCTGCGCCGCACGACCTCGTCGAGCAGCTCGTCCATACGCTCGGCGAGCGCGGCGACCTGGGTCTTCTCCAGGGCGACACTGGTGACACGCTGCCCGGAGGAGGCCTGCAGGAAGAAGGTCCGGCGCCCGGGCA
Organism: Streptomyces europaeiscabiei; assembly: GCF_001550375.1. Classification (GTDB taxonomy): domain Bacteria; phylum Actinomycetota; class Actinomycetes; order Streptomycetales; family Streptomycetaceae; genus Streptomyces; species Streptomyces europaeiscabiei. Next base: position 735 of record NZ_LRTR01000478.1, on the reverse strand, counting down.
GCCCGACCGTACCGGCCACGAAGCGGTCCGGGGGGTCGTAGAGGTACACCTGACGGGACACGTCCTGTCTCCATTGGAATCGACGTCGGGAGCGGCCGCGCCGGCTGCTGACTGGTTCAGCGCCGCCGCGACCGCTTCACCCTACTGCGGTTGACGATCACGGTGCCCCCGCACCGCCCCCGACGGTCGCGTCACCGCTCGGGGGCTGCTCACGCGGCGCCAGGGACGCGAAGTCCCCGGTGTCACCGAGGCGGACGAGAAAAGGCCTGAGTCGGGTGTAACGGATCGCGGTGATGGAACACGGTTCGACAGAGATCCGCTGGAAGAGGTCCAGATGAAGTCCGAGTGCGTCCGCGACGAGCGACTTGATGACGTCGCCGTGCGAGCACATCAGATACACGGCGTCGGCACCGTGCTCGCGCTCCACGCGCGCGTTCCACTCCCGCACCGCCTCCGCGGCCCGGTGCTGCATGGCCCGCATCGACTCGCCGCCCGGGAACTCGACCGCCGTCGGATAGGTCTGCACGACCTCCATCAGCGGCTCGTCCATCAGCTCGCCGAGCTTGCGGCCGGACCAGTCGCCGTAGTGGCACTCGCCGATACGCTCGTCGGTGTGCGGGCCGAGACCGGGCCGGGCGTCGAGGAGCGGGCGAACAGTCTCCTGGCAACGCTGGAGCGGGCTGGTGACGACCTCGGCGATCGGCAGCCCGGCGAGGCGGCCGGGCAGCGCCGCGG
>NZ_LRTR01000477.1 GCF_001550375.1 Streptomyces europaeiscabiei | reverse complement strand
CGGGCAGCGCCGCGGCCTGCGCCGCGCCCCGCTCGTCGAGGGCGACCCCGGGCGTCCACCCGGCGAGCACTCCCTCGGTGTTGGCGGTGGAACGTCCGTGCCGGACAAGGATCAACGTGGGCATGCGCCCCAGCCTAGACGCCCGCCCGACGGCCCCTTCGGCCCTGTGGACAAGCCCTCCGTTGGACAAGGCCTCAGCGGACAAACCCTCAGTGGACACGTCTCCGTGGACAGGTCTTCGTGGACAGGTCTTCGTGGACAGGGCCCCCGAGAAAGGAACTCCAGTGATCGTCGACTGCGCCGTCTACCACGACGGGCACCGCACCGAGGGCCCCGACGACCTCTCCGACGCCCTGGCCGCCGCCCGCGCCTGCGGCGGCTTCGTGTGGATCGGCCTGCACGAACCGTCGGAGAAGGAGTTCGCTCTGGTCACGGAGGAGTTCGCGCTGCACCCGCTGGCCGTGGAGGACGCCTTGAAGGCGCACCAGAGGCCCAAGCTGGAGGTGTACGACGACTCTCTGTTCATGGTCCTCAAGCCGGTCGTGTACGAGCCGTCCAGTGACACCGTGACCACCGGCGAGGTGATGGTCTTCCTCGGCCACTCCTTCGTCGTGACCGTCCGACACGGCGAGGGCTCGCCCCTGGGCGTCGTACGCAGCCGGCTGGAGCGGGAGCCCGAACTGCTCGGCAAGGGACCCACGTCGGTGCTGTACGCGATCACGGACGCCACCGTCGACCACTACCTGGACGTGGCGACGGAACTCCAGACCGACCTGGAGGAACTGGAGGCGGAGGTCTTCTCCCCCGACATCGGCGGCTCACGGAACACGGCGGCCCGGATCTACACCTTCAAACGCCAGGTCCTGGAGTTCCGCCGGGCCACCGGGCCCCTCGCCGCACCGCTCGTCCGGCTCTCCGGCACCGCCGGTCACACCACCGCGGTGCCCTTCGTCGACGACAAGGCCCAGCCCTTCTTCCGTGACGTCAACGACCACCTCACCCGCGTCAATGAGTCCGTCGAGGGCCTGGACCGGCTGGTCTCCGACATCCTCTCCGCGCACCTGGCGCAGATGAGCGTCCGCCAGAACGACGACATGCGGAAGATCTCCGCCTGGGCGGCCATGGCCGCGATCCCGACCATGGCCGCCGGCGTATACGGCATGAACTTCGAACACATGCCCGAACTGCACTGGGTGTGGTCGTACCCGGCACTGATGGCACTGATGGTCGTGACGGAGGTGCTGGTGTTCCGGCTCTTCAAGCGCCGGGGCTGGCTGTAGCCCTCCGCACGGCTCCGTGCCGCCCTGCCGTACGCGCGCGTGGACGAACCCCGACGCCCCACGCGCGCTCAGCGGGTACGAAGGGGCGTCAGGCGAACTCGGGGGCCGCCGTCGCCGGTCCGCCCAGGGCGTCGTGGCGTGCCGGCGTCTCCAGCGTGACCATGCGGCGCCAGCCGAAGGCCCGCTCGTACGCGTACATGGCGTGGATGCCCGCGGCGAGGACGGCCCCCTTGGCCTTCGGCCAGCCCAGGATGCGCCCCATGCGGTCCATCACTGCGAGGCTGACGTCCCGGTGGACGCCGATCTCCGCGAGGGCGCACTCGCGCAGGGTCCGCTGGATGAGGCGCCCGTGTCCGGCGGCCGCGTAGCGCAGCAGTTCCTCGTGGGTGTAGGCGAGGTGGTTGTCCTCGTCGTCGGAGATCATCCGGACGGCCTTGCCGATCTCGGGGTGAGCCCCGAAGTGCTTGCGGAGCATCACCATCTGGTCGGCGGCACGCTGTTCGGTGACCCGGCTGTGGGACAGGTAGACGATGATGTCCCGCACCGAGAGGGTCCGGTCGGCCTTGAGCCTCTCGTGCGCGAGGCCGATGCCGCCGCGCTCCAGGAGCATGGTGTAGTCGGTCTCGGGCGGGACCTCCACGGATTGGAGGCCGCGCTTCTTCATGAGGGCGTTGAAGATCCGCCCGTGCTTGTCCTCGTCGGCTCCATGGCGGGTGATCTTGGGTGCGAGGGCGCGCTCGCTCGGTGGGACGAGCGCGGCGATCCGCGCGTTCTCCCAGCCCCCCTGCGTCTCCCCGCCTGCGGCGATGGAACAGAACAGCCGGAACGACTCGTCGTTGTCGACGATCTCCTGGAACAGACTCTTGGCCGAAAGCATCGAAGACACCTCTCTGCAGGGGTCCTGGCAGGGGTCCTGCAGAGAACGAGTCAAATGGGGTACCAGGAGCCGGGCAACAGCTGTGTCGGACAAATCCGCCGAACGAAGGATGCCGGGGCGGCGATGGGGCGTAACCGAGCGGGGCGTGCCGCGTTGTCCCGGGTGACGGCCGTGGCGGGGAAGACCCCCGAGCCCCCACCACGGCCGTAGTACTTCCGGATCCCGATGCTCGGCCGGTTCCAGCCGATTCGCGGCTCTCCTCGGCCGCTGCGCCGTTCGGGTTACGCGAGCCCGGCCAGCTCCATGGCCTCCGAGCCGGCCCGGAGCGACGCGATCCGCTCGTCCAGGGTGAAGCCCGCCGGGGCGAGCGTGAGGGTGGTGACCCCGGCCTCGGCGTAGGCCTTCATCCGGTCGGCGATGCGCTCCACGGAACCGAGCAGCGTCGTCTGGTCGATCAGCTCGTGCGGGATGGCGGCCGCGGCCCCGGCCTTGTCGCCGGCCAGGTACTTGTCCTGGATCTCGGCGGCCTCCTTCTCGTAGCCCATGCGCTGGGCGAGCTGGTTGTAGAAGTTCTGCTTGCGGCTGCCCATGCCGCCGACGTACAGCGCGGTGTAGGGGCGGAAGGTGTCGGCGAGCGTCGTCACGTCCTTGTCGTCGCCGACGGCGAGTGGCAGGGTCGGGCAGACGTCGAACCCGTCGAGGGTCTTGCCGGCCTTCTCCCGTCCTGCCCGCAGGTACTTGACGGCGGTGTCCTCCAGGTGCGCGGCCGACGGGAAGATCAGCAGGGCGCCGTCGGCGATCTCGCCGGTCTGCTCCAGGTTCTTCGGGCCGATCGCGGCGATGTACAGCGGGATGTGCTCACGGGTGGGGTGCACGGTCAGCTTCAGCGGCTTGCCGGGGCCACCGGGCAGCGGCAGCGTCCAGTGCTCGCCTTCGTGCGACAGGCGCTCGCGGGTCATCGCCTTGCGGACGATCTCCACGTACTCGCGGGTGCGGGCCAGCGGCTTGTCGAACTTGACCCCGTACCAGCCCTCGGAGACCTGCGGTCCCGAGACACCGAGGCCGAGCCGGAAGCGGCCGCCGGAGAGCGAGTCCAGGGTCGCGGCGGTCATCGCGGTCATCGCGGGCTGGCGGGCCGGGATCTGGAAGATGGCCGAGCCCACGTCGATGCGTTCGGTCTTGGCGGCGACCCAGCTGAGCACGGTGGCGGCGTCCGAGCCGTATGCCTCCGCCGCCCAGCACACCGCGTACCCCAGCCGGTCGGCCTCCTGGGCCACGGCCAGGTTGTCCCCGTCCATTCCGGCGCCCCAGTAGCCGAGATTGATCCCGAGCTTCATATAGACCAGCCTTCCCCTTACCGATCAGTAACGTCCTTGTCGCTCCGACCCTACCGGGCTGGGCCGCCGCGGCAGGGCTCGGGAGGCCGACGTTGCAGGGCGGGTGCGGGTGGACTGTGGCTGATCGCGCGGTTTCCCGCGCACCTCGAAGAGCCCGCGGCCCTTCAGGATCGGCCCGCGGGGCCGTCTCCAGGTGCGCGGGGAACCGCGCGACCAGCCCCCACTCGGCCGCGGACAAGCCACGATCCTGGAATGCCCGGCCGAATCGAAGCGCGGCTCCGTCGGGGAAATCGGTTGTCCACAGGCCCCCACGTGGCGAACTCCGGCCAGTAATGTCGCCGTTCATGGAGCAGAGGCATCTCGGCCGTACCGGCCTGCGTGTGTCCCGGATCGGGCTCGGCACCCTGACGTGGGGCCGCGACACGGACGAGCATGACGCCGCGGACATGTTGAAGCTGTTCTGGGAGGCGGGCGGCAGCCTCGTCGACACGGCGGACGTGTACGGGGACGGCGAGGCGGAGTACCTGCTCGGGCAGTTGATGGACGGGCTCGTGCCCCGACGCGACCTGGTCATCTCCACGAAGGCCGGCAGCGTCCCGGACCCCGACCGCCGCTTCGACGGATCCCGCGGCCATCTCCTCGCCGCCCTGGACGCCTCCCTGGCCCGCCTCGGCACGGACTACGTCGACGTCTGGCACATCCACGCCTACGACCCCGAAACCCCGTTGGACGAAACACTCCAGGCGCTCGACCTGGCCGTCAGCAGCGGCCGGGCCCGCTACGCCGGAGTCTCCAACTTCTGCGGCTGGCAGCTCGCGAAGGCCGCCACCTGGCAGCTCGCGGCCCCCGGCATACGCACCCGCCTGGCCAGTACGCAGCTGGAGTACTCCCTGCTGCAACGCGGCATCGAGCGCGAGGTGCTGCCCGCCGCGCTGGACCTGGGCATCGGCCTGCTGCCGTCCTCGCCGCTGGGCAGGGGGGTGCTGACCGCCAAGTACCGCCACATCACACCCCCGGACTCGCGGGGCGGCTCGGAGCACATGGCGCCGTTCGTCGCGCCGTACCTCGACGAGGCGGCGACCAGCATCGTCGACGCGGTGCAGACCGCCGCGGACGGCCTCGCCGTGACCCCGATCCAGGTGGCCCTCGCCTGGGTCCGCGACCGGCCCGGCGTGGCCGCGCCCATCATCGGCGCGCGCAACGCGCTGCAGCTCGCGGGGGCATTGTCAGTGGAGACCCTTAGTCTTCCTGACGAGATCTGCCGGGCTCTCGACGACGTGTCGGCGCCTGTGCACCGCTATCCCGATCACGACTGGAGCACGCTGTGAGCACGGAGCCCGCGACCTCGGAGACGGACGAGCCGGAGGGACGGGGCGACGGGACGCCCTCCGACGGCGCCGACGCGCCCGGCGGCACGCCCGGCGACCGGGAGGCCAC
>NZ_LRTR01000476.1 GCF_001550375.1 Streptomyces europaeiscabiei | reverse complement strand
GTCCGGGCGGTGCTGGCCGAAGGCGGCGCCCCCGAGGCGCTGGTGCCACAGGTCGCCGAGGCGCTCGGCGAGGGCGCCGGCGCTCGACTGCGCGAGGATCCCTGGCAGTTGCTGCGGATTCCGGGCGTCCGGCCGGAGCAGGCCGACGGGTTCGCGCGGGCGCTGCTCGGCGCGGAGTGCGGCCCGGACGACGAGCGACGGGGCCGGGCGGTCACCGTATGGCTGCTGGAGCAGGCGGCCGTCGCCGGGCACACGGCGCTTCAGGCCCCGGCTCTGGCCGCCGCGCTCGCCCAGCGTTCCGTGCCCGACCCCGACGAGGCCGTCCAGAGCACCGTCGCCGAGGGCGAGGCCCTGGTCTTCCAGGACGCGCTCGACGACGCCCCGGCCGCGACACGGTCCGCGTCCCCGCCCCCCGCCGCGGCCGACGACACCGGCAGGGAGGACGACGAGGCGGAGGAGGAGCGCCCGGTCCGCGTCCTCATCGGCCTGGAGCGTTACGCGCTCGCCGAGGAGAGCCTCGCCGACGGACTCGCCCGTGTCATGAACTCCCTGCCCAAGGAGGACACGACCGACTGGACCTCGGCGGCCGCGTCGGCACCGCGTTCCGCCGCGGAGCTGATCCGCGCCGTCGCCGGACACGGGCTCGTGCTGCACACCGGCGGCGAGGCGGCCC
>NZ_LRTR01000475.1 GCF_001550375.1 Streptomyces europaeiscabiei | reverse complement strand
CCCGGGCGGAACCGGCGGCGCTGGTCACGGCCGCCCGGACCCTCGGACTGCGGGCGTACGCGGCGACGCACAGCGCGGACGGGAGACGGCGATTCCCCTCCCGGTCGCACACCGACGGGGAAGGCGCCCTTGCCGAGGGAGGCGACACCGCCGTGACGACCCTCGCCGGGCTGCTGTCCGGCACCGAGGGGCCCGGCCGGGACGTGGACGGCATGCTCGCCCTCGACCTGCTCGTGGTGCTGGACGCCCCCCAGGTGGACGTCGAGACCGCCGCCCTGCTCGCCGAGTCGCTGCCCGACGGAGCCCGGCTGGTGCTCAGCGGCGACCCGGGGGTGCTGTGGTCCGCCGGACCGGGCCGGGTGTTCGCGGATCTGCTCGCCGCCCGTGCCTGCCCGCAGGTCGCCTCGCGGACGCCCGACCCCGGGCCCGTCGGCGAGCTGGTCTCCGGAATCGGGATCGGAGAGCTGAACCAGGTCGACGCGCCCGGCAAGGAGGTCGTGATCGTGCCGGTGCGGGACGCGGGCGAGGCGGTGCACCGGACCGCGCAGCTCGTCGTGGACTCGGTGCCGAGAGCGTTCGGGATCCCCGCCGAGGAGGTGCAGGTGATCACTCCTGGGCATGGGGGCGCGGCCGGCACGCGTGCGCTGAACACCGCGCTCAAGGAGCGGCTGAACCCCGGTCCGGGCCGCTTCGGCGGGTTCGACCCGGGCGACCGGGTGGCCTACTCCCCCGCGCCGGGCCGTTCGACGCCCGGCCGTGTGGTGAAGGCCGATGCCGAGGGGCTGCACCTGGAGTGCGCGGGCACGGCTGTCGTCGTACCGAAGGAGCGGGTGGAGCAGACCGTGCGGCACGGGTGGGCGCTGACGGCGCACCAGGCCGTGGGGCACCGGTGGCCGGCCGCGGTCGTGGTACTGCCGGGTGACGCGGCGCAGGCGCTGAGCCGGCCGTGGGTCTACACCGCCTTCGGGCGCGCCGAGCGGCATCTGTCCGTGGTGCACGGTGTGGAGCAGGCCCTGCCACGCGCGGTCGCCGAGGTCCCGGCGAAGCCGCGCACGACTCGGCTGCCGGCGTTGTTGAAGGCCCAGGTGCCGTCGGCCGATTGACCGTGCCGCGGGGTGGTGCCGGACGGGGGCGGGTCACGCGGCCCGGCGCTTACGGGGGGGCGCCCGAGCTACTGGGCGCCCGTCGGCCGAAGCCCCGCGCTAGCGATCCGCGTCCAGCGGTTCCAACTCCTCGTCGTCCTCCAGCTCCGGTTCGAGCACGAGGTCGTCGTCGAGGTCGTCGTCCTCCACGTCGTCGTCGAAGACCGCGCTGACGTCGAAGCGACAGACGACCCTCTGCGGATCGACCCCTTCGAAGGGTGCCTCCAGCCACTCACCGGGCTCGGCGGTGTCGTCCGCCGCGGTCACCCAGAGCGTGGAGTCCCCCTCCTCCAGACCGAACTCCTTGTGCCGGGAGGCGATCTCGTCCGGCTCGAACTCCCCGAACAGCAGACCCAGCGCACCGTGCACCGTGCTCGCCGCCCCGTCGGAGCCGACCGGTGCCTCCGCGGCCTCCACCCGCTGGGCCTGTGCCAGCAGCCGCTGCGGTTCGGCCACCGTGTAGTCCCGGCGGATCAGCACGCTGAGCGCGCTGGGTTCCTCGGGGCCGGTGTACGGCGGCATGTCCTCGGTGCCGGGGATTTCGAAGGGAGTGACCTCGTCATAGCGGTCATAGAGCAGTTCGTCGTACTCCTCGGCGGCCGCGGCCAGCTCGTTGAACGCCTCGTAGACGGCCGGGTCGTCCTCCCCCGACCGGCGTTCGACCGCCGCCAGGTGGCGGTCGAGCGCGGTCTTGACCGCCTCGGCGGCGGCGCGTACCTCGGCAGCGGTGGGCTGCGCAGCATCAGACATAGTGCAGACGCTATCCGTACCGGGCCCCAGCCCGCACAATAGATGCGATGCCGGAATACGAATTTGTCGACGTGTACGTACCGCGCGGGGTCTCCCGCAAGGACGCCACACGCCTGCTGACGGACCATGCCGAGTACGGACACTGGGAGTTGGACCGACTGAGCCTGCTGCGTGACGGCAGCCGGAGGGTGCGGTTGCGCCGACGGATCATTCGCCAGGTACGCGCCACGTGGTGAGTGGGCGGAGTACAACGGAGCGGGCCCCGCTGGTGCGGGGCCCGCTCCGTTTGTGCGCGCCGGCTCCGGCTACAGAGCGGCTGCCCGTGCCTTGCGGTAGATCAGGGCGCCCCCGATCAGCGCGCCCGCGCCCACCGGGAGTGCGAGCCCCAGCGGCAGGTCACCGCCGGTCCGGGCGAGCTGGGCCGCGCCGTCGGGCTGGGTGACGGTCTGCGTGCCCGGGGTGTTGGTGTCACCGCCGGCGATCTCGCCGCCGGGCTTGCCCGGTGCACTCGGCTTGCCCGGTACCTGCGGGGACGCCTCCTCGAAGTCGCCCGGCGGGTTCTGGTGGCCACCACCCGGATTCTCGTGCGCCCCTCCGCCGCCCGAGTTCCCGCAGTCGTTGCCCGTGACCCCGTTGCCGATACCGATCACGCTGATGTTGTTGCCGCACAGATTGACCGGCACATCGACCGGAACCTGTACGTGGTTGCCGGAGGCCACGCCCGGCGAGCCGCTGGTGTGACCGTCCGCCTGGGAGCCACCGTGCGAGGAACCGTGCCCGCCGCCGCCGTTGTAGCAGTCGTTGTCGGTGGCCGGGTTGCCGACACCGATCACGTTGACACTGTTGCCGCACACGTTGACCGGCACATGCACCGGAACCTGTACGTGGTTGCCGGAGGCCACGCCCGGCGAGCCGCTGGTGTGACCGTCCGCCTGGGAGCCACCGTGCGAGGAACCGTGCCCGCCGCCGCCCTGGCCGCCGCGTGCGTGCTTGCCGCCGCCGTTGGAACACTTGTTGCCCGCCGCCGGGTTGAGCAGTCCGACCACGTTCACCGTGTTGCCACAGACGTTGAGTTCGGCCTCCACCGGCGCCTGCACGGTGTTGCCGGAGAGCACGCCGGGCGAGTTGGTGGCGGAGCCCTGCGCACCGGAGTCGGCGTGCGCCGCACCGCCGCCCGCCGCGGCGAGCACACCGGACGCGGCCGCCACCGTCATGAGGCCTTTTCGGGTGACCTGTCGCATTGCTGAATTACCTGCCTTAGCCCTATGTTCTGATCTTCTACACCTTGCCGGGATACCGGTCGGCCCCGGAGTGCATGGCGCGCACTCCGGGGCCGACGGCTATTTCAGACCCTCACCGGGTGAGGCACAACGTCACTTGTTGATGCAGGTGTTGCCGAAGGCAGGGTTCAGCAGCCCGATCACCGAGATCGTGTTGCCGCACACGTTCACGGGGACGTGAACCGGCACCTGGACGACATTGCCGGACGCGACACCCGGGGAGCCGATCGCGGCACCCTGGGCCCCGGCGTCGGCAACGGCCAGACCCGCGCCCGCGAGAACCAGACCACCGGTGGCTGCCGCGACGGCGACGACCTTCTTGAGCATTATTCCTCCTTGTAGGCAAAGCGACCCCAAGTAGCGAGTCACATCACCAGTAACGAGAAGGGAGTAATGGAGCTACGAGCTTATGGTCCGATTCACTCGACCCGGTCGACCTTCGTACACGCTGCCGAATAGTGCAGTCTCGTTTCAGCGCGCAATTCCGGACAGAACAAAGGCGGTTCAGGACCGGTCCGGGACCGGCTGGCTCCCGTCGCGGAATGTCAGGACGCGTCGATGAAACGGTCGAGCACACGCACGCCGAACTGCAGACCCTCCACCGGCACCCTTTCGTCGACGCCGTGGAACATGCCCGCGAAGTCCAGCTCCGGCGGCAGCTTGAGCGGTGCGAAGCCGAAGCCCCGGATGCCGAGGTCGTCGAAGGACTTGGCGTCCGTACCGCCGGAGAGCATGTACGGGACCGCCTTCGCGGCCGGGTCCTCGGCGAGCAGCGCCGACTGCATGGCGTCGACGATCGCCCCGTCGAAGGAGGTCTCCAGGGCCTTGTCGGAGTGCACGTCCTCGCGCCGCACCTTCGGGCCGAGGATCTTGTCGAGGTCGGCCAGGAACTCCTCCTCGAACCCGGGCAGGAACCGCCCGTCGACATGGGCGGTGGCCTCGCCCGGGATGACGTTGACCTTGTAGCCGGCGCCGAGCTGGGTGGGGTTGGCGGTGTTCCGCAGGGTCGCGCCGATGAGCTTGGCGATGCCGCCGAGCCTGGCGAGGGTGCCCTCCATGTCCTCCGGGTCGAGCTCCGTGCCGAGCGCGTCGCCGAGTTCGTCGAGGAAGGCCCGGGTGGTCTTGGTGACCCGCACCGGGAACTGGTGGCGGCCGAGGCGCGCGACGGCCTCCGACAGCTCCGTGATGGCGTTGTCCCGGTGGATCATCGAGCCGTGCCCGGCGGTCCCGGCCACGGTCAGCTTCATCCAGTGCATGCCCTTCTCGGCCGTCTGGATCAGATAGAGGCGCCGCTGCTCGCTCACGGTGAACGAGAAGCCGCCGACCTCGCTGATCGCCTCGGTGACGCCCTCGAAGAGATCGGCGTGGTTCTTGACGAGGTGCTTCGCCCCGTACGTACCGCCGGCCTCCTCGTCCGCGAGGAAGGCGAGCACGATGTCCCGCGGGGGCTTGCGTCCGCTGCGCAGCCGGTCGCGGACGACCGCCAGCGTCATCGCGTCCATGTCCTTCATGTCGACCGCGCCCCGGCCCCACACGCAGCCGTCCGCGACCTCGCCGGAGAACGGGTGGTGGGTCCAGTCCGCCGCGTTGGCCGGTACGACGTCGGTGTGACCGTGGATGAGCAGCGCGGGCCGCGACGGGTCCTCGCCCTCGATGCGGGCCACCGTCGAGGCACGGCCCGGGTGCGACTCGAAGATCTTCGGCTCAAGGCCCACCTCGGCCAGCTTCTCGGCGACGTACTCGGCGGCCTTGCGCTCCCCCGGGCCCGAGTGGTCGCCGAAGTTGCTGGTGTCGATCTGGATCAGCTCGCGGCAGAGGTCCACGACCTCGTCCTCGCCGGTCACGCGCCTGCCCGTGTCCGTCTCGCTCACGCTGGTTCCTCCCGCTGTCGCTGCTGGTGGTTCCCCCTCATCCTCCTCCTGCCCGGCCTTCCGCCCCAAGACCGGGACCGGCCCGTCACAAGCCGTTCACGCCCCACCGCCCAGGGGACGGGGTGTGATCGAGGGCCCCGGAAAGCCTGGTAATGTTTTCTCCGTCGCCGCGAGGGAAACCGCGCACGACAGACACCTTGTCCGGGTGGCGGAATGGCAGACGCGCTAGCTTGAGGTGCTAGTGCCCTTTATCGGGCGTGGGGGTTCAAGTCCCCCCTCGGACACATAGTGGCGAAGGCCGCGACCATCAGGTCGCGGCCTTCGAGCGTTAAACTGGCCAAATGTGGGCGACGTCTCCTCCCACCAGAAGAACCCCAGGTCACGACCCATCCCGGCACCCCTCCGGGTCACCTGGCGGACGCCCCCGCTTGGCCGCCACGACAGGCCGTAGTCACCCGAGCACTAGAGTATTGGGCTTGTTCGGTGCCGATACGGAAATATCCCCAGGCAGACCTGCGGGCCCGTCGGTGCCCCCGGATGGTCCGGGTTCGAGAGGCGAGGATCCGATGGCCGCCGTGTACGAGAGTCCCGACCTGACGCTGCTCGACGGGGAGCTGGCGGAGGGAGCCGGGGGGTTCGGCGGAACGGCGCGATTCTCTGCCGGTCCGGCGGCCTCCCCGCGCACGCTCGTCGATGTCTTCGAGGCGTCCGTACGGTCGTACCCGGACGAGCCCGCGCTGGACGACGGGAAGCGGCGGCTGACCTATCGCGCGCTGGCGGTCGAGGTGGAGGACCTGCGGCGGCGGCTGGGTGCGGCGGGGGTCGGGCTCGGGGACCGGGTCGGGGTGCGGGTGCCGTCGGGCACGAACGAGCTGTATGTCGCCGTCCTCGCGGTGCTCGCCGCCGGGGCCGCCTATGTACCCGTCGACGCCGAGGACCCCGATGAGCGGGCCGAGCTGGTGTTCGGGGAGGCGGAGGTGCGGGCGGTCGTCGGGGCCGGGCACCGGCTGACCGTCAACGGCGCGTCCGATTCCCCCGCCGCGCGTCCCGGGGTCGAGCACGACGCGTGGATCATCTTCACCTCCGGGTCCACCGGGAAGCCCAAGGGTGTGGCCGTGAGCCACCGCAGCGCGGCCGCGTTCGTGGACGCCGAGGCGGAGCTGTTCCTGACGGAGGAGCCGATCGGGCCCGGGGACCGGGTGATGGCCGGCCTCTCGGTGGCCTTCGACGCGTCCTGCGAGGAGATGTGGCTGGCCTGGCGGTACGGGGCCTGTCTGGTGCCGGTGCCGCGCTCACAGGTCAGGAGCGGCGCCGATCTGGGGCCCTGGCTCGTCGAGCAGGAGATCACGGTCGTGTCGACCGTGCCGACGCTGGCCGCGCTCTGGGAGCCCGAGGCCCTGGGCGACGTACGGCTGCTGATCTTCGGCGGTGAGGCCTGCCCGCCGGAGCTGGCGCAGCGGCTGGTGACGGAGGGCCGCGAGGTCTGGAACACGTACGGGCCGACCGAGGCCACTGTCGTCGCCTGCGCCTCGCTGATGTCCGGCGAGGAGCCGATCCGGATCGGGCTGCCGCTCGACGGGTGGGAGCTGGCCGTCGTCGACGAGGCCGGGGAGCCCGTGGCGATGGGTGACAGCGGGCAGCTCGTGATCGGTGGCGTGGGGCTCGCGCGGTATCTCGACGCCGAGAAGGACGCGGAGAAGTACGCGCCGCTGGAGTCGCTGGGCTGGGAGCGCGCCTATCGCAGCGGTGACCTGGTGCAGGCCGAGCCCGAGGGGCTGGTCTTCCTCGGGCGGGCCGACGAGCAGATCAAACTCGGCGGGCGGCGGATCGAGCTGGGCGAGGTCGACGCCGCGCTGCAGGGGCTGCCCGGGGTCGCGGGCGCCGCGGCGGCCGTACGGACCGCGCGGAGCGGCAATCAGCTGCTTGTCGGGTACGTCGTCACCCAGGACGGCTGGGACCAGGCCACGGCTGTGGAGAAGCTGCGGGCCGAGCTGCCCGCCGCGTTGGTGCCGCTGCTGGCGCCGGTGGCCGAGCTGCCGACCCGGACGTCGGGGAAGGTCGACCGGAACGCCCTGCCGTGGCCGTTGGCCGATCTGGGGACCGCCGGGCCGACCGAGGAGCTGTACGGCACCGAGGCGTGGCTCGCCGAGCAGTGGGCGGAGGTGCTGGGCATCCCGGTCGGCGGCGCGGGCGACGACTTCTTCGCGATCGGCGGCGGCAGCCTGGCCGCCGCCCAGCTGACGACCCGGCTGCGGACCCGGTACCCGCGCGTCGCGGTGGTGGACATCTACCAGCGGCCCACGCTCAGGAAGCTGGCCCGGTATCTGGAGGAGTCCGGCGAGGGGGACGGGCCCCGCCGGGCGGTGGACCCCGTGCCCGTGCGGGCGCGACTCGTCCAGCTCCTGCTGCTCGTCCCGCTGTTCACGCTGCTCGGGCTGCGGTGGGTCGTCCCGCTGACCGCGCTCGGGAACCTGCTCGGACCTTACGCCTGGCTGCCGACCGCGTCCTGGTGGGCCGTGGCGGCCGGGGCGGTGTTGTTCTACACCCCGCCGGGGCGGCTGGCGATCGCGGCGGGCGGGGCGCGGCTGCTGCTGCGC
>NZ_LRTR01000474.1 GCF_001550375.1 Streptomyces europaeiscabiei | reverse complement strand
CTGCGCGGGGTCGAGGCCGGGCGGTACCCGCGCGGCGGGAGCGTGCACCTGCGGCTGTGGGCGGCCGAGCGGCTGGCCGAGTTCAGCGGGGCGACCTCGCTGACCGGGGTGTGGCTGGAGCGGTACGCGCGGGCGCTGGGCGCCAGGGTCGGGGCCGATGTCGACCTGCACACGCTGCCGCCGGTGACCGGGATGCTCAAGCTCGGGCGGGGCGCTGCCGTGGAGTCCGAGGTGGATCTCTCCGGATACTGGCTGGACGGGGACCGGCTGGAGGTCGGACCCGTCAAGGTGGGCGCCGGTGCGGTCGTCGGGACGCGGAGCATGCTGCTGCCGGGCGCCAGGGTCGGCAAGCGGGCCGAGGTGGCGCCCGGGTCGGCCGTGGCCGGGCAGGTCCCCACCGGGCAGCGCTGGGCCGGGGCACCTGCGGTCAAGCTGGGCAAGGCGAAGCGGAACTGGCCCGGGGAACGGCCGCAGCGGGGCCTGTTCTGGCGGGTGTCGTACGGCGTGACGGGGGTCGGGCTGACCGCGCTGCCGGTGCTCGCCGGGGTCGCCTCGCTGGCCGTGCTGAGTCTGTTCGTGGCCGCGGACACAGGGCTCGGCGCAGCCGTGCGGGGTGCGGCGCTCGGACTGGTGCCGGCCACGCTCGCGTTCGGGGCGGCGTACGCGCTGCTGCTGCTCGTCGCCGTACGGGTGCTGAGTCTGGGGCTGCGGGAGGGCACGCACCCGACGCACAGCCGGGTGGGGTGGCAGGCGTGGACGGTCACGCAGCTGATGGACCGGTCACGGCAGACGCTGTTCCCGCTGTACGCCGGACTGGTCACGCCGATGTGGCTGCGGCTGCTCGGGATGCGGATCGGAAAGGGCGCCGAGGTGTCCACCGTCCTCGCGCTGCCGAGTCTGACGACGGTCGGCGACGGGGCGTTCCTCGCGGACGACACGCTGACCGCGCCGTACGAGCTGGGGGGTGGCTGGCTGCGGATCGGGCGGGCGGAGATCGGGCGGCGGGCGTTCCTCGGGAACTCCGGGATGACCGCGCCGGGACGGTCCGTGCCGGAGGGCGGCCTGGTGGGTGTGTTGTCGGCGACGCCGAAGAAAGCCAAGAAGGGCAGCTCGTACCTGGGGCTGCCGCCGGTGAAGCTGCCCCGGTCGGCCGCGGACGGTGACCAGAGCCTGACGTACGAGCCGCCCGCGCGGCTGCTGTGGGCGCGGGCCCTGGTGGAGCTGTGCCGGATCGTGCCGGTGTTCTGCTCGGCGGGCCTCGCGCTGCTGACGGTGGCGGCGCTGAGCGTGCTGGACGGCTGGGCGTGGCTGCTGGGCGGGGTCGTGCTGCTCGGGGTGGGTCTGCTGGCCTGTCTGGTGTCGATCGTCGCGAAGTGGCTGCTCGTGGGGCGGCACCACACGGGTGAGCATCCGCTGTGGAGCGGTTTCGTGTGGCGCAACGAGCTGGCGGACACCTTCGTCGAGGTGCTGGCCGTGCCGTGGCTGGCCGGGTCGGTGCCGGGTACACCGGTGCTGAACGTATGGCTGCGCGGGCTCGGGGCGAGGATCGGCAAGGGGGTGTGGATCGAGAGTTACTGGCTACCCGAGACCGACCTCGTCACGCTCGGCGACGGGGCGACGGTGAACCGGGGGTGCGTGCTCCAGACCCACCTCTTCCACGACCGGATCTTGCGGACGGATACTGTTGAGCTCCGTGAGGGTGCCACCTTGGGCCCGGGCGGCATCGTCCTGCCCGGCAGCGTGGTCGGGGCCCGCACCACGCTGGGTCCGGCGTCGCTGGTCATGGCCGCGGAGTCCGTTCCCGACGACACCCGGTGGCTGGGCAACCCGATCGAAGCATGGCGCCGCTGAATGCGGCTCGTGCGACGTCGGGGTACTCGGGGGACGATGGACGTCGTACGAGAGCTGAGCGGGGAGCAGAAGCGGCAGTGGCGGTTCAGCAGTCAGTGGGTCCGGACCCGTACTTCCCGGCGAACGGTGATTCCCGTTACCGGGTGCATCGGTACGAGCTGGCTGTGGACTACCGGCCGGGGCCGAACCGGCTGTCGGGCACCGCGCGGCTCAACGCCATCGCGGGCCGGGTCGCGCTCGCCGAGTTCCAGCTGAACCTCGCCGACTTCAAGATCGGCCGGGTGCGGGTCGACGGCCGGGCGCCGCACTACACGCACCGGGGCGGCAGGCTGCGCATCCGGCCCGCGAAGCCGATCCGGCCCGGGGCCGCGTTCACGGTCGAGGTCCACTGGTCGGGCAATCCCAAACCGGTCAACAGCCCTTGGGGCGGGATCGGTTGGGAGGAGCTCACCGACGGGGCGCTGGTGGCGAGCCAGCCGGTCGGGGCGCCGTCCTGGTATCCGTGCAACGACCGGCCCGCCGACAAGGCCTCGTACCAGATCTCGGTCACGACGCCGTCCGCGTACCAGGTGGTGGCGGGCGGGCGGCTGCTCACCCGTACGGCGAAGGCGTCCACGACGACGTGGGTGTACGAGCAGTCGGCGCCGACGTCGAGCTATCTGGTCGGTCTGTCGATCGGCAAGTACCAGACCGTGCTGCTGGGCGACCCGCGCCCCGGAGGCATACCCCAGCACGGGCACATACCGGCCCACCTCCTCACCGAGTTCTCCCGGGACTTCGCGCGGCAGCCGGTCATGATGGAGCTGTTCGAGGAGCTCTTCGGGCCGTACCCGTTCGGGGAGTACGCGGTGGTGGTGACCGAGGAGGAGCTCGATGTCCCGGTCGAGGCACAGGGGTTGTCGCTGTTCGGCGCCAACCATGTGGACGGGGCGCGGGGTTCGGAGCGGCTGGTCGCGCACGAGCTGGCGCACCAGTGGTTCGGCAACAGTGTGTCCATCGCCGACTGGCGGCACATCTGGCTGAACGAGGGGTTCGCCAAGTACGCGGAGTGGCTGTGGTCGGAGCGCTCCGGCGGACGTACGGCGCAGCAACTGGCCGCCGTCGCGCACCGGAAGCTCGCCGCGCTCCCCCAGGACCTGCGGCTGGCCGATCCGGGCCGCAAGCTGATGTTCGACGACCGGCTCTACGAGCGCGGCGGCCTGACCGTGCACGCGGTCCGATGTGCGCTCGGCGACGACGCGTTCTTCCGGATGCTGCGCGGCTGGGCGACCGTCCATCGCGGCGGCGCCGTCACGACGGCCGGCTTCGTCGCGCACGCCGGGCGCTACGCGGACGGACCGCTGGACGCCCTGTTCCGGGCGTGGCTGCGGGAGCCCG
>NZ_LRTR01000473.1 GCF_001550375.1 Streptomyces europaeiscabiei | reverse complement strand
GCGCTGCCGCCGCTGCCCGCGCCGAAGGGGCCCGTCGTCCCGGCGCGCCCACCGTACCCACCGACGAACTCCGGCTCGGCGTAGGCCGCCGACCGGAGGCAGGCGCCGCCTCGTGTGGGTCGGGGTTCGTGGGGCGGGCACAATGGCGGGCATGTCGTCGCGCCGCAGCAGTGCCAGGGCCAGGTCGAAGAGTCCCGCGAAAGCCTCGTCGCAGGCTCCTCGTACGTGCCCCTGCGGGTTGCCCGAGGCGTACGAGGCCTGCTGCGGCCGCTACCACTCGGGCGGCGCCGCCGCCGCACCGACCGCCGAGGCGCTGATGCGGTCGCGGTACAGCGCGTTCGTCGTGCGCGACGAGGCGTACCTGTTGCGCACCTGGCATCCCCGGACGCGGCCCGCCGGCGTCGACTTCGACACGACCATGCGCTGGACCGGCCTGGAAATCCTGGACACCCGGGACGGCTCGGCCTTCCACGCCACCGGCACCGTCACCTTCCGCGCCTCGTTCCGGGGCGGCTCGATGCACGAGCGGAGCCGGTTCGAGCGGGTGGACGGGGCCTGGGTCTATGTGGACGGGGAGTTCCTGGCCTAGTGCCGCGGCACTGGAGCCCCAGGTCAACCGGCGGCCGGGGAGTGGCTGTTGGGCGCCAGGATGTCGAGTTCCTGGAGGGCGCCCGTGGTGATCTCCCTGGTGAGTTCCTCGGCTCGGGGGGCGTCGTGTTCCCGGATGGCCTCGGCCACCTGGACGTGGAGGGTGACGGCGACCGGGTCGGGGTCGTCGAACATGACGGCGTGGTGGGTGCGGCCGGCGAGGACCTCCTCGACGACGTCGCCGAGGCGGGCGAACATCTCGTTGCCGGAGGCGGTGAGGATCAGGCGGTGGAAGGCGACGTCGTGGTGGAGGTAGCCGTCCAGCTTGTGGCCGCGTGAGTGGGCGACCATGCCGATGGCGCACTCGGTGAGTGCGGCGCACTGCTCGGCCGTGGCGTTGCGGGCGGCGAGGCCCGCGGCGATCGGTTCGACCGCCGAGCGCAGGACCGTGAGCGAGCGCAGTTGACGGGGGCGGTCCGCGCCGGCCAGGCGCCAGCGGATGACCTGGGGGTCGTAGACGTTCCACTCGACGGACGGGCGGACGATCACGCCGACCCTGCGGCGTGACTCGACCAGGTGCATGGACTCCAGGACGCGGACCGCCTCGCGCATCACCGAGCGGGACACCTCGAAGGTCTGGGCGAGTTCGTCCGTGCGCAGCACGCTCCCCGGCGGGTACTCACCCGCCGTGATCGCCGGTCCGAGGGTTTCCAGTACTCGGCCGTGCAGCCCCCGGCCCGGTGTGCTCATGGGGATCAGGGTACGAGGAGGGGGACCCGGAGAAAAAGTCAGACTTATTTGTGTCGGGGGGTTGAATTCGTCGTATCTAATGAGCTTCAGTGTCGTCGACGTCGGGTGACGTCCCAGGTGTCGACGGAGACAGCGAGGTAGTGATGCGTACCCCTCACGTCGTCGTGGTGATGGGCGTGGCAGGGACCGGGAAGACCACGATCGGTCCCCTTCTCGCGGCCCGGCTCGGCGTTCCGTACGCCGAGGGCGACGACTTCCACCCCGAGGCCAACATCGCCAAGATGTCGGCCGGGACACCGCTGGACGACGCGGACCGTGGGCCGTGGCTGGACGCCATCGGCGCCTGGGCGCACGGCCGGGACGGGCTCGGCGGGGTGGTCGGCTGTTCCGCGTTGAAGCGCGCGTACCGGGACCGGCTGCGGGCCGCGGCGCCCGGAGTCGTCTTCGTGCACCTCGCCGGTGACCGTGCGCTCATCGAGGACCGGATGTCCCACCGGCAGGGCCACTTCATGCCCACGGCGCTGCTCGACTCGCAGTTCGCCACGCTGCAGCCGCTTCAGGCGGACGAGGCGGGCGTCGCGGTCGACGTGTCGGGCGCGCCCGAGGAGATCGCCGAACGGGCGGTCGTCGCGCTGCGGGGATTCGGCCCGGCCAGGTCGTAGGGCCGCTGTCCCGCTGTCCCGCTGTCTCGTGCTTCTTCTTCTCTTCCTCCTTGTCCCCCACTTCCCCACTCAAGGATTCACCGTGACCAGACTCAACGTCGAGCTGCTGGCAGCGGACCCCGTCGAGCCGATCACCTCGGCGGGACACGCTCAACTGGGCATCGCCGTACTGGCGGGCATCGCCGTCATCGTCGTGCTCATCACCAGGTTCAAGGTGCACGCCTTCCTGGCGCTGACCATCGGCTCGCTCGCGCTCGGCGCGTTCGCCGGGGCGCCGCTGGACAAGGCGATCGTCAGCTTCACCACCGGGCTCGGGTCGACCGTGGCCGGGGTGGGCGTGCTCATCGCGCTGGGTGCGATCCTCGGCAAGCTGCTGGCGGACTCCGGGGGCGCCGACCAGATCGTCGACACGATCCTCGCCAGGGCCGGCGGGCGGGCGATGCCGTGGGCGATGGTACTGATCGCCTCCGTGATCGGGCTGCCGCTGTTCTTCGAGGTCGGGATCGTGCTGCTGATCCCGGTCGTCCTGATGGTCGCCAAGCGCGGCAACTACTCGCTGATGCGGATCGGCATCCCGGCCCTGGCCGGTCTGTCCGTCATGCACGGGCTGATCCCGCCGCACCCCGGCCCGCTGGTCGCGATCGACGCGGTGCAGGCCAACCTGGGTGTCACGCTGGCCCTGGGGCTGCTCGTGGCGATACCGACCGTGATCATCGCCGGGCCGCTGTTCTCGAAGTACGCGGCGCGCTGGGTGGATGTGCCCGTCCCCGAGCGCATGATCCCCGCGCGCGCCTCGGAGGAGCTGGAGAAGCGGCCCGGGTTCGGCGCGACCATCGCGACCATGCTGCTGCCGGTGGTGCTGATGCTGGCCAAGGCGCTGGTGGACATCATCGTGGACGATCCCGAGCAGATGGTGCAGCGGGTCTTCGACGTGGCCGGCTCGCCGCTGATCGCGCTGCTCGCGTCGGTGATCGTGGGCATGTTCACGTTGGGGCGGGCGGCCGGGTTCACCAAGGAGCGGCTGGGGTCGACCGTCGAGAAGTCCCTCGCGCCCATCGCGGGGATCCTGCTGATCGTCGGTGCCGGTGGCGGCTTCAAGCAGACGCTCATCGACTCCGGGGTCGGCCGGATGATCCTGGAGATCTCCGAGGACTGGTCGATCCCCGCGCTCGTCCTGGCCTGGCTGATCGCGGTGGCGATCCGGCTGGCGACCGGCTCGGCGACGGTCGCCACGATCTCGGCGGCGGGGCTGGTGGCCCCTCTCGCCGCGGACATGTCGACCACCCACACGGCCCTGCTGGTCCTCGCGATCGGCGCCGGCTCGCTCTTCTTCAGCCATGTCAACGACGCCGGGTTCTGGATGGTGAAGGAGTACTTCGGGATGACCGTCGGCCAGACCATCAAGACCTGGTCGGTGATGGAGACGATCATCTCGGTGGTGGCGGGGGCGATCGTGCTGCTGTTGTCGCTGGTGATCTAGCGCCGTATCGGGCAACGTTCGCCCTGTTGTTGTCCTGTGGAACCTAGCCTCAGGGGAACGAGTCGCCGCTGTGCGGCTGTTGGAGTCCCGGACCGACGAAGGGGGCCGCTCGTGGCCAAGGTCAACATCAGTCTCGATGCCGAACTGGTGGTGGAAGTGATGGTCCTGGCCGGGGTCGGCTCGCCCCAGGACGCCGTCGAAGCGGTCGTGCGCGACTACGTCGCCCGGGGACACCGCACCGAGGCGCGCACCGGGCTCAAGGAGCAGGGCCTGCGCGAGGTCGAGGTCAAACCGCAGGAGCCCCAAGGCTGACCACAAGACCGGGGACTTCCGGCTGGGTCCGGCGCTACGGCCGCCACAGCGGGTGTTCCCGGTCCGCCCATTCCCGGCTGACCGAGCCCGTGCGCAGGCCCCGGCGGGCCTCGGGGTCGCCCAGGGCCATGCCGATGTGGCCCGCCAGGACGACGCCGATCGTCAGGGCCAGCCAGTCGTGGACGAAGGTCGCGCTGGTGCGCCACATCAGCGGGGTGAGGTGGGTGAACCACATCATCAGGCCCGTGGCGAGCATGACGAGGGTGGCGCCGGCGATCCAGGAGGCGTAGAGCTTCTGGCCGGCGTTGAACTTGGCGGCGGGGCGTGCGCCCGGGGCGCGGCGGCGGGCGGCGCGGAGCCAGACGC
>NZ_LRTR01000472.1 GCF_001550375.1 Streptomyces europaeiscabiei | reverse complement strand
CGTCGAAGCGGAGCCAGACGCGGTCGTGCGGGCCCCAGCGGTTCAGTCGGCCGAGGTCCGCGCGGAACGCGCGGGAGGCCAGGCCCGCGAGAACGGGGAGGGGCAGAAGCAGGCCCGTCCACTTGTGGACCGTGACCACCAGGGCCCGGCGGCCGACCAGTTCGGCGACGGCGGGGACGTAGAGGCAGGCCGCCGTCGCCACGCAGATGCCCATCAGTGCGGCCGTCGTGCGGTGGATCCAGCGTTCGGCGGCCGTGAAGCGCCTGACGCGGGCCTCCGCCCGGACGGGGGGCACCTCAAGTTGTCGGTTCATCGTCCCGCCCGTTCGATCGGCCGACCCACGCGTCGATGTCATAGCCCCGCTCCTCCCAGTAGCCGGGCTCGACCTCCTCGGTGACCTCGATGCCGGAGAGCCATTTGGCCGACTTGTAGAAGTACATGGGGGCCACGTAGAGGCGGACGGGGCCGCCGTGGTTGTGGCTGATGTCCTTGTCCTGCATACGGAGGGCCACCAGGACGTCCGCGCGGCGGGCCTGCTCCAGGGTGAGGCTCTCACTGTAGGCCCCGTCGAAGCAGGTGAAGCGGACCGCGCCCGCCGAGGAGCGGACGCCGGCCGCGTCCAGCAGCGCGGAGAGCCGCACGCCCTCGAAGGGGGTGTCCGGGACCCGCCAGCCCGTGACGCACTGGACGTCCTTGACCATCCGGGTCTGCGGGAGGGCCCGCAGGTCCGCGAGGGTGTACGAGGTCGGCCTGTCGACCAGACCGCCGACGGTGAGGCGGTAGTTCTTCGCGGTCCTGCGGGGGACGGACGACGTCACCGAGTAGTAGCGGAAGCCGCCGCCGTTGGGGAGCAGCCCCGTCAGGCCGGTGGGGTCCTTCTGGGCCGCCTCGCCGAGGAACGCCTCCATGCCTCGCTGGAGGACGGGCGCGGAGACCACGCCGAGGGCGCCGAGTCCGAGGGTGCCGAGGAGGACACGGCGGCCGATGGGCTTGCCCCGCTCGGGTTCCTGGCCGTCCTGGCGGTCCGGGCCCGTCCGGTCTTGGGGGTGTTCCGTCGGCACGGGCCGCGCTTCGGGATGTTCAGGGTTCACCTACCGATTCGACCATCCGCCGCCCCGGTCGGGCCAGTGGCGGCGGATATTCGTCAGGATTCGGTAAGGCTTCTCGGCCTCCCCCGCTCAGCGCACCGCCTTCGCCGCCGCGCGGCCGGCCGTGCGGCCGGAGAACAGGCAGCCGCCGAGGAACGTGCCCTCCAGGGAGCGGTAGCCGTGGACACCGCCGCCGCCGAAGCCGGCGGCCTCACCCGCCGCGTACACGCCCTCCAGCGGGTCGCCGCCCTCGGTGAGGACGCGGGAGGAGAGGTCGGTCTCCAGACCACCGAGGGTCTTGCGCGTCAGGATGTTGAGGCGGACGGCGATCAGCGGACCCGCCTTCGGGTCGAGGATGCGGTGCGGGGCGGCGGTGCGGATGAGCTTGTCGCCGAGGTAGTTGCGGGCCCCCCGGATCGACATGATTTGGAGGTCCTTGGTGAACGGGTTGGCGACCTCACGGTCCCGGGAGACGATCTCGCGGCGCAGCTCGGCCTCGTCGATCAGCGGCTCCTTCGTGAGCGCGTTCATACCGCGCACGAGGGACCCGAGGTCCTTCTCGACGACGAAGTCGACGCCGTTGTCCATGAAGGCCTTCACCGGGCCGGGGACGTCCGCGCGGGCCCGGATGAAGACGTCCTTGATGGACTTGCCGGTCAGGTCGGGGTTCTGCTCGGAGCCGGAGAGGGCGAACTCCTTGCCGATGATCTTCTGGTCGAGGACGAACCACGTGTAGTCGTAGCCGGTCTTCATGATGTGGTCGAGGGTGCCGAGGGTGTCGAAGCCCGGGAAGAGCGGCACGGGAAGTCGCTTGCCGCGGGCGTCCAGCCAGAGCGAGGACGGGCCGGGCAGGACACGGATGCCGTGGTTCTCCCAGATGGGGTTCCAGTTCTGGATGCCCTCGGTGTAGTGCCACATGCGGTCGCGGTTGATGAGGCGGGCGCCCGCCTCCTCGGCGATGCCGAGCATCCGGCCGTCGACATGGGCGGGTACGCCGGAGATCATCTTCTCCGGGGGGTTGCCGAGGCGCTCGGGCCAGTTGGCGCGGACGAGGTCGTGGTTGCCGCCGATGCCGCCGGAGGTGACGATCACCGCCTGGGCCTTCAGTTCGAAGGCACCGGTGACCTCGCGGCTGCTGGCCTGGCCGCGCTCGATGGCCGACGGCTCCAGGATCTCGCCGGTGACGGTGTCGACGGCGCCCGCGCTGCGCGACAGGCCGGTCACCCGGTGCCGGAACTTCAGCTGGACCAGCCCCCGGGCCACGCCCTCCCGCACCCGCCGCTCGAAGGGCTCGACGAGGCCGGGGCCGGTGCCCCAGGTGATGTGGAAGCGGGGGACGGAGTTGCCGTGCCCGTTGGCGTCGTAGCCGCCGCGCTCGGCCCAGCCGACCACCGGGAAGAACCGGACGCCCTGCTGGTGGAGCCAGGAGCGCTTCTCACCGGCCGCGAAGTCGACGTATGCCTCGGCCCACTTGCGCGGCCAGCGGTCCTCCTCGCGGTCGAAGGCAGCCGTGCCCATCCAGTCCTGGAGGGCGAGCGCGTGGCTGTCCTTGATACGCAGGCGGCGCTGCTCGGGCGAGTCGACGAAGAAGAGCCCTCCGAAGGACCAGTGCGCCTGGCCGCCGATCGACTGCTCCGGCTCCTGGTCGAGGAGGATCACCTTGCGGCCCGCGTCGACGAGCTCCGCGGTCGCCGCGAGCCCCGCGAGGCCCGCCCCGATCACGATCACATCTGCGTCGTACGACATTGGAGGACGTCCTCTCGGGAACGGGTCAGGCAAGCGGGGGCAGGCCGAAGCAGGCAAGGCACGGCCCCCAGGCTTTGTTACCGGCCGGTCAGCAGCTTTGAGACCAGATCCTTCGGCAGAAGGCGTGACCTAGTCAACTGCAGAGATGTGTCTCCTCTTACGGACAGCCCTCGGCGAGGCGGCTAGAGTCGTCCGAATACGTATCGGGCCACCCGTCGAGGTACAAATCACCTCCACGTCGGGATACCGAGCGGGACGTCCGGTGGGACGCTCGCCGCGGCCCGTCCGACGACCCGAGGTATTCCGCGTGTCGGTTCTCGTTCTTCTTCTCTCCGTCGGCGCCGCCTGCTGTCTGGGCTTCGGCTTCGTTCTCCAGCAGCAGGCCGCCGCGCACGCCCCACTGGGCGACTTCCTCTCGCCCCGGCTGCTGCTCGACCTGATCCGGGTGCCACGCTGGCTCGGCGGCATCGGGCTGATGGTGTGCGGCATGGCCCTGGGCGCGATCGCTCTCAGTCAGGGCGAGGTCACCCTCGTGGAGCCGCTCCTCGCCACGAACCTCCTCTTCGCCCTCGCCCTCTCCCGTCGGCAGACCCGTCAGCCGCTGGGCCGCCAGGGCTGGGCGGGGCTGGTGCTGCTCGCGGGCGGAGTCACCGCGTTCATCGTCGCCGGGCGGCCGGAGGGCGGGGCGGCGGTCGGCGGCCCCTTCCGGCAGTGGCTGATCATCGGCGTGATGCTGGGACTCGCGCTCCTGCTCACGACATACGCGAAGCGGTCGCGGCTCAGTGCGGCGCCGGTGCTGCTGGCGGTCGCGGCCGGGCTCCTCTACGGCGTCCAGGACGCGCTCACCCGGATCAGCGGGCAGCTGTTCGCTGGGGCCGGCTGGGGCGGACTGTTCACCTCGTGGCAGCCGTACGGGGTCGTGCTGCTCGGCGCGACCGGGCTCCTGCTCGTGCAGAGCGCCTTCGAGGCGGCGCCGCTGCGGATGTCCCTGCCGGCGCTCACCGCGGCGCAGCCGCTGGCGGGGATCGCGTGCGGGGTGGGGTTCCTGGGGGACCGGCTGCGGATGGACGCGGGGGCGCTCGCGTGGGAGGCGGCGGGGCTGGCGGGGGTCGTCGTGGGGGTGGTGCTCCTCGGGATGCATCCCGCGATGCCGTGCGGGTCCTCCGGGGGGACGCGGGAGACCTCGGGGGTGCGGGTTGCGTAGCGAGTGCGGCTGAGTGGCGAGTGCGGGTTGCGTGGCGAGTGCGGCTGAGCGGCGAGTGCGGGTTGCCTGGCGAGTGCGGCTGAGCGGCGAGTGCGGGTTGCCTGGCGAGTGCGGCTGAGCGGCGAGTGCGGGTTGCGTGGCGAGTGCGGGTTGCGTGGCGAGTGCGGGTGAGTGGGGCTTCTCGCGCAGTTCCCCGCGCCCCTGAGAAGCAGGGGCTGCGCCCCTCGCTTCTCGCCCCGCCCACGCGCAGCCGACCCCACGCTCGCTCCACCGATCCGCAGCCGGCCCCCACGCTCGCCCCACCCGCCCCCTGCTTGGATGGGGACATGAGTGCCGCCGACGAGATCCTCGACATCGTGGACGAGAGCGACCAGGTCATCGGGCAGGCCCCACGGGGCGAGGTGTACGCCCGGGGAATGCGTCATCGGGCCGTGTTCGTGCTGGTCAGGGACGCCGAGGGAATGATCTTCGTGCATCGCCGGACGGGCACGAAGCTGATCTTTCCGTCGCTGTACGACATGTTCGTGGGCGGGGTCGTCGGAGCGGGCGAGTCCTACGACGACGCGGCGCTGCGCGAGGCCGAGGAGGAGCTGGGTGTCTCCGGGCTGCCCCGGCCCGACCCGCTGTTCAAGTTCCTGTACGACGACGGGGCCGGGCGGACCTGGTGGTCGGCCGTGTACGAGGTCCGCTGCGACCTGCCGGTGGACCCTCAGGCGGAGGAGGTCGCCTGGCACGGCTTCCTGGCGGAGGCCGAGGTGGAGCGGCGACTGGGCGAGTGGGAGTGGGTGCCGGACGGGGTGGCGGCGTACCAGCGACTGAGGGCGCGCAGGGCCGCGGGGTGAAGCGCGGGGAGGGCGACCTGCACTCCGAAGCCGACCGGTAATGTCCTGCGAGTGATCGAATTTGTACAGAACGTCCGGCTCTGGTTCGCCCCCGGTGAGATCCGGGAGGAGGGCCGGACCCCGGACTACCGGTTCTCCCTGGCCAACGAGCGGACGTTCCTGGCCTGGCTGCGTACCGCGCTCGCCCTCGTCGGCGGCGGTTTCGCGGTGGACCAGTTCCTGCCGGACCTGCGCTGGGGCTGGCGCGTCGGGCTCGCGCTCGCCCTGCTGGCCGCCGGGGTGCTGTGCGCGTTGCGCGCGGTCAACCACTGGGTGCGCTGCGAGCGGGCGATGCGGCGCGGGGAGGATCTGCCGGTGTCCCGCTTCCCGGCGGTGCTCGGCCTTGTCGTCGCCGTGGTCGCCGTCGCCATGGTCGCCGTGGTGCTGGTCGGGTGGGAGGGGTGAGCCCGCCGCCCGCTCTCCCCGGGGCCCCCGACCGCGACCCCGGCCTCCAGCCCGAGCGCACCCGGCTCGCCTGGCGGCGTACGACCCTCGCGGGTGCCGTGATCGCCGTGCTCGCCGCGAAGTCCGCGCTGCACGGCGGGCCGTCGACGGCCGGAGTGGTGGCCGCGGCCCTGTGCGTGGTGCTGTGGCTGGGCTTCCTGGCGCTCGCCCATCGCCGTATCGAGGCCCTGGCGGCCTCCCGCCCGCCGGTCCTCGTACCCCGGACGGCCGCGGCGGCCGTCCTGTGTGTGATCGCCCTCGCGGTGTGCGGCGCGGCCCTGGTGTCCTGACACCGGGCCCTGGCGCCACGGGCCGCCGAGCGACAGGCCGCCACGGAGGGCGACATGGGGCAACGCAGAGCGATCGGACAGACCGAAGCGGGGGCAGGCCTTGGTGCGCGCATGGAGTTTCAAAAAGGTAGAAGTGGGACTTCTGTGACTAGCCTGGCCATGTCACCCCCGTACCACCGAAGGTGAGCGCGATGACCACCCTGCACCAGGAACACCCCGTCCACGACCACGACCATGGCCCCGCCTGCGGGCACACCGCCGTGTCGCACGGTGACCACACCGACTACGCGCACGACGGGCATCTGCACCGCGAGCACTCCGGCCACTGGGACGAATGCGAGCCGAGCGGGCACACCGCGCACGACGGTCACGGCCACGAGCACGGCGAGGACTGCGGGCACCAGGCGGTCACGCACGGGGACCACGTGGACTATGTGCACGACGGACACCGGCACGCCGCCCACGACGGTCACTGGGACGACCACTGAGGCACTGACGGCCGACGGCGGGGGGCGGCCGGCGGGCGGTAGCACAACCGCCCGCGCCGTTTCCGTACCCCGGATTCCACCGGATCGTCACCGACTGGCAGGCTCTGAGCACCAGTTGGCGACGATCCGGGGGGACGAAGGGGGTCACCGTGACCGCAGGAGAGCCGTACACCGTCGAGCTCGCGAGCGACGTGTACGCGTATGCGCAGCCGGACGGCGGATGGTGTCTGAACAACTCCGGTTTCGTGAGTGACGGGACCACCACCCTGCTCGTGGACACGGCGGCGACGGAGCGCAGGACCCGCGCCCTGGGCGCCGCGCTCGACGCGACCGGCGTCCCGAAGCCCCGACTCCTGGTCAACACCCACCACCACGGGGACCACACCTACGGCAACGGCTTCTTCACGCCGTCCGCCACCCTCGTCTCCCACGCGGCCTGCCGCCGCGAGGCCCTCGCCAGCGGGCTCCACCTCCACCTGCTGTGGCCGCGGACCGACTTCGGTGACGTCGGCATTCAGGGCGCGGACCTGACGTACGACGACCGCGTGACGCTCCACGTCGGCGATATCGAGGCCCAGGTCATCCACCCCGGCGTCTCGCACACGGTCGGCGACTCGGTCGTGTGGCTGCCGCACCGGCGGGTGCTGTTCGCGGGGGACCTGGTCTTCGAGGGCGGGACGCCGTTCTTCCTGATGGGCTCGCTGAGCGGTTCACTGCGGGCGCTGGCGCTGCTGCGCGAGCTGGGCGCCGAGACCGTCGTACCGGGACACGGGCCGGTCACCGACCCGTCCGCCTTCGACAGGGCCGAGCGGTACATGCGGTTCGTGGCCGAGATCGCCGAGAAGTCGCACGCGGCGGGGCTGACGCCGCTGGAGGCGGCCCGGAGCACGGATCTCGGGGAGTACGCGGCGCTGCCGGAGAGCGAGCGGCTGGTGGCGAACCTGCGGAGGGCGTACGCCGAGCTGGACGGGGAGCCGGAAGGCGAGGGCGTGGACCCGTTCGCCGGGTTCATGGACATGGCGACCATCAACGGCGGGGAGATGATGACCTGCCACGCGTGACGGCCCGCCCCGGGATGCGGCCGCGCCCGGCCGGATCCCGTCGAGATCCTGTCGAGACTCCGGTCACTTTCGTGTCGCCCACTGGACGACATACCGACCGGTCGGCATCATGAGTCGGGTCACGGTAATCCGCGTGTAGGAGCGATGATGCACCCAGACCACCCGCCAGGTCTCGATCCCGACCGGCTCCGCGCCCTGCTCTACACCGAGCGGCCCGGACTCGTGGGCGGCCCGCTCACCGGCCGGCTGATCGAGGGCGGACGGTCGAACCTGACGTACGAGGTCACGGACGGCGCCGCGAAGTGGGTCGTCCGGCGGCCTCCGCTGGGCCATGTGCTGGCGACCGCGCACGACATGAAGCGCGAGCACCGGGTGATCAGCGCGCTGTACGCGACGGACGTACCGGTGCCGCGTCCGGTGCTGCTCTGCGAGGACGAGGACGTGCTCGGCGCGCCCTTCTACGTCATGGACTTCGTCGAGGGCACCCCCTACCGCACCGCCGAGGAGCTGGCCCCGCTGGGCCCGGACCGCACCCGGGCCGCCGTGCTGGGCCTGGTCGACACCCTCGTCGAGCTGCACGCGGTGGACCCCGCCGAGGTGGGCCTCGCCGACTTCGGGCGCCCGGAGGGCTTCCTGGACCGGCAGCTGCGGCGCTGGGGCAAGCAGTTGGACGCGTCCCGCAACCGCGAGCTGGCCGGCATCGACGAACTGCACGCGGCCCTGGGGCGCCAACTGCCCCGCTCCCCCGCCCCGACCGTCGTGCACGGTGACTACCGGCTCGACAACGTCCTGCTGGGTGACGACGACCGGATCAGGGCGATCCTCGACTGGGAGATGTCGACGCTCGGCGATCCGCTCACCGACCTGGGCCTGCTGGTGATGTACAGCGTGCCGCTGGCAACGCCCGACTCCCCCGTCTCCACGACCGCGGCGGCGGCCGGGCATCCGGATCCGGCCGAGATCGTCGAGCGGTACGCGGCACGTTCGGGCCGCGACGTCTCCTCGGTGTCCTGGTACACGGCGTTCGCGTGGTTCAAGCTCGCCGTGATCCTGGAGGGCATCCACTACCGGTACACGCTCGGCCAGACGGTCGGCCGCGGCTTCGACCGCATCGGCGACCTGGTCCCCGTCTTCATCGCACACGGCCTGACGACTCTTCGCGCCGGCTCCCAGGAGGACTGACCCACCATGGACTTCGCATTCGACGCCCGCACGGAGGAGCTGCGCGCCAGGCTCCTCGCCTTCATGGACGCGTACGTGTACCCGGCGGAAGCCGTGGCCGAGGAGCAGCGCGCCGAGCTGGCCTCACCGTGGGACACGCCCGCCGTGGTGGAGGAGCTGAAGGCCGAGGCGCGCAGGCAGGGCCTGTGGAACCTCTTCCTGCCCGACTCCGAGTACGGGGCAGGGCTCACCAACCTCCAGTACGCGCCGCTCGCCGAGATCACCGGCCGGTCCCCGCAGTTGGCGCCGACCGCGCTGAACTGCGCGGCGCCCGACACGGGCAACATGGAGGTGCTGAGCCAGTTCGGCGACGAGACGCAGCAGAAGCAGTGGCTGGAGCCGCTGCTCGCCGGTGAGATCCGGTCGGCCTTCGCGATGACCGAGCCGGAGGTGGCCTCCTCGGACGCCACCAACATCACCACGCTGATCGAGCGGGACGGCGACGACTATGTCGTCACCGGGCGCAAGTGGTACATCTCCGGGGCCATGAACCCCGACTGCCGGATCTTCATCGTGATGGGCAAGACGGACCCGAACGGGGCCGACATCCGCCGCCAGCAGTCGATGATCCTGGTCCCGCGTGACACTCCGGGTGTCACGGTGAAGCGCGCGATGCGGGTGTTCGGCTACGAGGACCACTCCCACGGCGGGCACGCCGAGGTGGTCTTCGAGGGCGCGCGGGTGCCGGCCGCCAACCTGATCGGCGAGGAGGGCGGCGGTTTCGCCATCGCGCAGGCGCGGCTCGGACCGGGGCGCATCCATCACTGCATGCGGCTGATCGGGATGGCCGAGCGGGCGATCGAGCTGATGTGCCGGCGGGCGGTGGCGCGGGAGGCCTTCGGCAAGGCGCTGGCGCAGCAGGGGGTCGTGCACAACTGGATCGCCGACGCGCGGGTGGCGGTGGAGCAGTTGCGGCTGCTGGTGCTGAAGACGGCGTGGATGATGGACACGGTGGGCAACAAGGGGGCCCACGCGGAGATCCAGGCGATCAAGATCGCTACGCCGCGGACGGTCGTGGACATCATCGACCGGGCCATTCAGCTGCACGGTGCGGGGGGTGTCAGCCAGGACTTCCCGCTGGCCGAGCTGTACGCGGGGGCGCGGACGCTGATGATCGCGGACGGGCCCGACGAGGTGCATCAGCGGTCGCTCGCTCGGCGGGAGCTGAAGCGGTACGTGTGAGTGTGCGGGGGGTGAGTGGTCGGGTGCGGGTGAGTGGGGCTTCTCGCGCAGTTCCCCGCGCCCCTGAGAAGCACGGGCTCCGCCCCGTGCTTCTCAGGGGCCCGCAAGGGCCGTGCTTCTGCCCTACGGCCGCAGCGCCCGGAGCAGCAGGTCCGCCAGGTGGTCCGCCACCTCCTGGGGGGCCATCGGGCCACCGGGGCGGTACCACGTCGACAGGTGGTGGACCGAGCCGAAGTGGTAGTCGACCACCAGGTCGGCCGGGGTGGCCCTGGAGAAGACCCCCGTCTCCTGACCCTCCTCCACGAGCGCCCGGAAGCGCTCGTGGTAACGGCGACGCTCCGCCCGGACCTGCTTGTTCTTCTCGGGGCTCAGATGGTGCATGGACCGGAAGAAGATCATCGCGTCGTCGAGGTTGTCGATGGTGGTGACGACGACATCGGCGGCGGCACTCCGCAGCCGCTCCTCGACGGGCGCGTCGGCCCCGGCGAACGCGTCGAGCCGCTCCTGCTGGATGCGCAGCACGCGCGCGTACACCTCGTGCAGCAGGTCGTCCTTGGAGCCGAAGTAGTGGTACAGCGCGCCCTTGGTGACGCCGGCCGCCTCGACGATCTCCTGCACGGAGGTGCGGTCGTAGCCCCGCTCGGCGAAGAGCCGGGTGGCGGCCGCCAGCAGCCGCTGCGGGACGGGAGTACCGTCACCGTCCGTCGTCCTGGGCACTGCCGCCACCTGCCTTCCGAGGTTCTGTTGTCGCCTGGCGGTGGTCACCCGTCGGCCCCCGGCCGGTTCCCTACCGGCCGGAATCGGGCGCTCCCGCCGGAGGATCATCCCACTCCCCGGCACCCGTCCGCCGGGCAGGGCCGTCAGCCCGTCGTCTCCCACTTCTGCTGGATGTGGTTCATGTTCGTCAGCCAGCGCTCCGGGTCGGCCGCCCTGGCCTGGTAGAAACCGGCGACCTCGGGGTGCGGCAGGATCAGGAAGCGGTCCTTCTCGATGCCCTCGAAGAGCGCGTCGGCCACGTCCTCCGGCTCGATCGCGGTCGGCGCGAGCACCAGGTCGCCCGCGCTGCCGGAGGCCGTCAGCATGTCGGTGCGCACGCCCTGCGGGCAGATCGCGTGGACCTTGACGCCCCGGTGCCGGTAGGTGAGGGACAGCCATTCGGCGAAGGCGTACGCCCCGTGCTTGGTGACGCTGTAGGGCGCCGCGCCGATCATCGTCAGCAGCCCCGCCGCCGAGACCGTCGAGACGAAGCGCCCGCTGCCCCGCTCCAGCCATGCCGGCAGCAGCTCGTGGGCCGCCCGGACGTGGGCCATCACGTTGACGTCCCAGGCGAGCGCCCACACCTTCTCGTCGGCCGCTTCCGTCCCGCCGGAGGCGAGCCCGGCATTCGCGCAGTACACGTCCACGGTGCCGCCGAGCGCGTCACGCGCCTCGGCGATGATCGAGGACGCGTCCCCGGGCACCGCGATGCCGCCGATCTCGTCGGCCACGGCCTTGGCCCGGTCAGCGTTCAGGTCGTTCACCACGACCCTGGCCCCCTCGGCGGCGAACCGCCGCGCCAGAGCGGCCCCGATCCCGCCCCCGGCCCCTGTGACGACCACACCCGCACCCTGTACGGCTCCCACGATCGGTCTCCTTCGACTTCGACGCGACGTACCACGAACGGCTCCACTCGGACGACCAGACTAACCGGTCGGTATGCGGCAGAGAAGAGCCACTCGCAGCGCACACCGGCGGGAGCGCCCCGAAGGGGCGCGGGGCTGCGACATCCGCGGCTCCGCCGCGTGGGCGCGACCAGCCACAACCGCCCCGCAGGTTACAAACCACCCGCGGGAGCGCTTAGCTTGCGTATACGCCGCTTCCCGCGACCCGGAGGTCACCCCCCATGCGCCTCTCCCGCCGCACCTTCCTCGCCGCCTCCACGGCAGCCACCGCCTCCACAGCCGCCACCGCGAGCCTCACCACCGCTCCCCCGGCCGAGGCGGCCCGCCAAGGGCTTCGTACCGGCTTCGAGCGTCTGGCCGCCGGCGGTTACCGAACCCTGGGCGGTCAGAGGGTCGGCATCGTCACCAACCCCACCGGCATCACCCAGGACGCCCGTCACATCGTCGACGTGATGCACGCCGACGACCGCGTGGACCTCACAGCCGTCTTCGGCCCGGAGCACGGCTTCCGGGGCACCGCCCAGGCCGGCGGCTCCGAGGGCCGCCACGACGACCCGGCGACCGGGCTGCCGGTCTACGACACGTACCTGAAGAGCGGCCGTCCCCTCGCGGACGTCTTCACCGCCTCCGGCGTGGACACGGTCGTCTTCGACATCCAGGACGTGGGAGCCCGCTTCTACACGTACATCTGGACGCTGTACGACTGCATGGAGGCGGCCCAGCTCGCCGGGAAGCGCTTCGTCGTACTGGACCGGCCGAACCCGATCACCGGGCGGAGCGCCCAAGGGCCCGTGCTGCACAAGGAGTTCGCGACGTTCGTCGGGCGGCAGCCCATCTCCCAGGCGCACGGGATGACGGTGGCGGAGCTGGCACGGCTGTTCAACGAGGAGTTCCTCACCACGCCCGTACCGCTGGAGACCGTACTGATGTCGGGGTGGAAGCGGTCGCGTTTCCACGACGACTCCGGGCTGCCCTGGGTGCCGCCGAGCCCGAACATGCCGACGCCGGACACCGCGCTCGTGTACGCGGGCACGTGTCTCTTCGAGGGGACGAACCTGTCGGAGGGGCGCGGCACCACGCGGCCGTTCGAACTGCTGGGCGCGGAGGGCGTCGACCGGAGGTGGGCGGCCGCCGCGAACGAGCTCGGGCTGCCCGGCGCGCACTTCAGGGAGGCCTACTTCGCGCCGACGTTCTCCAAGTTCCAGGGGAAGACCATCGGGGGCGTACAGATCCATGTCCACGACCGGGCCGCGTACGACCCGGTGCGCACCGGGATCGGCCTCCTGGTGACCGCCAGGAAGGTGTGGAGCGGCTTCGCCTGGCGTCCGGACAACTGGATCGACAAGCTGACCGGTTCGGCGCGGGTGCGGACGATGATCGACGCGGGGGCCGACACGGACGAGGTCGTGGCGGGCTGGCAGGAGGAGCTGGCGGCGTTCCGCAAAGTACGCAAGGAGTACTTGCTGTACCGGTAGTCGGTATCAAGAGCCCTACGTGACGTATGGCCATCCTTCGCCGTTGGCAGGACCATGCGCCTGAGCGCACCACCGACGGGAGCCGAAGGGGGCTCGTCATGGCGGATCCGGAAATGAGTGTGACTCCCTACTGGGAACTGACCTTCGACGCGGACGGCGACGTGGACACCGGTCAGCGGGACCGGCTGCTCGACGGGGTCCGCAGGCGCGGGGTCGTGGACCTGGTCGTCTTCGCCCACGGCTGGAACAGCGACCGGTCCGGTGCGACCCGCCTGTACAGCCGCTTCCTCGCCCCGTTCCCGGCGCTCGCGCCGCACGCGAAGCTGGGGTACGTGGGCGTGCTGTGGCCCTCGATGCGGTTCTCGGACGAGCCGATCCCCGACCTCGAGCCGGTCCCGGCCGTGGCGCCCAGCCGCCCCGCACTCGACAAGAACACCCGGCACGCGCTGGTGGAGGTCTTCCCCGGGAGGGCCACCGTGGTCGAGCAGCTCGCGCGGCTGCTGGACCAACGGCCGGACGAGGGCGCCTCGTTGGAGGAGTACGGGCGGCTCGTACGACTGCTGGTGGAGGTTGCGCCGCAGGGACCGCAGGGGTCGTTCACGGCGGACACCATCACGGAGGGGGTGCCGGAGGGCACACCCGGGATGCTGTGCGGGGACGCGGCGACGGTGTGCGCGGACTTCGCGGCGGCGCTGGCGGAGGTCGAGACCTCGGGGGTGATGACCGGGGCCGTACCCACCCCGCCGCAGGCCTGGGACGGTGCCCATGAACTCCTGCGTCAGGCCACGTACTTCGCGATGAA
This sequence comes from Streptomyces europaeiscabiei, assembly GCF_001550375.1. GTDB lineage: Bacteria > Actinomycetota > Actinomycetes > Streptomycetales > Streptomycetaceae > Streptomyces > Streptomyces europaeiscabiei. The sequence goes on along the minus strand of NZ_LRTR01000472.1, from coordinate 18,314 downwards.
GCGCCGGGCGGGGACGGTCGGCGAGCGTGGGCTCGGGCGGCTGCTCGGGCGGCTCGCGCGCACGGCACCGAACGTGCGGGTGCACCTCGTCGGGCACAGCTTCGGCGCGCGTCTCGTGTCGTTCGCGCTGCGCGGGCTGCCCGAAGGGGTGCACACCGTGAAGTCGGTGACGCTCCTTCAGGCGGCCTTCTCCCACTACGCGTTCGCGGCGCGCCTGCCCCACGACCCGCGCGCGAGCGGCGTCCTGGACGGTCAGCACAAGCGCATCGACGGGCCGTTGGTGTGCTGTCACTCCAAGCACGACTCGGCGCTGGGCACGATCTACCCGCTCGCCTCCCGGATGGCGGGCGACGCGCGGACGGTGCTGGGCCTGAGCGTGAACAGCCTCCTCGGCGCCAAGTGGGGGGCCCTCGGCTACGGAGGGGTGCAGGCGGTCAAGGGCACCCGGTCGTTCAGGCTGGCCGACGCCCTCAAGGCCCAACTGCCGACGCAGGGCTGCGTGAACATCGACGCGGCGGCGGTGGTGAGACGCGGAGGCGCACCGTCCGGCGCCCACAGCGACATCTGCCACCAGGAGTTGGCGAGGGTGGTGCTGGCGGCGGGCCGTATCGCCTGACCACGGCCCGCCGCCTTCACTCTCGCCCGCTCACTCCTCGGCGCTCACCTGTGCGAGGTGAACTCCACGACCTGCTGGTACGTCGGCCGGTTCTGCCAGCTGATCTTGTTGTGCTTGATGCCTCCCAAGGGCTGCTGGATGATCGAGTCGGCGCACCACTGGTCGCCCGCCGAGCAGTACGCGTCACCGGGGTAGACCTGCGCGGCGGTCTTGGCGGCCGCCTCCTTGAGGGTGTTGATCAGCAGGGTGCGGCAGGCGCCGAGGCTGCCGCCGCCGCAGTACCGGTTCGCCAGCGGACCCCGTACGGTCTCGCCCAACACCGAGCGGATGTCCTTGTCGACGTAGCTCCACCAGCCGTACTGGAAGGAGCTGCCGGCGTGGGAGCCGGTCGGGCCGTGCGCGGCCGACGGGGACTCGTCGATGGGGAGGTTGGCGGTGATGGCGGTGTACAGGTCGGTACCGAGGCCCGGTTCGAACTCGGCCTTCACCAGCAGCGGCCACCAGGCGTCCAGGATGCGGATCGCCTCGGCGTTGGCGTAGGTCTTGGAGCCGGCGGAGGTCTCCGTGCGTTTGGAGCCGGAGGTGACCCAGGCCTGGAGCTTGGTGACCGCCGCGGCGGCCGCGGAGTCCGTGACCGTGCTGCTGTTGACGACCTTGAGCAGGTCCGGGACGACGTCCTCGGCCCGAAGGTCGGCCAGGCCCGCCTCGGCCATGGCCTTCGTCAGCGAGGCCCGGGTGACGCCGCCCGCGGCGACCAGCCGTTTCACCCGGTCGTCCAGGAGATTGCCGCGGTGGACGGAGCCGTTGCCCCAGGGGGCGGTGGTGTAGTCAGCGGCCTGCTTGTTGTTCCAGGAGATGTAGTAGTCCTGGTCCATGGAGTTGGGGTGGGCGGAGGGTGCGGTGTAGTCGGCGGTGTTGGTGGTGGGGTTCCAGTTCCGCCACTCGTTCGCCGACTGCGCCCAGGCGGGGAACTCGGGGTCGACGGTCGCGGCGCGCACCGGGTTGTCGCCGCTGTTGTAGTACGCGGTGCGGGTGGAGTCGGCGTAGAACCAGTTGAAGGTGTAGTTGATGTTCTGGACGGCCTTCTGGAAGGTCTCCGGGCCCTTGACGTAGTCCGGGTCGTTCAGCATCTGGAAGCCGATGATCGACTCGGCCTCGTTCAGGTACGAGGAGCGCAGGGTGGTGTAGGCGACCTTCTTGCCGTCGACCGTGGCGCGGTGCGTCACGGGGCCGTACTTGGTGCGCCAGACCTGCATGCGGTAGGAGCCGGCCGGGGTGGAGTCGGCGGTGGTGGGCTTCCAGGAGTTGGTCTGCTCGATCTTCTCCATGGCCGTGCAGGTGCCGTGGTACAGGTAGTGGACGTCGTCCTGGCACAGCTCGACCGCGTACGCGTCGATGATGTCCTGGCCGGAGGTGGTGGCGCTCCAGGCGTAGTCCTGGCCCCGGCCGAGTTCGATGTACATGCTCAGGCCTGCGAAGGAGGCGCCGCGGGCGCTGATGCCCGGTCCCTGGATCTCCTGGAGCATGAGCAGCTGCGGGGCGAAGTAACCGGTCTGGGGCCCGAAGACGGCGATGGGGTGGCCGCTCGCGGTGTGCTCGCCGCTGACGACGAGGGCGTTGGACATGCCGCGCCGGGCGGAGCTGAGGGCGCTGTCGGTGGCCTCGGTCGAGACGGTCGTGGAGGCTGCCGTGGCCGCGCTGCCGGTGCGGTCGTGGACCAGCGGCTCCTCGGTGACGGTGCCGTCGTCGGGCAGGGCCATGCCCTGCGGGTTCGCGGGCTTGGTGGCGTAGGGGAAGCTGCCGTCGTGGACGGTGAGGGCGGCCTCGGGGTCGTTGCGCTCGCGGAAGGACTCCCAGACCTTGGTGCCCTCGGTCACGCCGTACTTCTCCTGGGCGGCCAGCAGGGACAGGGCGTTGTTGACCTCGCCGCCGCCTCCCGAGCCGAAGAGGGCGCCGATGACGGAGGCCAGGGCGACCAGGTCGGTGGGCTTGAACTTCTCGATGGTGCCGGCGTTGGTGACGGAGTCCTTGTGGCCGGTCAGGACGTACTCGCCGGGGAAGTAGCGGCCGCTGTCGGAGGCGTCGATGTAGGCGTTGATGCCGGCGACGTAGGCGTTGACGTCGGCGAGGGCCAGCTGCCCGCGCTCGCCGTTGGAGGCCACCGCCCTGTCGATCTGGGCCTGGAGGTCGGCCTCGGTGTAGGGGGCGTGGCGCCAGAACTCCTGTTCCAGGCCCTGGTTGGACGCGGCGCCACCGGCGAACGGGGTCAGCTTGCCGCGGCCGACGTGCCGGAAGACGTCCATGAGCCACAGCCGGTCCTGGGCGGCCGCGTAGCCCGCGCCGAACTCGGTGCCGTAGCGCGTGGTGCCCGTGATGTGCGGCACACCGGTCTTCTTGTCACGGACGATCGTGACGTCGGTGCGGCCGGCCGGGCTCAGGGTGGAGGCGACCTGACCGGAGGGGACGCCGAAGGAGGCGTCGTTGAAGAAGGTGTTGATCGTGGAGTTGGTGAGACCCGAGTAGCCGGTGGCCAGGTTGTTGTAGGGGCCGAGCTGGTTGCTCGCGTTCTCCGGCATGGAGCCGAAGGCCTGGTTGAGGAGGACCTGGGCGAGGGTCGCGTTGCCGTTCTGACCGGGCGGCAGGATGTCGGAACACTGTCCGCCGCAGTGGTCGGTCACCGCCGCCGCCTCGACGACGGCGGCGGCGGTGTCGGCGGCCGCCGCTGGGGAAGCAGGGGAAAGAGGTGACAAAAGACCGGCAACGAGTGCGCATATGGAGGCGGCCTTGAGGAACTCCGGGAATCCACGGGGAGTTCTCAGTCTGTCGAGTGCGGTGCGTGAGGTGCGTGGGGTGCGCCAGGGCATGGCAGCTCCTCCTGACAGGGGTGGGCCGGATGTTACCGCCGGTATCCCCGGCTTTGAAGATGAACATGCGTCACGTTTTTTGGATCACCGCTACCGGACAGGTGACTGACAGCGTGAACAGGTACTCAGAAGTAGTCGTAAGCAGACGAGAAGAAGTCAGAGACAGTCAGACGTAGGCAGGAATGGTCCGTGAACGGCTCAGTAGACGACTTATGGAGGTCATCGGAAATCGGATGGAGCCGAATCGCGTGTCGATACGTCTATTCGGCGACGTCCCGACGACGACGCCGAAGTGACCGAAGTACAGGTGCAGGTGTGACGGAGGTGCAGGGCGATGGCCGGTTTCCGGAGTCTGGCAAGACAGGTGCGAGATCCCAGGTGCGATCTGGCACTGCGGCGCTATTCGCTGCGCAAGTGCCTTGAGAGGTTCGCCCCCTACGGGCATCGGGCGACATGGGACCACCTGTGCTCACGGGCCGGGTTCGGCCCCGAGGACCGCAACCCCGACCCGGCGCGGCTCGTGGCCGCACTGGAGGAGTTGGAGGAGGCCCGCTCCGTCTGGCTCGACTACGAGGTGCAGTTCGCGCAGCGCCGCAAGAAGGAGAAGCACGACGGGCTGCGCAGGCCGGGCACGGTCGACGACTGGCACCGGCTGACCTGGGGCGGGTTCGGGGTCGCCTGGTGCGACGACCCGAAGGTCCATCCCCGTGAACCGATGGCGGAGGTGCTGCGCCGGCTCATCGCCGCGCTGGAGCGCGAACCGGGCTCGACCTGCCCGGTGTGCGACGGCGAGCGCCTCGTCTGGATGTACGACCTGGCCCACGAACCGTCCTCGGGCCCTGCCTGCACGGAGTGCGGAATCGTGGTGCCACGACCGGTACTCACCTCCGAGGCCCTGGCGGAGTCCAGGCGCGGACGACTGCTGATCTCGGCGTAGCGCTGCGGGGGTGCGCCGGGGATGCCGCACCCCCGTGCATGAGCACGTACGGCGCACAGGTACGGCGCGCGGGCAGGGCGTGACGCCTACGGCTTCTTGACGTCCGTGTGGATGGCGAGCTTGAACTCGGCGAGGGTGAGCGTCGTGGCCCGCCTGGTGTCCCCCGACCCACGCGCGGATACCTTCAGCCCGAGCGGCATGCCCTTGTGCACGAACATCTGCCACATGTAGGTGCGGAACTGGCCGCCCCGCGTGGACGCGCTGTCCGTCGTGCCCGTCGAGTTGTACTTCTTCCTGGTCAGGTTCAGGGGATCACGCACGAAACGGGCCCGGTGCTCCAGCGTCCTCGGGTCCGCCTCCCAGAACACCATCGCCGAGAGCACGCCCCAGCCGTCATGGCTGGGCCAGATCAGTCCGGAGCGCGGATCGGGGAACTTCGACGCGGTGTCGCCGCCGTGCGCCGGGTCGTGCATCTTCCAGGGGTCGTAGGACTCCTCCGTCTTTTCGTACGGGAAGCGCACCAGGTGGTAGCCGTCGGAGTCGTAGGTGATCCTCTGGACGCCCGAGTGTGCCTTCTCCCACTTCAGCGAACATATGACGACGCTCATCAGCGCCCCTTCCCTTGCCGGAGGGCGTGCCGTACCACCCCCTCCGTGTCCATGACACAGCCTCGACGAAAGCGGTTGCACCGCAGGGGCGAAACGCGCCGGGGAGCGTCGATTCACAGGTTCTCGATTCACAGGTTCACAGGTTCACAGGTTCACAGGTTCACGGCAGGCGGTCCCGGCGCTCCGGCGCGGGCAGCCCGAGTACGCCGGCGCGCAGGGCGAGGCCGTAGTGAGTCGACGCGGTGCGCGAGATGCGCGTCGGCCTCCGGGCCCGCCGGCCAACGGTCGAGCAGCGGCACGACGGTGCCGAGGAGCGCGACGCAGGCCTCGAAGACGTCACCGACCGGCTGTGGCGGGCGGGCCTTCGCCAGGTTGTCCTCCCAGCAGGCATGGACGAACGCCTCGACGGCGGCGGCCTGTTCGGCGGGCCACCGGCGCCGGTCGACCTCGCTCAGCCCGAGGGGCTCCCACCCCCCGCGGACGGCCGGCGTGCCGTCCGCCAGTGCCCGCGCGCCCTGCGGCAGCAGTCGGCGCAGCGCGGCCGGGTGGTCGTCGAAGTGGTCACGCACTTCGACCATGTACCGCTCCAGCACGTCCTGCGGCACGCGCGTGTACGGCGTGCGGAGGTAGGCGGTCTCCGGTCTCCTCGGGCAGATGGCAGCGGCCGCACCCGGTCTCGTTCGGGCTGGTGAAGCCGTCGAAGATCGTGTCGATGTCGGCGAGTGCGGCCTCAAGGGCGGCTGAGAACAAGGGAGTCGATCCCGTCGGCACTCCGTGCCGTGCCCGTCCGGTCCCGTGTCCGGTGGCCGAAGATCGCGACCCTAGCAGCCGCAAATCCCCTCGCTCCACCCCTTTCCCGTAAGGACAGTTGGGTGCGATGAAACAGCCCTGAGCGACCCAGGAACCGAGGAGAGCCCCGATGTCGACGCTGCGTGTCACCGCCGAAGTGCTGACGATCCACGAACACCCCGACGCCGACGCGCTGGAACTGGCCCAGGTCGGCCTGTACCGAGCCGTCGTGGCGAAGGGCGCGTACCGCACCGGTGATACCGCCGTCTACATCCCCGAGCAGTCCGTGCTCCCGGCCGGGCTGATCGAGGAGCTGGGGCTGACCGGACGGCTCGCGGGGAGCGGGTCGGACCGGGTGAAGGCGGTACGGCTGCGGGGCGAACTGTCACAGGGCATCGTCTGCCGTCCGCGGGCGCTCGCGGACGTGGACCTGACGGCCGCAGTCTCGGACCGCACGGATTTCGCGGAGCGGCTCGGCATCGTCAAATGGGTACCGCCGATCCCGCCCACGATGAGCGGCGAGGTCGAGTCGGCGCCGGATCTGCTGCCCTGGGTCGACATCGAGAACATCCAGCGCTACCCCGACATCTTCACGCCCGGCGAGGAAATCGTCCTGACGGAGAAGCTGCACGGCACGGCCTGCCTGGTGACGTACTTCGCCGGGGACGGCCGCGTCCAGGTGTCCTCGAAGGGCTTCGGCTCGAAGTCCCTCGCGCTGAAGGAGGACCCGCGCAACCTGTACTGGCGTGCCGTCCACGGCCACAAGGTCGCCGAGGCCGCGACGCGGCTCGCCGAGCGGCTGGGAGCGCGCCGGGTAGGGATCTTCGGCGAGGTGTACGGCGCCGGGGTGCAGGACCTGTCGTACGGGGCCGACGGCCGTCGCGAGACGCTCGGGTACGCCGTGTTCGACGTCTCCGCCGACATCGGCGGCCAGGTCCGCTGGCTGGACTCGGCCGAGCTGTCCGAGCTGCTCGACGGCGAACTGCCGCTGGTGCCGAGGCTGTACGAGGGCCCGTACGCCATCGACCGGGTGCTGGAGGTGGCCACCGGCCGGGAGACGGTCTCCGGGCGCGATCTGCATCTGCGTGAGGGGGTCGTGATCCGGCCGGCCACCGAGCGGTACAGCCCGGTGACCGGCGGGCGGGCCGTCGCGAAGGCGGTCAGCCCGGCGTATCTGACCCGCAAGGGCGGCACCGAGTACGAGTGAGAACCAAGGACGGGTGACGACCAAGGACGGGTGAGACCAGACCTCCACGGGATTTCCGGGGGACTCGTGGGGCCCCCGGGGCCCGGGAGCCGCTCAGCGGCAGCTCCCGGGCTCCTTGTCCCTCTCCTGCTCCTCCTGCTCCTCCTGCTTCTCCTGCTTCTCCTGGCGTTCCTCCTGGTCGACCGCCCTCCGGCCCTCGACCAGGAGGCGGGAGCCGCTCTGCCGTTCGCCGACGACGTCGTCGGGGTTGGACAGCACGCAGGTGGCCAGGGACAGACAGCCGCAGCCGATGCAGTCGGTCAGGTGGTCGCGCAGCCGGTTGAGCTGCTTGATCCGCTCGTCCAGTTCGGACCGCCAGACCTCGGAGAGGTGGGACCAGTCCTCGCGGGTCGGCGTCCGCTCCTCGGGCAGCTCGGCGAGCGCCTCGCGGATGGTGGCGAGCGGGATGCCGACACGCTGCGCGGCCCGTACGAAGGCGACGCGGCGCAGGGTGTCGCGGCTGTAGCGGCGTTGGTTGCCCGCGGTGCGGCGGCTGCTGATCAGCCCCTTGGACTCGTAGAAGTGCAGCGCGGAGACGGCGGCACCGCTACGGGCCGACAGCTGGCCGACGGTCAACTCGTGGATCTTCTCAGGGATCTGGGGCACCCCTCCGACCCTACCCATACCCGATCGGGTCACGGTCCGTTGACAGGGACCGCACGGCCGACCATGCTAAGCAGTTGCTTAGACATTTGGCATCAGGGAGGCCGGGACATGGCAGAGCCGAGGATCTTCACCTCCGCCGAGGAACTGAAGGCGGCGGTGGGTGAGCAGCTGGGGTACAGCGACTGGCTGGAGGTCGACCAGAAGCGGATCGACCTCTTCGCCGAGGCCACCGGTGACCACCAGTGGATCCACGTGGACCCGGAGAAGGCGGCGGCCGGGCCCTTCGGGACGACCATCGCCCACGGCTATCTGACCCTGTCCCTGCTGCCGTTGTTCGTTCCGCAGGTGCTCAAGGTCGAGAACGTGAAGATGGGCGTCAACTACGGCACCAACAAGGTCCGTTTCCCCGGGCCGGTCCCCGTCGGCTCACGTCTCCGCGCCACCGCCACGCTCCAGGAGGTCGCCGAGGCGGGTGGCGGGGTGCAGGTCACGGCCGCCGTGGTCGTGGAACGCGAGGGCGGCGAGAAGCCTGTCTGCGTGGCGGAGTCGGTGTCGCGGTACTACTTCTGAGCCCCGGCGAGGGGGCGACGCGCGGCGCCGCCGCCGTCGTCACCCTCGCCGGGACCACCTTGGCCGGGATCAGGTCGGCCCGGACCGCTCAGGTCGGGGCCACCGCCCGGCCGGTCTGCGGTGAGATCATCCCGGCGCACAGGCCTCGGCCCGCCAGCCCCTGCGCGATACGCGGGATGGCAGCGAGCGTGTTCGCGGACCAGTCGTGCATGAGGATGACCTGGCCGTTGGTGAGCCGGGCGGCGGCCTGCACGATCGCGTCCGCACTGGCACCGTTCCAGTCCTGTGAGTCGACGTTCCAGATGATCTCGGTCAGGCCGTACCTGGCCGCGACCGATCTCACCGTCCCGTTGGTCTCACCGTAGGGCGGCCGGAACAGCTTGGGAGTGCCGCCGCCCGCACCGGCGATGGCCTGCTGGGTCCGGGAGATCTCCGAGTCGATCTGCGCCTGGCTCAGCCGTGTCAGGTGCGGGTGGGTGTAGCTGTGATTGGCCACCCACATGCGGGCGGCGACCTGGGCCCGGACCAGCGCCGGGTTGGCGGCGGCGTACTGGCCCTGGTTGAACATCGTGGCCCGCAGCCCGTTCCGCTGCAGTGCGCCGAGCAGGGCCGACGTGTTGCCGGACGGCCCGTCGTCGAAGGTCAGGCCGACGTACCCGTTGCAGGCGGCGGCCCGCTCCGGAGCCGCCGCGGCGGCCGTGAGCGTCAGGGGGACGGCACTCGCGACGGCCGTCGCGACGACGGCCAACCGCTTCCCCAGGACACGTAACGAGCGGCGTGGTCCGCTGTTCATGGCGCCACGGTGATGTTGGAGTTGCCGCTGCTCCGATACCCCTCGGTGGCCATGATCATGTAGTACCTGAAGCTGCCGAGGGGCATTCCGGCGCGTGCCCAGGCGTCGAAGTGGTTGCCGGTGGTGATGCTGCCGCCCGTCCGCCTCGACTGACGGACGCTCCAGTACTGGTCGAAGGTACGGTTGCCCTCGACTGACGGCGCGTTGTACCGCGTCGTCTTGTAGATGTCGTACGTGCCGCCGTCGCTGGTGACCGTGCCCTTGTACGTTCCCGTGGGCCGGTAGGTGCCCCAGTTGTCGACGATGTAGTACTCGACGAGCGGACTGGCCGTCCAGCCGTAGAGGGTCAGATAGGCGTTGCCGGACGGGTTGAACGAGCCCGAGTAGTTCACGGTCCTGCGGGAGCCGTTGCTCCAGCCCTTGCCCGCGACGAAGTTCCCGGTGTTGCTCCAGGAGGTCCGGTAATTGCCGCCGGAGGCCAGGGTCATGGAGACCGTGCCCGGGGAGTCGGTCCAGAACGAGTAGTAGAAGCCGTTGTCGGTGCCGGTCCGGTTGCTGGTGACGACCGTGTCCGCGTAGGCGGTGCCGGGCAGGGCCACCGCGGTCGCGGCGGCCAGCGCGGTCGTACAGAGACCGGTCATGAAGAGCCTGCGGCTCGGGGGCGGAGTGGGAGCGGGTGCGGATGCGTCGTTCATGTGCGCGTCCTCCTCGTGCTCGTGGGGGTTCGCCCTGTCACCCAGGGAGTGTTGGCCTGCCCCTGCCAACTGTCAATAGTTTCGGCATTGATCCCGAAACATTCGCTGGCTGCACCTGGGACGACCCACCACGACAACAGAAGGGAAGATCGGAAGTCCGGCCCACATCCTCGAATGTTTCGAAGGATGCTCCGACCGAAAGATGTTCACCGTCCGGCGCTCGGCGCCGGCTACTTCGTCGCGCCCACCATGCGCAGGACGAGGTCCGCATACAGGCTGCCGACCTCGTCGGGGGTTCGCGGGCCGTCGACGTTGAACCAGCGGGCGACGTCGATACAGAGGGAGAGGACGGCGATGGTGGTGCCGCGGACGTCGGGGACGTCGAAATCACCGGCGGCGACGCCGTCCTCGATGATGCCGCGCACGGCCGCGTCGTTCTCGCGGCGGAGGGTGACGATCTCGGCGCGGGCGTCGGGGCCGAGCGCGTCGAGCTCGTACTGGACGACGCGGGCCACGGTGTGCTGCCCGGCGTGCCAGCGGACGAAGGAGCGCACGGCCTCGGCGAGGCGGTCGGCCGGACTGCCCTCGGACTCGGCCGCGTTGCGCAGCACGTCGAGGGCCTTCTCGTGGCCGATGCGGCTGATCCGGTGGAGCAGCTCTTCCTTCGTCTTGTAGTGGATGTACAGCGCGGCGGGGCTCATGCCCGCGCGGCCCGCGATGTCACGGGTAGTCGTCGCGTGGTAGCCACGCTCGGCGAAGGCCTCCACGGCGGCCACCAGCAGCCGCCGGGCCGCGTCCGGGTTGACCTCGCCCCACGGCTGCGGCTCGCCGCCCGCCGCGTCCTCCGCCGTACTCATCGCTCGTTCGCCCCTTCCGATGGCTGGGCACCACCATACCGCCGAAAGGTGAGCGAGCGCTTAGAAGGCCCGCTCAGGGCTGTGCCGTACGGCACGTGCTGCGGGGCCGGGGCCTCTCAGAGCTTTTCGAAGGGGTCATGATCCGCGAGGAGCTTCTCCAGTCTGGCCTGGTCGACCCGGCTGACGATGCTCCCGGCCTCCTGTCGGTCGCGGATCACCTTGGCCAGGGTGAAGGTCGAGGTCACGAGGTAGAGCACCGCGATGGCCAGGAAGGCGCGGACCCAGGAATCGGCGTCGAGCCGGTAGATGCCGACGGTGGTGGCCGCCATGGCGACGGCGAAGGACGCGACGGCCTGGCCGTAGAAGGCCGCCGTGCTCTGCTGCTTGACCGGTGTCTCACTCATGGGGACATGGTTCGGCAGCTGTGGGCCGGACCACATCCGTAGGAGTACTCAGTCGGCGGGTCCTACGTACTCAGGCCGACCCGCATGCGGCTCAGAACGCCGAAACCCCCGTCAGCGCCCGCCCGATGAGCAGCTTCTGTATCTGGCTGGTGCCCTCGTAGAGGGTCATCACGCGGGCGTCGCGCAGGAGCTTTCCGGCCGGGTACTCGTCGATGTAGCCGTAACCGCCGAAGACCTGGAGGGCGTTGTTCGCGGCGCGGACGGCGGCCTCGGAGGCGAAGAGCTTGGCCTTGCTGGCCTCGGTGGCGAAGGGCTGCCCCCGGTCGACGAGGTCGGCGACACGCCAGGTCAGGAGCCGGGCGGCGTCGACGTCGACCGCGATGTCGGTGATGAGTTCCTGGACGAGCTGATGGTGGGCGATGGACTTGCCGAACTGCTCGCGCTCGGTGGCGTAGCGGATCGCGACGTCCAGTGCGGCCTGGGCGATGCCGACGCAGCCGGCCGCGACCGACATCCGGCCCTTGGCGAGCGCGGACATGGCGACGGTGAAGCCCTTGCCCTCCGGGCCGAGCATGGTGGAGGCGGGGACGCGGACCTCCTCCAGGACCAGTTCGGCGGTGGCCTGGCCGCGCAGGCCGAGCTTGCCGTGGATGGCGCGCCGGGTCAGGCCCGGGGTGTCGGTGGGAACGAGGAAGGCGGAGACACCCTTGTGGCCGGGGGCGTCGGTGGAACGGGCGAAGAGGAGGACGACATCGGCCCAGGTGCCGTTCGTGATGAACATCTTGGTGCCGCTGATGACGTAGTCGTCGCCGTCCCGGACGGCGCGGGTGGTGAGGTTGCCCGCGTCGGAGCCCGTGCCGGGTTCGGTGAGGCCGAAGCAGCCGACATGGTCCCCCGCCGTGAGCCCCGGCAGCCAGCGGCGCTTCTGCGCCTCGTCACCCCAGGCGGCGACGGTCTTCGCGACCAGGCCGAGGGAGACGGAGACGATGCCGCGCACGGAGGAGTCGCCTCGGCCCAGCTCCTCGGTGACCAGGCAGTAGGCGAGATGGTCGCCGCCGGAGCCGCCGTACTCCTCGTCGACGGTGAGGCCCAGGAAGCCGACCTCGCCGAGTTTCTTCACGACGGCCCGGTCGACCTCCTCCGCCCGGTCCCAGGCGATGACGTGCGGGGCGATCTCACGCTCCACGAAGTCTCTCGCGAGCCGGCGTACGGCGGTCTGCTCCTCGCTGAGCTCCAGGTTCACGCGGCCCGCCCCTCATCCATCCCCATTTAAATTACCACTGCTAGTTTTAGGGTGCAGCCCTACTATGTGCGCCATGGCCCGACCGCGCAAGCCCCTGCTGAGCACCGACCGCATCGTGGAGACGGCGCGGGCGCTGGTGGACGCGGAGGGGCTGGCGGCGGTCTCCACGCGACGACTCGCCGCCGAGCTGGGGGTGAGCGGGCCTTCCCTCTACAACCACTTCCGCACCATGGACCAGATCCTGGAGGCCGTCGCCGACTCGGTGAGCGCGCAGGTCGACCTGTCGATGTTCGAGGACGGTCGGGACTGGCGGACCGCGCTGCACGACTGGGCGGTCTCCTACCGGGCCGCCCTGCGCGACCACCCGAACATCGTGCCCGTCCTCGCCCGGGGGCCGGGCCGGCGGCCCGCGGGGCTGAAGGTCGCCGATGTCGTGTTCGGGGCCATGGTCGAGGCGGGGTGGCCGGCGGCGCAGGCCACGTCCGTCGGGGCGTTGATGCGGTACTTCATCATGGGGTCCGCGATCGGCTCGTTCGCCGGGGGGTTCGTGGACGACGAGAGCGCGTACGACCCTGCCGACTATCCCCATCTCGGGCAGGCCCATCTGCTGGCGGAGCAGCAACAGAGGGTGGACGAGCGGGCGTTCGAGGTGGGGCTGCGGGCGTTGCTGGACGGGCTGGAGCAGCAGTACGGGCAGGTCGGGCCCGTCAGGGGCGCGGGACCGTGAAGGGCGCGGGACCGTGACAGCTGCGGCTCCGCCGCGTGAGCGCGGCCGGCCACGAACCGCCCTCTGCGGCCGCGACACGACGTACCCTCCCGAGCAAGGCGTCCGAAAACCGCGAGCCTCCAGGTGCCGCCCCCGCCTAGCCTCGGCCCCATGACGAACGACTCCCGGTCCACGCCCACCCGCAAGGTCGAGCTGCTCGCGGCGGGGGCGGCCGCTGTCACCGTCGTGTTGTGGGCGTCGGCGTTCGTGTCGATCCGCAGCGCCGGGGAGGCGTACTCGCCGGGGGCGTTGGCGCTCGGGCGGTTGCTGGCCGGGGCGCTGGCGCTGGGGGCGATCTGGCTGGTGCGCCGGGAGGGGGTGCCGCCGCGGGCCGCGTGGCGGGGCATCGCGGTGTCCGGGGTGCTGTGGTTCGGGTTCTACATGGTCGCGCTGAACTGGGGCGAGCAGCAGGTCGACGCGGGCACGGCGGCGCTGGTGGTGAACATCGGGCCGATCCTCATCGCCCTGCTCGGCGCCCGGCTGCTGGGCGACACGATGCCGCCCCGGCTGCTCGCCGGCATGGCGGTGTCGTTCGCGGGCGCGGTCGCGGTGGGGCTGTCGATGTCCGGCGAGGGCGGGGCCTCCGTGCTGGGCGTCGTGCTCTGCGTGCTCGCGGCCGTCGGATATGCGGCCGGGGTCGTCGCGCAGAAGCCCGCGCTGGGCTCGGCGAGTCCGCTCCAGGTGACCACGTTCGGCTGTCTCGTCGGCGCTGTGGTCTGTCTGCCGTTCGCCGGGCAACTCGTGCGGGAGGCGGCGGACGCGCCGGTCACGGCGACCCTCAACATGGTGTACCTGGGCGTGTTCCCGACCGCCCTCGCCTTCACCACCTGGGCGTACGCGCTCGCCCGCACGACCGCGAGCCGGATGGGCGCGACCACGTACGCCGTGCCCGCGCTGGTCGTGCTGATGTCATGGCTGGCGCTCGGCGAGGTACCGGGGCTGCTCACGCTGGCCGGTGGCGCGCTGTGCCTGGCGGGAGTGGCGGTGTCACGGTCCCGGGCGCGGACGCGGGAGGTGGTGCCCGGCGCCGGGGCCGCGGCCCCGGATGTCGTTCCGGAACCGCGCCCCGGGCCGCCCCCGCGAGGCCGGAACCGGTCCGGCGGATCAGGTCGCGGGGGAAGCAGCGGAGCCTCATGAGCACAGTGAACGGGGTGTGGTGCGTCGAGCCGAGAGTCGGAGGAAGGCGTCGACGCGCCGAGGGTTCCTCCCTCTTGGGCGAAGCCGGACGCGGGGAGTCGGCGACCGGCGACAGCACCGCGGACTCGGCGTGGAACACCCCGAGTCCGCGACACGACCGCCGGACAGCCCCCGGCTAGCCGTCCGCTCGTGAACTCGCCCTCCCCGCGAGGATCTTGATCGACACGAGGGCGATCACCGAGAGCCCGATGATGTACGCGGACACCGCCATGGACGTGCCGGTCGCCTCCAGGAGGAGGACCATCAGGAACGGGGCGAGGCCGCCGCCGAAGACCGCCGCGATCTGGTAGCCGAGGGAGGCCCCCGTGTAGCGCATCTCGGGGGTGAACAGCTCGGCGAACAGGGCGGCTTGGGGCCCGTACATGATGCTGAGGAAGCAGCTGGCGACGAAGGTGCCGACGGCGAGCCACAGCAGGGAGCCGGTGTCGATGAGCAGGAACAGCGGGACGGCCCACAGGGCGATGCCGACCGCGCCGAACGCGTAGACGCGGATACGGCCGACACGGTCGGAGAGGGCCGCGGCGGCGGGGATGAGCACCAGCTGGGTGAGGCTGACGCAGAGGGAGACGGCGAGGACCGCACTGCGTTTCATGTCGAGTTCGCGGGTGGTGTAGTCGAGGACGCCGGTGATGAGGATGTAGAAGGTCGCGGTGTTCACGGCGAAGGAGCCGCCGGCCAGGAAGACCGTGCCGAGGTGACCGCGGAGGATCGTCCTGAGCGGGGAGCTCTGTTCGCCCTTCTCCTTCTCCGCCAACTCCCGTTCCGCCGCCCGGAACTCGGGGGTCTCCTCCACATGCCGGTGGATGTACCAGGCGAGGCCGAGGACGAACAGACCGACCAGGAAGGGCACCCGCCAGCCCCAGGCGGAGAAGGCCGAGTCGCTGGTGGTCGCGCCGACGACGAGGAACATGGTGTTGGCGCTCACCACGCCGATCGGGACGCCGAGCTGGACGAAGCTGCCGTACACCCCGCGCTTGCCCTCGGGGGCGTACTCGGTGGCCAGCAGCATCGCGCCGCCCCACTGGGCGCCGACGGCGACGCCCTGCGCGACACGGAGGAGGACGAGCAGGATCGGAGCGGCGATCCCGATCGTCTCGTACGTGGGGAGAAGTCCGATGGCGGTGGTGGCCAGACCCATCAGGGTGAGGGCCATGACCAGCATGGGCTTGCGGCCCCGCTTGTCGCCGAGGTGACCGGCGACGACTCCGCCGAGGGGGCGGGCGAGGAAGCCCACGGCGAAGGCGGCGAACGCGGCGAGCACTCCCGCGGAGGAGCTGCCGGCCGGGAAGTAGAGATCGCCCAGGACGAGGGCCGCGGCTATGCCGAAGACGAAGTAGTCGTACCACTCCACGGCCGAGGCGAGCGCAGCGGCGATGGCGACCTTGCGGTGGCTCTGGGGGCGGGGGGTGGTGGGCGTGGGCGTCGGGGGGACGGACGGGGTGGAAGGAGCGGTGTCCATGCGAGCACACTCCGGTGGGTGCGGGGACGTTCCGGGGAACGTACTGACCGGACGGTATGTAGGTCAACGGTCATGCATGGTCGAGTTCGCTCGAAGGGGGTGTTGTCGGCCGCGGGTGCGTGAGGGCCGGTCGTGCAGTTCCCCGCGGCCGGTCGTGCAGTTCCCCGCGGCTGGTCGCGCAGTTCCCCGCGCTCCTTGAACGCCTGGGGCGCGCCCGGAGCCTTCAGGGGCGCGGGGGAACTGCACGACCGGCCCCCGCTCACCCACAGTCGAATCAGAACGTGACCAGGGCCCGGCCGCCCTTGCCCGCTCGCATGTTGTCGAAGGCCGCCGGGATGTCGTCCAGGGAGATGCGGTCGGTCACCAGGGCGGCCAGGTCCAGACGGCCGGCCCTGACATGGTCCGCGAGGATCGGGACGTCGCGCGCCGGGTCGGAGTTGCCGTAGACGCAGCCGGAGAGGGTGCGGCCCCAGTGGAAGAGTTCCAGTGCGTTGAAGGTGACCTGCTGGTCCTTGCCGCCGATTCCGACGACCGTGGTGCGCCCGCCGCGCCGGGTGGACTCCCAGGCCGCCCGGATGGTGACCGCGCGGCCGACGCACTCCACCGCGACGTCCACACCCTGCTTGCCGGTCAGGGCACGGATCTCGCGGGCGGTGTGCTCGGAGGCGACGACGTACTCCGTGGCTCCCGCCGCACGGGCCAGCTCCTCCTTCGCCGACGAGACGTCCACGGCGACGATCCGGGACGCGCCCGCGATCCGAGCGGCCTGCAGCGCGGCCAGCCCGACACCGCCCGCCCCGAACACGGCGACGGTCTCGCCCCGGCGGACCCGCGCCGAGTGATGGACCGCGCCGTAGCCGGTGAGGACGGCGCAGCCGAGCAGGGCCGCGTCGGTGAGCGGGACGCCGTCCGGGGCGGGGAGCACGCACCCGGCGGCCACGACGGTCTCCTCCGCGAAGGCGGCCACGTTCAGGCCGGGATGGAGATCGGCACCGTCGGAGGCCCGCCGGGCGTACACGTTGCCCGCGCCGAGCAGCGCGTTCGCGCACAGCCACACCTCACCGAGCGAGCAGGCGTGACAACTCCCGCAGGCGGGAGCCCAGTTGAGGACGACGCCGTCGCCGGGCGAGACATGGGTGACCCCGTCGCCGACCGCGAGGACCGTGCCCGCGCCCTCATGGCCGAGCACGGCGGGCACCGGAACCCGCATGGTGCCGTCGGACAGCGACAGATCGGAGTGGCAGACCCCGGCGGCGGCGAGCCGCACCCGGACCTGGCCGGGCCCGGGGTCCGGCAGATCGATCCCGGTGATCTCCAACGGGGCACCGACGGCGGGCAGTACGGCGGCACGAACGGCCATGGGGACGACTCTCCTACGCTCGCTGGAAGACGACTCGCTCGGACCGGCAGGCTCGGGACGGTTCGTCCGACGACACCGGCCCTCGACCGGCACCGCTTCGCAACCGCCCCCCGTCGGCCCGAACCCGCTCAGAACTGAAGGGACTTGGTCTGCAGGTACTCGCTCAGACCGTGCGCGCCGAGTTCGCGGCCCACTCCCGACTGCTTGTAGCCGCCGAAGGGGGCCAGCGGGTTGAAGCGCCCGCCGTTGATGTCCACCTGGCCGGTGTCCATGCGGCGGGCGAAGGCCACGGCCTCGGTGTCGTCACCGGCCCAGACGGCGCCGGCCAGCCCGTAGACCGTGCCGTTGGCGATCCGCAGGGCGTCCTCCTCGTCCTCGTAGCGGAGGATCGACAGGACCGGGCCGAAGATCTCCTCCTGGGCGACGGTCATCTCCGGGGTCACGTCGGCGAGGACGGTGGGGCTGACGAAGTAGCCCTGCTCGCGCGGGGGTTCGGCACCGCCGGCGATCAGGCGGGCGCCCTCGGCGACACCCTTCTCGATGTAACCCCGCACCCGCGCCTGCTGCTTGGCGTTGACCAGCGGGCCGATGCGGTCGCCGTACTTCGCGGCGGCCTGGGCGGCCAGTTCTACGGCCTCGTCGTACTGGGAGGTGTGGACGAGCATGCGGGTCCAGGCGCTGCACGTCTGGCCGGAGTTGGACATGACGTTGGCGACGCCGACGCCGACCGCCTTGGTCAGGTCGGCGCTCGGGAGGATCACGTTGGCGGACTTGCCGCCGAGTTCCAGGGCCACCTTCTTGATGGCGGCTCCGGCGGTCGCGGCGATGCGCCGGCCCACCGCCGTGGACCCGGTGAAGGAGACCAGGTCGACGCCGTCGTGCTCGGCGAGGGCCTGCCCGGCGACCGGGCCGAGACCGGTGACCAGGTTGAACACCCCGGCGGGTACGCCCGCCTCGTGGACGGCCTCCGCGAAGAGCTGGGCGATCAGCGGGGTGTCCTCGGCGGGCTTGAGAACGACCGTGCAGCCCGCGGCGAGGGCCGGGGCGACCTTGGCGACGATCTGGTGGAGCGGGTAGTTCCAGGGGGTGATCGCGCCGACGACACCGATGGGCTCGTGGTGGACGGTCGAGTTGCCGACCTTCTCCTCGAAGGCGTGCCGCGCGGCCAGGTCGGCGTACGAACCGGCGACCGCGACCGGCAGGTCCGCGTGCACCCGCTGGGAGAACGGCAGCGGCGAGCCGAGCTCCGCCGTCACCGTCTCGGCGATCTCCTCCCGGCGCGCGGCGAGCGCGTCGCGCAGCGC
>NZ_LRTR01000471.1 GCF_001550375.1 Streptomyces europaeiscabiei | reverse complement strand
CGGGGAGGGCGGCACGCGCGGCGCGTACGGCGGCGTCGACGTCCTCCGCGGTGCCCGCCGGGACACGGTCGATCACCTGCTCGTCGGCCGGGTTCACGACCTCGATCGTGTCGGTCCCGGCGGCGGGCCGCCAGGTACCGCCGATGTACATGCCGTCGTGTGCCTTCATCGTGCTGCCTCCCGGGCGGGCGTGGTCGTCCGCCCCAAAAACTAGCTCTGATAGTTTTCCGGCACCAGAGCCCGGGGGAGTGAGGCAGGACTCGTCGGCGCCCCGGTCGCCGCCCCGCCCGGAGGCCCAAAGGAGCGGCCCCGCCTCAGAAATCGACCCGCGTCCTGTCGTCGACCCGCGCCACCGCCTCCTGCGCGAACTCCTTGAGATAGTCGCCGCGGATCTCCTCGATCTTCCGGTCGCTCATGGCGGCCGCCGACACCGGATACAGCAGGATCAGCTCGTACGACCGCTCCTTCTCGATCGTGCCGCTCGCGTCCCGCCACTGCCCGCGCCCCTCCTGCACGGTCAGCCCGTCCGGGAAGCCGGGTGTGACCTCCCGGTCGACGAAGGCCGTGAACTGCTCGTCGGTGACGGCCGGACCGCCGTCGGGCCGCTCGGTGCCGAAGAGGAGCCGCGTCTCGATGTACGGCGTGCCGCGCGCCGGGGCCACGACGGAACCGGTGGAGGTGTCCTCGGCGAGGGTGGCGTACGCGGTCGGGGCGCCGACGGTCAGCAGGCAGACGGCGGCCGCGACGGCTACTCGGGTGCGGGGGCGGGGGCGGGGGCGGGTGAAGCGCAGGGTGCGCGTACGGGTGCTCGCGCGGGGAGGGGTGTCCGTGGGGGTGCGGGTGCTCATGGGGGTGCGGGTGCTCGTGGGGTTGGAGTGCGAGGTCATGCGTCCACCTGTAGCGGGACGGTCGGCCTCGGTACCGTCGGCCGCGCCGGTGCCGGGCCGCGGGTGCGTCCGTACGCCCCTGGTACTCGCCGAGGGCACACGTCACGCGCCCTGCGCGCTGGTTCACGGCTTGCGCGCGGGTTCCCGGGTCGCGGTGAGGTGGGCGAAGACGACGACATTGCTCGCATAGCCCTTCCGCCGGTCGTACGTCCCGCCGCAGGTGATCAGACGCAGCTCGGGGCGGCCGCGATGGCCGTACACCTCCTTGTTGGGGAAGCGGCTCTTCTCGTACGTCTTCACGGCGTCCACGGTGTAGACGGCGGTGCGGCCGTCGGCCCGCAGGACCTGCACGACGCGGCCGGGCTTGATCACGCCCAGCGAGGCGAAGACGGCGGGGCCCGTCCGGGTGTCCCGGTGGCCGACGACGACCGCGGTACCGGGCCCGCCGGGCGCGGGCCCCTCCGCATACCAGCCGACCAGCTCGGGCCTGTCGTCGGGCGGCGCGGGAAGCCGCCGCCCGCTGTCGAGGCGGAGCCCGGTCGCCGGTGCCTCGATGCCCAGGTACGGGATGGTGACGGTCTTCGCCGGGGAGGGCGGGAGCGTACGGGGCCGGGCGGGTCTCTTCGACTCGGCAGGCCCGGTGGCGGGGGCGGGGCGCGCGGG
>NZ_LRTR01000470.1 GCF_001550375.1 Streptomyces europaeiscabiei | reverse complement strand
TCGGCGACCGGCGCGAAGTTCTGGGTCATGGCGAGACCGCCGGCGCCGGCCGGGACGGCGCCTTCAGGACGGGCGCCCTCGACACGGGAACCTTCGGGACGAGACCCTCCGGGACGGGCGCCTTCGGGACGAGCGCCTTCGACACGGGAACCTTCGGGACGAGACCCTTCGGGACGGGCGCCTTCGGGACGGGCGCCTTCGGGTCCGGCGGGAGCGGTGAGCGGGCAGTCGACGGTGATCTCCCTGCGCCCTTCCTCGAGCGTGCCCCCGACGGTCCTCCAGGTCAGCACGTACTCCCCGTCGGGGAGCCGCGCCGTGTTCTCGGGCGCCACGGGCGTGCTGTGCCCGGAGCCGTCGGTCGCGAGGGGGATCTCGCCCGTGGCGACGGGGTCGGTACGCGGTGCGGGCGGCTCACGGTCGATCGTCCAGTTGATGCGCTGCGACGGCGTGGGGTCCTTGGGGAAGTTGAAGGCGGAGAGATAGAAGTCGCAGACCAGCGGCTGGTTGCGCTGGTTGTCGAACGGGAAGCCCACCTTGTGGATCACGACGTCGGGGTCGCCCGGGGCGGCGACGGCGGCCGGTGCCGTGATCAGGCTGGCTCCCGTGACGGTGAGTGCCGCGAGAACTACGGCGGCACTCGCGTGCACTCCGGCGGGGAGCGGGCGGGACGAGGTGGACATAACAAGACCTCCGAGTCGGACGATTTTCACACAAATCGCTCTTCCGCCTGACTCTCTGTCACATCACACGGGGCACGGGGGGAGCCGCGCCCGACGACCCGTCAGATATCCCTCTTCCGGCCCAGGCACACACGGGGCCGAGAGCCCTTCCGCTTCCCCTTCCCACTCCCGTTGCTCTTCTCCCTGCTCTTCTCCTTGCTCTCCTCCTTGCTCTCCTCCTTCTCCGACCTGCCGCTCCCCTGCCCCGGCTGTGCCGGTGAGCGCAGGGCGATGCCCGACGACACCAGCAGCAGCGCGCCGAGCATCACGAAGGGCGCGGCCACGCCCGCGACACCGGCGATCAGACCGGCGGCGGCGGGCGCCCCGGCCTGCCCCAGCCGGTTTCCCGTGAGCCGCAGCGCGAGGGCGGTGGACCGGGCCTCGTCCGGGGCGGCCTGCACCACCGTCGTCATGGACAGCGGCTGTCCGACCCCGAGGCAGAACCCGAGGGCGGCGAGTATCAGGGCCAGCGCCCACACCGGCACCGGCAGCGCGATCCCGGCGCACAGCACGGCCCCGAGCACACAGGTGACGGTGAGCAGCGCGGTCCGGCCGAGCAGCCGCAGCATGGGGGTCATCACCAGACGGCACGCGATGGTCGCCGCCGCGCGCAGACTCAGCAGGGCACCGATCACCGAGGGCGCGATGCCCCGGTGCTCACCGACCACCGGCAGATACGCGGTGAGGATGTCGGTGGCCGACAGCACGGCGAGGCTGATGAAGATGCCGCCCGGCACTCCCCGGGTGCGCAGGATGCGGTGTACAGGGACCCGATCACCTTGCGCCGTACGGGACTTGGGCTCGACCGGACGCTCTATCCGCCACAGTGAGGAGAACGCGACCGCCGCCCCGGCGCCCGCCACCACCAGCGCCAGGGCGCTCGTACGGGCCATGTCCGGGCCGCCGATCAGGGCACCCGCGGCGATCGGGCCGACCAGTTGGCCGAGGGATGCGCCGATGGTGAAGTGGCCGAAGTTGCGGTCGTGTTCGTGCGGCGCGGACTGGCGGGCCACCAGCGACTGGGCGCCGATCACGAAGGAGAGGTGCCCGAGGCCCATCACGCCGCTCCACACGGCCATCGCCACCAGCGAGTTCGCCAGGCCGCTCAGGACGCAGCCGCCGGATATGAGGACGACACCCACGGGCAGCAGGGGTGCGCACCGACCCCGGTCGGTCCTGCGGCCGAGCGGAACGGCGGCGAACAGCGGGAGCAGGGCGTAGACCCCCGCGATCACACCGATCGCCCGCTCGTCGGCGCCCAGCGCGAGGGCCCGGTAGGACACGGCGGGCCGGGCCATCGACACCGCCCCCTGCGCGAAGCCGAAGGCGATGACGAGGCGGAGCAGCCAGCCGCGGTTCCTACCGGGCCTCACGATGCGGGTCCTCCTCGGGGAAGTGCACGCCGGTGCGAAGGAAGTTCACCCCGGTGGGAGAGGGTCGGTCCCCCCGGTTCGGGGGAACTTCGCTCCGGGTCGGGGGAATCGGGCTCCACCCGGTTCAAGGGAACGGAATCCACGGATCAGATGATGCCGAACAGCACGCCGGCGCCGAGGATGATCAGCGAGGTCGCCGCCGCCCACTTCACCACGAACTTCGTGTGGTCGCCGAACTCGACCTTCGCCATACCCACGAGCACGTACACGGCAGGCACCAGCGGGCTGGACATGTGCAGCGGCTGGCCGACGAGGGAGGCGCGGGCGATCTCCAGGGGCGAGACACCGTGGGCGGCGCCGGCCTCGGCGAGGACCGGGAGGACGCCGAAGTAGAAGCCGTCGTTGGACATGAAGTAGGTGAGCGGCAGGCTCAGGAAGCCGGTGACGAGGGCCATGTGCGGGCCCATGCCGGCCGGGATGCCGTCGACGATCCACTTGGCCATCGAGTCGACCATGCCGGTGCCCTGGAGGACGCCGGTGAAGACGGCGGCGGCGAAGACCATGCCGGAGACGTTGAGGACGTTGTCGGCGTGGGCGGCCAGCCGGGCCTTCTGGTCGGGGATGTGGGGGAAGTTGACCGTCAGGGCGAGCGCGGCGCCGATGATGAACAGCACCGGGATCGGCAGCCACTCCATGATCATGGCGGTGAGCAGCGCGACCGTGAGCAGCGCGTTGAACCAGTACAGCTTGGGGCGCAGCGTCGGGCGGTTGGGGTCCAGGCCCTGGAGGCGGACGTCGTCCTCGTCGTCCTCGGAGTCGGTGCCGGAGCCCGCCCCGCCGGTGGCCTTCACCGTGCGGCCCTTGTCGTCTCCGGAGCCGGCGGCGGAGGACGCGGCACCCGCGCCGACGAGCACGGTCTCCTCGGACTCGGACTTCTCCTCGTCCTTGACGATCTTCTCCTGCTGCAGCACCTCGTCGAGGCTCAGTACACCGAGGCGCTTGCGCTCCCGCAGGCCGAGGAAGTAGGCCAGGATGAAGACGAAGAGCAGGCCGACGAGGAGCGCCGGGATCATCGGGACGAAGATGTCGGCGGCGTCGAGCTTGAGCGCGGTGGCGGCGCGGGCGGTCGGGCCGCCCCAGGGCAGCGTGTTCATCACGCCGTTGGCGGTGGCGGCGACACCGGTCATCACGACCAGGCTCATCTTCAGGCGCTTGTACAGCGGGTACATCGCCGAGACCGTGATCATGAAGGTGGTCGAGCCGTCGCCGTCCAGGGAGACGATCGCGGCGAGCAGGGCCGTGCCGACGACGATGCGCAGCGGGTCGGCCTTGCAGAACTTCAGGATGCCTCGGACGATCGGGTCGAAGAGACCGACGTCGATCATGAGGCCGAAGTAGACGATGGCGAACATCAGCATCGCTGCGGTGGGCGCGAGGTTGCCCACCCCTTCGATGACGTAGTCGCCGAGATGGGCTCCCTTTCCGACGAACACGCAGAAGAGCGCGGGGATCAGTACGAGTGCCGCGATCGGCGACATCTTCTTCATCATGATCAGGACCAGGAAGGTCGCGATCATGGCGAAGCCGAGGATGGTCAGCATGTGGATACCTAACGTTCGCCCTTGAACTCCCACCAGGGCACCGGCGGTGCGACGACGTTAGGGCGGGTCCACAAGCCTTAACAAGACGTTGACATGCGAGCAATAAGAGCAGAACTCCAGGTCACAGCGTTGCGCCTGCTCGGGCGAGATCGACGGGGATGCCGTTGAGGACCGCGTTGCCCGACAGGGGGTCGAGCAGCGAACCGTCGAGGAGCTGGTTGACGTTCACCCCGGGGTCGATCGCGGCGTGGCTCATCCGGGTGCCCGGACGGTCGTGTCCCCAGCCGTGCGGAAGGCTGACGACACCGCGTCGTACGACGTCGGTGACCTCGACGGGAGCGGTGACCTCTCCCCCGGCGCCCTTGATCCGTACGTCGTCGCCGTCGGCGAGTCCGAGACGGCTCGCGTCGTCGGGGTGGATGTGCAGGGTGCAGCGGTTGGTGCCGCCGGTGAGGGCGGGGATGTTGTGCAGCCAGCTGTTGTTGGACCGCAGGTGGCGTCGGCCGATGAGGACGAGGCCGTCGGGGCGCTCCCGCAGGGCGCTGCGGAGCCTCGGCAGATCGTCGACGATCGGCTGCGGCAGCAGTTCGATCCTGCCGCTCACCGTCTTCAGCGGCTGCGGCAGCCGCGGCTTCAGCGGCCCGAGGTCGATGCCGTGCGGGTGGGCCAGCAGCTTCGCGAGGGTCAGCCCGTCCGGATCGGCGCCGAAGCCGTCGCCGTACGGGCCGAGGCGCAGCATCATGTCGAGCCGGCGCTCGGGGCCGCCCGTGCCGGTGAGCCGGCCGGCGAGTTCCTTGGGGTCGCGGCCGTGCACGGGCGAGTGGGTCTCCTTGACGGCCTTGCCCAGGGTCTGGCCGATGACCAGGTCGTCGACGGCGGAGGGGTCGGCGCCGTGCATGCCGGTGGCGGCGAGGACGAGCCGCGCGAGAATCTCCGTCTCGGACATGCGGCCGTCCTCCAGGGGGACGGCGGCACGGTTGTAGCGGACCTGGTTGCGTACGGCCAGGGTGTTGAGCGCGAAGTCGTAGTGCGGGGCCTGGGAGGGCGGGGGCGGCGGCAGGACGACGTCGGCGTGGCGGGCGGTCTCGCCCAGGTAGGGGTCGACGCTGACCATGAAGTCCAGGGAGTCGAGCGCCTTGTCGAGGCGGTCGCCGTCGGGCGCGGAGAGCACGGGGTTGGCGGCGACGGTGACGAGGGCGCGGATCGGGCTGCCCTCGGGGGTGGCGGTGTCGATCTCCTCGGCGAGCGCGGACAGCGGCAGTTCACCCTTGGCCTCGGGGTGGCCGCTGACCCGGCTGCGCCAACGGCCGAGCGCGAAGCCGTGGCCGGGGCCGGCGGGGCGGGGCGTCCTGTCGGTCGCCGACTGCGGGAAGAGGGCGCCGCCGGGCCGGTCGAGGTTGCCGGTGAGGATGTTGAGCACGTCGACCAGCCAGCTGGCGAGGGTACCGTGCGGGACGGTGCAGCTGCCTATGCGGCCGTATACGGCGGCGGTGGGCGCGGCGGCCAGTTCGCGGGCGAGCGCGCGGATGGTCCCGGCGTCGACGTCACAGGCCCCGGCGACGGCCTCGGGTGTGAACTCCCGTACCGTGGCGGCGAGTTCCTCGACCCCCTGCACATGCGGGGCGAGGTCCCCGAGGTCGACGAGGTGCTCCTCGAAGAGGACGTACGCCATCGCCGCGAGCAGCAGCGCGTCCGTGCCGGGGCGGATCGCCACGTGCCGGTCGGCGAGCTTGGCCGTGCGGGTCAGGCGTGGGTCGACGACGGTGAGGGTGCCGCCGCGAGCCTTGAGCGCCTTGAGCTTGCCGGGGAAGTCGGGGGCGGTACACAGACTGCCGTTGGACTCCAGGGGGTTGGCGCCGAGGAGCAGCAGGTGGTCGGTGCGGTCGAGGTCGGGCACGGGGATGGCGTTGGCGTCGCCGAAGAGCAGTCCGCTGGAGACGTGCTTGGGCATCTGGTCGACCGTGGAGGCGCTGAACATGCTGCGGGTGCCGAGGCCGCCGACGAGGAGCGGCGGGTAGAGGCCGCCGGCCACGGTGTGCACGTTCGGGTTGCCGAAGACGAGGCCGACCGCGTTCGGTCCATGGGTCTCGACGACGGGCCGGAGCCCGGCGGCGACGGCGTCGAAGGCCTCCTGCCAGGTGGCCTCCCGCAGTTCGCCGTCCCTGCGGACCAGCGGGGTGCGCAGCCGGTCGGGGTCCCCGTCGGCCGCGCCCAGGGAGGCGCCCTTCGGGCAGATGAAGCCCTTGCTGAACACATCGTCCCGGTCACCGCGCGCCTTGGTCACCCGGGTGCCCTCGATGGTGAGGGTGAGCCCGCAGGTGGCCTCGCAGAGCGGGCAGACGCGCAGGGCGGTGCGGGAGTCGATGGTGGTGGACACGGGTCCTCCCGGAGGGACGGCTGCGACGATGGCGCTCGGACGGGGCAGCGCACGGGGAGGCACGCGGCACCGAGGCCGAGCATACCGACCGGTATGCATCGCCGGGAGGTCCTGCCGGGGTCTTGTCGGGAATTCGCCTGACCGCTACCCGGCCGGATCCCGGCCCCTGCCCCGCCCGGGGGCGGGGTCGGACGGTCCGCGCCCGGCCTCGCAGGGCCCGCACCCCGGCCCGGAGGGCCCACACCCGGGCCCGGCCCGGCGTCAGTCCAGCACCCGCGCCAGATAGGCCCGCAACAGCTCCCGCATCTCCTGGATGATCCGCGGGTCGCCCTCCGGGGAGACCCGGAAGGCCAGGTGGACAAGGGTGTCGGCGGTCTCCACGGCGATGAGGAAGGTACGGCGGAGGTCCTCGTCGGGGGTGCGGTCGATGAACGCGGAGAGCAGTTCGGACAGCCGGTCGGCGACGAGGTGGTTGGGTTCCTGGCGGTGGCCGCCGACGGGGATCTGGTTGCCGAAGTCGATGAGGGCGAACCCGGGGGCGTTGCGCTTCATGTCGAGGTACTCGTCGAGGACGGCGTCCATCGCGGTGCGCCAGTCCCCGCCGCCCGTCGCCCGGAGGCGACGGGTGACGCGGTCGGTGAAACGGTCCAGGTTGCGTTCGGCGAGCGCGTCGGCCATCGCGCGCTTGTTGCCGAAGAATCGGTAGACGGAGCCGATGGGCACACCCGCGCGCAGCGCCACGGCACGGGTGCTCAGCGCGTCGTAGCCGACCTCGTCGAGGAGGTCGGCGCAGGCGTCGAGGATCCTGGTCAGTCGTTCGGCACTGCGCCGCTGCACGGGCGCGCGGCGCAAGGAGGTCGCCTGGGACACGGGCTTCATGATGCCTTTCCGCGAGGTCCGATGAGCTGTCCGAATATCAGTACGGCCGGTACCGCCGCTCCCGCTCAGCCGTGGAGCACGACGGACAGCACACACCCGCACGTCCACGGCCTGCCGGGAGACTAAGGCACCGCACTGACAGGACGGATCCCCTCCCGATCCGGTTCTCCCGCTCCACCCGATGCACCCGATCTGCCGACGTCCCGTCGCGTCCGGTTGTCGTCCTGTCCCCTTGCGTCCGCCCCGGCCGAATCCTACGGTGAAGCATAGGAATCAGGAACGCGAGGGAGCGGGCATGAGCGGGGACGCGCGGAAGACGGCCGAGGGGTTGGAGTACCTCTCCGGTTTCGGCAACGAACACGCCTCGGAGGCGGTCCCGGGCGCACTGCCGCACGGCCGCAACTCCCCGCAGCGCGCCCCGCTCGGCCTGTACGCGGAGCAGCTCAGCGGCACCGCGTTCACCGAACCGAGGTCCCACAACCGCCGCTCCTGGCTCTACCGGATCCGCCCCTCGGCCGCCCACCCCGCCTTCACACGCACGGACAACGGCGCCCTCCGCACGGCCCCCTTCACCGAGACGGTCCCCGACCCCAACCGCCTCCGCTGGGACCCCCTGCCGGAGCCTCCGGCGGGCACCGACTTCCTCGGCGGCCTGTGGACGCTCGGCGGCAACGGCGACGCGGCCCAGCGCACGGGCATGGCCGTGCACCTGTACCACGCCGATTCCGCGATGGAGCGTGTCTTCAGCGACGCGGACGGCGAACTGCTGATCGTCCCGGAGCGCGGCGGCCTCCTCCTGCGCACGGAGTTCGGCCTGCTCCGCGTCGGGCCCGGCGAGGTGGCCCTGGTCCCCCGGGGCGTCCGCTTCCGCGTCGACCTCCTGGACGGCTCCGCCCGCGGCTATGTCTGCGAGAACTTCGGCGCCCCCTTCCGCCTCCCCGACCTCGGCCCGATCGGCGCCAACGGCCTGGCGAACGCCCGTGACTTCCGGGCACCGGTGGCCGCCTGCGAGGACGTCGAGGGCCCGGTGGAGGTCGTCAACAAGTTCTGCGGCAACCTCTGGACGGCCACGTACGACCACTCCCCGCTCGACGTGGTCGCCTGGCACGGCAACTACGCGCCGTACGTCTACGACCTGCGCCGTTTCAACGTCATCGGGTCGATCTCGTACGACCACCCGGACCCGTCGATCTTCACGGTGCTGACGTCGCCGTCGGACACCCCGGGGCTGGCCGGAGTGGACTTCGTGGTGTTCGCGCCGCGCTGGCTGGTGGGCGAGGACACGTTCCGGCCGCCGTACTTCCACCGGAACGTGATGAGCGAGTACATGGGCCTGATCGAGGGCGCGTACGACGCCAAGGCGGAGGGGTTCGTGCCGGGCGGCGGCTCGCTGCACAACATGATGTCGGCGCACGGCCCGGACCGTGAGACCTTCGGCCGGGCGAGCGCGGCGGAGCTGAAGCCCCAGCGGGTCGACGACGGGCTCGCCTTCATGTTCGAGACGCGCTGGCCGATCCTCATGACCGCGCAGGCGGCCGGCGCGGAGCACCTGCAGCGGGGGTACGACGACGTGTGGTCCGGGCTCCAGCGTCACTTCGGCCCGTTGCGCTGAACGCGCCGCGCCGGGTACGGATACCGTCGTGACCTCATTCGCTCCGGACTCGATCGTCCTGAACCGCAAACTGCCGCTCTGGTATCAGGTGTCGCAGTCCCTGCGCGCCTCGATACTCGGCCGAACGGCCCGGGATCCCCTGCGGCTGCCGACCGAGGAGCAGCTGGCCGGGCACTACGGGGTGAGCGTGCTCACCATGCGGCAGGCGCTGAAGGAGCTGGAGGGCGAGGGGCTGATCACCCGGCACCGCCGGCGCGGCACGTTCATCGAGCCGAGCGCCCGGCGGGGCTCGCCCGTACGCCTGCTCGGCTCGGTGGACGCCATCGTGGCCCAGCAGTCGGGCATGACGACCGAGCTGCTGGACCAGGGCAGCACCCCCCTGTCGGGTGAACTCTCCGAGTACTTCCCCGACTTGACCGAGGTGGCCACGTACCACCGGCTCCGCGGGGACGAGAGTACGGGCGAGCCCACCAACCACGCCCGCAACTACGTCCGCCCCGAACTGGCCGAACGCATCGACCGCGACGACCTGCTCCGCTGGCCGATGACCAAGGTCCTGCGCGATGTCGTGGGCGTGGCCATCGGCCGGATCACCGACACCGTCGAGGCCCGTATCGCCGACCCGGAGACCGCCCGACTCCTCCGGGTCCCCCTGCTCAGCCCGATCCTCCACTACACGGGCGTCACCTACGACGACTCCGGCCGCGTCCTCGACGTGGCGGTCATCCACTACCGCGGCGACCGCTTCTCGTTCACCGTGACCCTCGACGCCCACTGACGAGGCCTTACGATGCCCGACGTGACGCCCGACGACGCTCCGCTGCTCGCGGACCTCATGCCGTGGTCCGTCGCACCGCCACGGCTGGGCCGGGGGTGGCCGACGGCCCCCGACGCGGCCTCCCTGAAGGCCCGCTGGGACGCCCTGGTGAAGGCGGAGGGGCCGGACCGCGAGACCCTGTTCGCCCCCACCCGCTCCCGCACCCTGACCTCGGCGGTGACCCAGCTGCCGGGCCAGTCCAGCGGCACCGGCCGCCTGGCCCGCGAGTCGGGCCCCTGCCCCGAGCCGGTGCGTGTACTGGCCGCCCCGTTCGACGAGCAGTGGCTCATCCCCGACCACCGTCTGATCGACTCCGCCCGCCCCGAGCTGTGGCGCGTGGCGGACGAGCGGCAGGTCTTCGTGGTCGAGCGGCCGGCGGCTCCGGAGGCGTCGTCGGGTCCCGTCCTCCTCGCCTCCCCCGTCCTGCCCCTGCTCCCGCCCCACGGCCCACGCATCGGCCGCGTCCGCCCCCTGTACCGACGGCCGGGCGGACGGGAGCCGAACCTCGCACCGGGGCTGCCGGAGTACGTCGGGGAACGTCTCGGCACCGGCCCCGTCGATCCCGTCGACGTCCTCGCCTGGATCCTGGTGGCCGCGCGCCCCGGCCCGAACCGCGTCGAGGTCCCCCTGCCCACCGACGCCGACGCCTGGTCCCACGGCGTCGGTCTGGGCCGCCGCTCCCGCTGGCTCATGTGCCGCGACGGCGACCGGCCCAAACTCCCGGGCGGCCGCCGCCCCTACGTCCGCGCCCCGCTCCCCTCCCGCCCCCTGGAACTCCGCTACGCCCGCGACGAGGAGACCCTCCTCGTGGACGAGGGCCGCATCTCCCCCGTTCCGTCCGCGGCCTGGGACTTCCACGTCGGCGGCGTCCGCGTCCTGGCGGAGTGGTTCACCCGCAGAACGGAACAGGGGGAGCCGGGCACGCTGGAGGCGATCCGCCCGACGACCTGGCCGCAGCCCTGGACGTCGGAGCTGCTGGAGCTGATCACCGTGCTGGCCCTCCTGGCCGAACTGCACCCGAGGCAGGCCGAGTTGACGGTCGAGGACACGATCACCACGGCGGACCTGCGCGAGGCGGGAGTCCTCCCGGTCCCGGACGCGGCCCGTAGGCCCGCATCGGTACTGGACCACCACGAGGAGGGCCCGGAGGGCCAGTTCACGCTGTTGTAGGAAGGGCACTGCCGAAGCGGCCGGGTGCCTCCCGAGGTCGGCGCGGGGCACCGCGCGACCAGCCCCGCGCCCGCATCCGCACCCCTACGGCGCGAACGAATCCAGGACCCTCCCCAGCATCCACTCGAACGCGGCCTCCAGATCGATCGGCCCCGAGTCCTCCGTGAACGCCGCGGCCAGCCGCGGATACGCCCCACTCGCGATCTGCCCCCCGAGATAGGCGATCCGCACCTGGTTCTCCCGGTCCTCCGACCACGGCAGCGACCGCACCCGCTCAGCGGTCGCCAGCTCGTTGGCGACGTACGTCGTCACGCACCCGTTCACCATCGCGAGCAGCTGCATCTTCGTCCCGTACGGCGCGTCGAGCGGGTCCATGCAGGTCATGCAGTGCTCCAGATACCGCAGCCCATTGGGGCTGAACCCGTAGACCGGCGACATCAGCCGCGGCATCCAGGGGTGCCCGCGCAGCAGGGCCCGCGTCTGGTGGGCCACCCGCCGCATGTCGCCCCGCCAGTCCCCGCTCGGCTCCCACAGCTCGTGCTCACCGCCGACGGCGTCGACCATCAGCTCGTACAGGTCCTCCTTGCGCGGCACGTAGTTGTACAGCGACATGGTGCCGCAGCCCAGCTCGGCCGCGACATGCCGCATGGACACCGCGTCGAGACCTCCCGCGTCGGCGAGCCGCACGGCCGCCGCCGCGATGTCCACGCGGCTGAACGCGGGCCTCGGGCCTCGGCCGGTGCGCTCGGGGCGCGCCCAGATCACTTGGGGTTCGGCCGCTCGGCCAGCCATCGATCATCACCTCGGCCACCATCGTAGTTACGTACGGCGTACGTAGTGCGCTATGGTCGACCCATGACTACTACGTACGCTGTACTTAGTGAGGGTCTGGAGAAGAGTTTCGGGGACGTCCACGCCGTGCGTGGCCTGGATCTGGCCGTGGCGGAGGGCACGGTGGTCGGGATGCTCGGCCCGAACGGGGCGGGCAAGACGACGGCCGTACGGCTGCTGGCCACGCTGCTGCGGCCGGACGCGGGCTCCGCGCGGGTCGCGGGGCACGACCTCGTGCGGGAGCCGGGCGCGGTCCGGCGGGCGATCGGGGTGACGGGGCAGTACGCGTCGGTGGACGGCGACCTCACCGGACGGCAGAACCTGCGGCTGTTCGCGCGGCTGCACCGCGTCCGTGACACGGCGGCCCGCGCGGGCGAACTCCTCGACCGTTTCGGTCTGACCGGGGCCGCCGACCGGCCGGCGTCCACGTACTCGGGCGGCATGCGCCGCCGCCTCGACCTGGCGGCGAGCCTGATCCGGCACCCGGCGGTGCTCTTCCTCGACGAGCCCACCACCGGGCTCGACCCGGTCAGCCGCAATCAGATCTGGGGCGCCGTGCGCGCGCTGAAGGCGGAGGGGACGACCGTGCTGCTGACCACGCAGTATCTGGAGGAGGCCGATCAACTCGCCGACCGGATCGTGCTGATGGACCGGGGCCGGATCGCGCACAGCGGCTCGCCGCCCCAGCTCAAGGCGCTCATCGGCTCGTACGCGGAGGTTGTCGTCGCCCACGCGGAGGCGATGACCGGGGCGGCGGGCGTCCTCGACCGACTCACCGGCGCGGAACCCTCGTTCGACCACGACCGGCACGCCGTGGGCGCGGTCGCGCTCGACCCGACGCTCACACTCCCCCGACTCGTCCGTGAACTCGACGCGGCGGGCGTGCCGTTGCTCGACGCGAGCCTGCGCCCGCCGACCCTCGACGACGTGTTCCTCCGCCTGACCGAGGGCACCGTCGCCGACCGGACCGACCTCAAGGAGCGTGCGGCATGAGCGCGTTGGCGTACGACGGCACGGCGATGCTGGGCCGGCAGCTGCGGCGGGTCCGCAACAACCCGGGGCTGCTGATCCTCACCCAGACGATGCCCATCTCGATGCTGCTGTTCTTCGGGTACGTCTTCGGCAGTGCCCTCGCGGTGCCGGGCGAGGAGTACCGGCGGTTCCTGGTGCCCGGTCTGTTGGTGGCGACCGCGGCCGGCGGGATCATGACCGGCATGTTCCAGGCCGCGGGGGACACGCACCGGGGCGTGATGGACCGCTTCCGCACCCTGCCCATGAGCCGGGCGGCCGTGCCCCTGGGGCAGGCGCTGGCGGACGTGCTCGTCACGGCCGCCGGGACGGTGCCGTTCCTGCTGGTCGGGCTCGCGGTGGGCTGGCGGATCGAGGGGGGCGCGCTCGCGGCGGCCGGTGCGTTCGGGCTGTTGCTGCTGTTCCGGTTCGCGGCCGTGTGGATCGGTATCTTCCTGGGCCTCCTGACCCGCAACGAGGAGGCGGCCGGCCAGCTGGGCGGCGCGACCTTCCTGCTGCCGCTGCTGTCCAACGCGTACATCCCGGCCGGGGGTCTGCCCGGTTGGCTGCGCACGGTCGCCGAGTGGAACCCGATCAGCGCGGTCGCCACGGCCCTGCGCGACCTGTTCGGGAACGCGCCCGTGCCGGAGGGAGCGGCCTGGCCGGTCGCCCATCCCGTCGCCGGATCGCTGCTCTGGTGCGCCGTCCTGCTCGCGGTGTTCGTGCCGCT
Source organism: Streptomyces europaeiscabiei (assembly GCF_001550375.1). Taxonomy (GTDB): domain Bacteria; phylum Actinomycetota; class Actinomycetes; order Streptomycetales; family Streptomycetaceae; genus Streptomyces; species Streptomyces europaeiscabiei. The sequence continues at coordinate 2,323 of NZ_LRTR01000470.1, read as the reverse complement.
CGCGGTCCGCACGTACGCCGCCGGGCACAAGTGACCTCCGGCCCGCCCGGGGGGGGGCGGGCCGGACCTCGGTCGAGCCGGGGCGAGAGGCCGGGGCACGTGACGCGCGGCACGCCCTGGTGACAACGGCGCCTCGGCGGGGACATGATCCACGGCATGTGTCCACTCCCCCGCACCGGCGAGCCCCTGCCCCTCGACGGCATCACCGTCGTCGCCGTCGAGCAGGCCGTCGCGGCGCCCTTCGCCACCCGGCAGCTCGCCGACCTCGGCGCACGGGTGATCAAGGTCGAGCGGGTGGACGGCGGTGACTTCGCCCGCGGGTACGACACCGCCGCCCGGGGTCTGGCCTCGCACTTCGTATGGTGCAACCGGGGCAAGGAGTCCCTGGCGCTGGACCTGAAGGACTCGCGCGCTCTGGCCGTCGTACGGCGGCTGGTGGCGGACGCGGACGTGTTCGTGCAGAACCTCGCGCACGGCGCGGCGGCCCGGCTCGGTCTGGACGCGGCCACGCTGTGCGCCGCGCACCCCCGCCTGATCGCGGTGGACATCTCGGGCTACGGGGCGTCGGGGCCGTACGCGGACAAGCGGGCCTACGACATGCTCGTGCAGTGCGAGGCCGGTCTGGTGTCGGTGACGGGGACCCCGGAGCAGCCGGTGAAGGCGGGCATCCCGGCGGCGGACATCGCCGCCGGGATGTACGCGTTCTCGGGGGTGCTCGCGGCGCTCGTACGGCGGGGGACGACCGGGCGGGGCGGGCCGGTGGAGGTGTCGATGCTGGAGTCGCTGGCCGAGTGGATGGGGCATCCGCTGCACCACACGATGCACGGCGGAAGCGCGCCGGCGCGGACGGGGCTCGGGCACGCGGTGATCGCGCCGTACGACGCCTATCCGACGGCGGACGGCGGGCGGGTGCTGCTGTCGGTGCAGAACGACCGGGAGTGGCGGCGGCTCGCCGAACAGGTCCTGGGGCGGCCGGAGTTGGCGGACGATCCGGCGTTCGCGACCAATCCCGCGCGGGTCGGGCGCCGGGAGCGTACGGACGAGCTGGTCGCGAAGGCGCTCGGAGTGCTGGACACCGACGAGGCGCTGGCGCGGCTGGAGGCGGCGGGGATCGCCTGTGCGCGGCTACGGGACGTCACGGGGGTGGCGGAGCATCCGCAGTTGGCGGCCCGGGACCGGTGGCGGGAAGTGGATTCACCGGTGGGGCCGCTCAGGTCGCTGCTGCCGCCCATCACGCTGCCGGGCGGGGACGAGGCGCGGATGGGTGCGGTGCCCGCGCTCGGGGAACACACCGGGTCGCTGCTCCGTGCCGCGGGGATGACGGACGAAGAGATCGCAGCGCTGCGCCGGGACGGCGTGGTCGCCTGAACGCGGGCCTCCTGCGGGAAAGCCCTTGATGCTGTGGTGCCTAGCGGCTGCCGAACAGTGAGCGACGCAGCCTCTTCAGGGGTGCGAACAGCGAGACCCGGCCCAGGCGCGTGTCCTTGCGGTTGCTGCGCTCCTGCGGGGAACGTGACGTTATCTCACGCATCAACGAGGTCGCGTCGGCCGCCTCACGCTGCGGCACGGCGGGGCCGCTCAGCACCGAGAGATGGCGGTCGAGCCGCGAACTGGTCGCGCTGCTCCCGCACGTGATCGCAGGGACTCGTGCCCTGCGCACTGTTATCTGTTCCATGTCACTCCCCACCCGTACGAGTCCACCCGGCCCGGGCAGCGTAACCATATCGCCCCGTTGGAGCACTCGGGAATCACGGTCCCGGTATTCATCTACCCCGTCCCGACGTTGTTGACTACTCTCCGAATCCGACCGATTCCAGGGCGAGTTGGACAACTGGCTGGCTGGTGGGTTGTGCTGATCCACCGTCGGGTTCGACGGTCACCGCCAGTGACGTCGCATCGGTGTTCATTCCGCTGGTGACCAAGGGCGTGTCGCCGTCGAAGAGCCCCAGGGAGCGTGGTTGCACGTCGGGGCGCATGAGCCAGAGCTGGTGCACCCGGTCCTTCGGGAGGTTCCCGAATCCGCCGAGGGTCACGATCGCGCTCCCCTCCTCGGCGGAAGCGATCACTCCGATTCTGTGGCCCTCCGTGTCCCGGTCACTGCTCGCGCGGGCGTCCGGCGCGGCGAGAACGTGGGCGATCTCACTGGCCTGAGCGCGCTCGGCGGCCAGCTGGTCGCGGGTGCGGTCGGCCTGGACGGCGAAGAGGGACGCCACGACGAGTGAGGCGGCGGCCGTCGCGGTGGCCAGCGGGACGAGCAAAGAGCGCATCCGGGGCGCACGGGCGCGCGACCTCGGCGGCGGCTCGGCGCCCCACACATGCCGCG
>NZ_LRTR01000047.1 GCF_001550375.1 Streptomyces europaeiscabiei | reverse complement strand
CGGGCGGAAGCGGGCCGGGCCCGGCCCGCCACGGTGCTCGTGCACCGTGGCGGAGCCGGTGACCGGAGGTGACGACACCTCAGTTCACCCCCTGCCGCCTGGCGATCTGCTTGGCCTGGGAGACCGCGTCCTTCCAGGCGTCGTCCGGCTTCTTGCCCTTGGCCTCGATGCTGCTCAGCTCGGCCATGAAGGGAGCCATGACCGCCGAGTCGGCGGGCGCCTCGTAGCTCACGGGGATGGCCTCGGCGGCCGGGCCGAAGACCTCGATGATCTTCTGCCCGCCGAAGAAGGCGTCGGGGCCCGTCATGGCCTCCATCGCGTACGTGGACGGGGAGGCGGGGAAGATGGAGGCGTCGGTGAAGCTCTTGGCGTTGTTGTCCGGGCTGAGGATCCAGCTGATGATCTTGAATGCCTCTTCGGGGTTCCGGCACTGCTTGGGCAGGGTCAGGTAGGAGCCGCCCTGGTTGGCCGGCCCGCCGGGCGTCGCACAGACCCGCCACTTGCCCTTGGTACCCGGGGCCGCCGACTCGATGTCCAGCGCGTGCCAGGCGGCGCCGACCTCGGTGGTCAGGCTCTTGCCGACGGCGGCGTTCCAGCTCTGGTCGTTGATCTTGGCGTCGATGCCGAGCGTGTAGGCGCGGACCGCCGTGTCCCACGCGGCGCGGATGTGGTCCTGGTCGCCGATGAAGTGGTTGTCCTGGTCGATGAACCGCTTGGTGCCCTGGCCGACCGCGATGTTGAACACCGTGCTCATGTTGTTGAGCAGGAAGGTGCCGGGCAGCGCCTTCTTCAGCTCGGTGCCGAGCGCGAAGTAGTCGTCCCAGGTCTTGGCCTCGGCTGCGACCTTGGCCGGGTCGCTGGGCAGCCCGGCCTTGTCGAACAGGTCCGCCCGGTAGAAGAGCGCGGTGGGGCCGATGTCGATCGGGAACCCGATCTGCTTGCCGTCCTCGGTCTGGGCGAGCTTGGTCTTCCACTCCAGGTACTGCGACGAGATCTTCTTGAAGCCCAGGTCGTTCAGGTCGAGGAAGCGGTCGGCGTTGGGCAGGAAGGAGGCGATGTCCTCGCCCTTGATGCCGGTGATGTCCGGCACGGAGCTGCCGCCCGCCGCGAGGGTGGTGGTGAGCTTCTGCTTGAAGTCGCCGCCGATGGAGGAGCTGGTCAGCTTGACCTGACCCTTGAAGTGCGTCTTGGCCTCGGTGACCACCTTGTCGCTGAGGGCTCCGCCCCAGTACCACATGGTGAGGTTCTTGCCGTTCTTGGTGCCGCCGGATTCCGAGTCGCCGCCACAGGCGACGGTCAGGCCGGAGGCCGCCGCAGTGAGCACGGCAGCCTGGAGGAAGCCTCTACGAGAAAGGTCCACGGGTCACTCCTGTTTGTTCCTGTTCGTGGTACTGCGGGCTTGGTGCGGGGGGTTCAGTGCGGCCGTGCGGGCGGGGTGACCGGGGCGTGGCGCACCGGTGGGCCGAGGTCCTCCGGGATGCGGTGCGCGAGGAAGCCGTAGGCCTTCCGCAGAGCGGGGTCGGTCTGTGAGCGCCACCAGCGGTCGACGCCGTACCAGCCGGGCGCCGCCAGTCCTCCGCCGTGGTGACCCACGGACAGCCCGGCGGACAGCACGGCGAACCGCAGCCTCTCCACCAGCGGCCAGCCGTCGAGGGAGGCGGCGACGAAGCTCGCGCCGAAGACGTCACCGGCGCCCGTCGCGTCGAGCACGTCGACGTCCAGGGCCGGGACCTCCGCGTACTCCCCGGTCGTCTGGTCCACCGCGACCGCGCCCTCGCCGCCGCGGGTGACCACGGCCACCGGCACCAGCTCGCTCAGCGTGCCGAGCGCGGCGACCGCGCTGTCGGTACGGGTGTACGCCATCGCCTCGGTCTCGTTCGGGAGGAACGCGTGGCACAGGGAGAGTTGGTCGAGCAGGTCGCGGGACCACTGCTGGGTGGGGTCCCAGCCGACGTCCGCGTAGATGTGTGTGCCGTTCGCGGCGGCCTTGGCGAGCCACTCTCGCGGCTCGGCCTCGATGTGCACGAGGGCCGTGCGCGACTCGGGCGGGTCGCCCATCAACACGTCCTGCGAGTACGGCGGCTCCTGGCCGTGGGTGACCAGGGCCCGGTCGTGACCGTGCGCGAGGGAGACGGTGACGGGGGTGTGCCAGCCGTCGGCGGTGCGCGAGAGGGAGAGGTCGACGTTCTCCTGGCCGGCGAGGACCTCACGGCAGTAGGCGCCGTAGTAGTCGTCGCCGAAGACCGTGGCCAGGGAGGTCCGCAGGCCGAAACGGGCGGCGGCCACCGCCAGGTTGGCGATGCCGCCCGGACCGCATCCCATGCCGTCGGTCCAGATCTCCTCGCCGGGTGTGGGCGGCTTTCCCAGCCCCGTGAGCACGAGGTCGTAGAAGAGCAGCCCGGTCAGCAGCACATCGGGCCGGTCGTCGTCCACGCGTGCACCCTCTCGTCGAGACCTTCGAAGGATCACTCTTCAAAAGTCTTCAATTTCGGTGCACAGATCGTGCGCGCCTCCGAGAGGTTTGGCAAGAGTCGAGCAGAAGTGAGCATAGAAATGATTGGGAATGACGAGTACTGTTCAGCGCGTGCTGGCAGAGCGACGACACCAACTCATCCTGCGGGCCCTGCGATCAGGAGGCCCGGCGGCAGTCACCGACCTGTCCGAACAGCTCGGTGTGAGCCCCGCCACCATCCGGCGTGACCTCCTCAGGCTGGAGGAGGAGGGGCTGCTCACCCGTGTGCACGGCGGCGCGGTCGTGGACGAGGGCGACCAGCCCTTCGCCGAGGTCGCCGAGGTGCGGGTGGCCGAGAAGGACGCGATAGCGGCGAAGGCCGCCTCGATGGTCCGTGACGGTCAGTCCGTGCTCCTCGACATCGGGACCACCGCCTACCGCCTGGCCCGGCAGCTGCACGGCCGCCGCCTCACCGTGATCACCAGCAACCTGGTGGTCTACGAGGAGCTGGCCGACGACGAGGGGATCGAACTGGTACTGCTCGGCGGCATGGTCCGCCGCGAGTACCGTTCCCTCGTCGGCTTCCTCACCGAGGACAACCTCCGGCAGCTGCACGCCGACTGGCTGTTCCTCGGCACGAGCGGAGTGCGGCCCGGCGGACAGGTGATGGACACGACCGTCGTCGAGGTCCCGGTCAAACGCGCGATGATCAAGGCCGGCGACAAGGTCGTCCTGCTCGCCGACTCCGCGAAGTTCCCCGGTACGGGGATGGCACGGGTCTGCGGGCCCGGGGAACTCGACGTGGTCGTGACCAACGGGTCGGTGGACCAGGGCACTCGGTCGTCGTTCGAGGACGCGGGGGTCGAGGTGGTCACCGTATGACCGCCCCGGGACGGGGCGGCTGACACGTGTCGGGACGGCCCGCATGTATGCACGATCGGTAAAGGTGGTAGTTGCGTGAAGTTGACGATTCTGGGCGGCGGAGGATTCCGGGTGCCCCTCGTGTACGGGGCGCTCCTCGGGGATCGCGCCGAGGGCCGGGTCACCCATGTCGTCCTGCACGACCTGGACGCCGAGCGGCTCTCCGCCGTCACCCGTGTCCTGGCCGAGCAGGCGGCGGACGTGCCCGACGCCCCCGAGGTGACCGCCACCACCGACCTCGACGAGGCCCTGCGCGGCGCCGACTTCGTCTTCTCCGCGATCCGCGTCGGCGGCCTGGAGGGCCGCGCGGACGACGAGCGGGTGGCCCTCGCGGAAGGCGTCCTCGGTCAGGAGACCGTCGGCGCCGGCGGCATCGCCTACGGCCTGCGCACGGTCCCCGTCGCCGTGGACATCGCACGGCGGGTGGCCCGGCTGGCACCCGACGCCTGGGTCATCAACTTCACCAACCCGGCGGGCCTGGTCACCGAGGCCATGTCCCGCCACCTCGGCGACCGCGTCATCGGCATCTGTGACTCGCCCGTGGGCCTCGGCCGCCGTATCGCCCGCGTCCTCGGCGCCGCGAATCCGAAGGAGGCCTGGATCGACTACGTCGGCCTCAACCACCTCGGCTGGGTCCGCGGCCTGCACATCGCCGGCCGCGACGAACTCCCGCGCCTGCTCGCCGACCGTGACCTGCTCGGCTCCTTCGAGGAGGGCAAGCTCTTCGGCGTCGACTGGCTCCAGTCCCTCGGCGCGATCCCGAACGAGTATCTGCACTACTACTACTTCAACCGCGAGGCCGTACGCGCCTACCAGGCGGTCGACAAGACCCGCGGCGCCTTCCTCAAGGACCAGCAGGCCCACTTCTACGAGGAGATGCGCCGCCCCGACGCCCACGCGCTCAAGGCCTGGGACCGCACCCGCGCCGAGCGCGAGGCCACCTACATGTCGGAGAACCGGGAGACGGCCGGCGCCGGCGAACGCGACGCCGACGACCTGTCCGGCGGCTACGAGAAGGTCGCCCTCGCCCTGATGCGGGCCATCGCCCGCGACGAGCGCACCACCCTCATCCTCAACGTCCGCAACAAGAGCACCCTCTCGGTCCTCGACACGGAGGCCGTCATCGAGGTGCCCTGCCTGGTCGACGCCAACGGCGCCCACCCGGTCACCGTGGCCCCCCTGCCCGACCACGCCACCGGCCTGGTCTGCGCGGTCAAGGCCGTCGAACGCGAGGTCCTGGCCGCAGCCGAGTCGCGTTCCCGTACGACCGCGGTGAAGGCCTTCGCCCTGCACCCGCTGGTCGACTCGGTCAATGTGGCGCGCAGGCTGGTGGAGGGGTACACCGAGGTCCACCCGGGCCTGGCGTACCTTAAGTAGGCTCACCGCCGGAAAGCGCTTTCCCCCGCTCGCTCCCTCTCTGGAGACCCGTCATGCACGACGAACGCCGCCGCATCGAGGAACGCGTCGAGCGCGTCCACACCCAGCGCGTCAAGCCCGCGATCTACGCGGCCACCACGCCCTTCGAGGTCGAGGCCTGGCAGGCGCCGGGCGAGCCCGTCCCCTTCGAGGAGGCCGCGGCCGCCTCGTACACCCCGTTCGCGATGGACACCCCGTGGGGCCCGCCGTGGGGCACGACCTGGTTCCGGATGCGCGGACAGGTGCCCGCCGCGTGGGCGGGCCGCCGCGTCGAGGCGGTCATCGACCTCGGCTTCGTCGGCGACTGGCCCGGCAACCAGGCCGAGGCCCTCGTCCACCTCGCCGACGGCACCCCGCTGAAGGCGGTCAACCCGCTCAACCAGTACGTGCCGATCGGCAACCCCGTCCGGGGCGGCGAGACCATCGACTACCTGGTCGAGGCGGCGTCCAACCCCGACATCCTCGCCGACAACTTCTCGAGGATCACGCCGATGGGCGACATCCTCACGGCCGGGGACAAGCCGCTCTACACCTTCCAGCGCGCCGACCTCGCCGTCCTCGACGAGGAGGTCTTCCACCTCGACCTGGACCTCCAGGTGCTGCGCGAGCTGATGGTCCACCTCGGCGAGCACGAGCCCCGCCGCCACGAGATCCTGCACGCCCTGGACCGGGCCATGGACGCCGTCGACCTGGACGACATCTCCGGCAGCGCGACGGCGGTCCGCGAGATCCTCGCCCCCGTCCTCGCCAAGCCCGCCCATGCCAGCGCCCACACCATCTCCGGCGTCGGCCACGCCCACATCGACTCCGCCTGGCTCTGGCCCATCCGCGAGACCAAGCGCAAGACGTCCCGCACCTTCTCCAACGTCACCGCGCTGGCCGACGAGTACGAGGACTTCATCTTCGCCTGCTCCCAGGCCCAGCAGTACGAATGGGTGCGCGACAACTACCCGCAGGTGTGGGAGCGCATCAAGAAGTCCGTCGACAAGGGCCAGTGGGTACCCGTCGGCGGCATGTGGGTCGAGTCCGACGGCAACCTGCCCGGCGGTGAGGCCATCGCCCGCCAGCTCGTCCACGGCAAGCGGTTCTTCATCGAGAACTTCGGCATCGAGACCAAGGGCGTCTGGCTGCCGGACTCCTTCGGCTACAACGCCTCCTACCCGCAGCTCGCCAAACTCGCCGGCAACGACTGGTTCCTCACCCAGAAGATCTCCTGGAACCAGACCAACAGGTTCCCCCACCACACCTTCTGGTGGGAGGGCATCGACGGCACCCGCATCTTCACCCACTTCCCGCCGGTCGACACCTACAACGCCCGCTTCAGCGGCGAGGAGATGGACCGCGCCGTCCGCAACTACCAGGAGAAGGGCGCCGGCACCCGCTCGCTGGCGCCCTTCGGCTGGGGCGACGGCGGTGGCGGCCCCACCCGCGAGATCATGGAACGCGCCCGCCGCCTCGCGGACCTGGAGGGCTCACCGAAGGTCGTCGTCGAACACCCCGACGAGTTCTTCGCCAAGGCCCGCGCCGAGTACGAGGACGCCCCCGTCTGGAACGGCGAGCTGTACCTCGAACTCCACCGCGCCACCTACACCTCCCAGGCCCGCACCAAGCAGGGCAACCGCCGCAGCGAGCACAAGCTCCGCGAGGCCGAACTCTGGGCGACCACGGCCGCGCTCCACGCGCCCGGCTACTCCTACCCCTACGAGAAGCTCGACCGCCTCTGGAAGACGGTCCTCCTCCACCAGTTCCACGACATCCTGCCGGGCTCCTCGATCGCCTGGGTCCACCGCGAGGCGGAGGCGGAGTACGCGAGGGTGGCGAAGGAACTGGAGGAGCTGACGGCCGAGGCGGTCACGGCGCTCGGCGCCGGCGACCCGCGTGTCTTCAACACCAGCCCGCGTGACCGGGCCGAGGTGGTCCGTACGTCCGCGGGTGAACCGGTGTACGTGACGGTTCCCGCGGGCGGCAGCGCGCCCCTCACCGCCACCGCCCCCGCGCCCCCGCACCCCGTCACCATCTCCGGCCGCGTCCTGGACAACGGCCTGGTCCGGGTGGAGATCGCCGAGGACGGCACCCTCGCCTCCGTACGCGACCTGCGTGCCGACCGCGAGGTGCTCGGCGACACGGGCAACCTGCTCCGCCTGCACACCGACCTCCCGAACTACTGGGACGCCTGGGACGTCGACAAGCACTACAAGAACCGCTACACGGACCTGCTGGACGCCGAGTCGGTCACCGTGGTGGAGGAGGGGCCCCTGCTCGGCGCGATCCGCGTGGAGCGCTCGTTCGGCAAGGGCTCCCGCATCACCCAGACGATCACGCTGCGCGCCGGCAGCCCCCGGATCGACTTCGAGACGGACATCGACTGGCACGAGGCCGAGAAGTTCCTCAAGGCCGGTTTCCCGATCGACGTCCGGGCCCCCCACTCCTCCGCCGAGATCCAGTTCGGCCACATCCAGCGCCCCACCCACACCAACACCAGCTGGGAGGCGGCCCGCTTCGAGGTCTCCGGCCACCGCTGGGTGCACGTGGCCGAGCCCGGCTACGGCGTGGCGGTGATCAACGACTCCACCTACGGCCATGACGTCTCCCGCACGGTCCGCGAGGACGGCGGTACGACCACCACGGTCCGCCTCAGCCTGGTCCGTGCCCCGCGCATCCCGGACCCGGAGGCCGACCAGGGCAAGCACCGCCTCACCTACTCCCTGCTCCCCGGCGCGAGCATCGAGGACGCGGTCGCCGAGGGCTACGCCCTCAACCTGCCGCTGCGCGTCGCGGACGCGGCGGGCGCCCCCGAGCCGGTCGTCTCCGTGGACGGGGAGGGCGTGACCGTCGAGGCGGTCAAGCTCGCCGACGACGCCTCCGGCGACGTCGTGGTCCGGCTCTACGAGTCGAGCGGCGGCCGGGCCCGGGGCGTCCTGCGCACCGGTTTCCCGCTCGCCGGGGCCCAGATCGCCGACCTGCTGGAACGCCCCCTGTCCCGGGCGGCCACGGACGGGAACGGTGTCCCGGTGACGCTGCGCCCGTTCGAGGTGCAGACACTGCGGCTGGCGGTGGGGGAGCGGTGACTCGTACGGCGGCGGCTCGTACAGCGGCGGCTCGTACAGCGCTGACTCTGCTTCCCATGAAAAATTAAGGGAGCATAAAACAGCTGGTCGCGGCGGGTGCACCGCCCGCCGCGACCACGGTGCTTTCCCTCCACGCCACCTGGAATTCGCCCACTACCCCTGTGATACGGGGCGACGCGACAGTGCGAAGAAAAGTGGTGAGGTGTCATCGTGCGAGATCCGCGCAAGTCCACGATCGGCAAGGGGCTGAGGCGCCGCGGCAGACTGATCGCCGAGGCGGTGAGCCCGCCGCGCAAGCCGCTGAACGCCGTCCCCGCGCCCCGGACCGACACCGCACCGGCGGAGCCCCCGTACGTGGCGCCGCGTGCGTCCCGGCTGGTGGACGCGCCGGTGTTCGTGCTGTCCTCGGTGCGCTCCGGCTCGACGCTGCTGCGGGTCATCCTGAACAGCCACAGCCAGATCCGCGCCCCGCACGAGATGCACCTGCGGACCGTCCACGTCCATCTCTCCCGGGACTTCACCGGGGACGCGATGAAGGCCCTCGAACTCGACAGGTCCGAGCTGGAGCACGTCCTGTGGGACCGCATCCTCCACCATGAACTCACCCGCAGCGGCAAGCGGGTCATCGTCGACAAGACCCCGCCGAACACCCTCATCTGGCCGCGCCTGCACCGATGTTGGCCGGACGCCCGCTACATCCTGCTGTTGCGCCACCCCGGCGCGGTCGTCCAGTCCCTCACGAGCCGCCGCACCGACCCGGACCACGAGGCGATCCGGGCGGAAGTCCTCCACTACAGCGAGAAGTTGGAGGAGGCCCGCCAGAACCTCCCCGTCCACGTCATCCGGTACGAGGAGCTGACCGCCGACCCCGAGAAGGTCACCCGGGGCATCTGTGACCACCTGGGCCTCGCATGGGAGCCCGGCATGCTCGACTACGGCACCAAGGACCACGGCACCTTCCGCCCCCAGCTCGGGGACTGGTCCACCACCATCAGGTCCGGCCGCATCCAGCCGGCCCGTGAGGCAGACCCGACCTCGGAACTCCCGCCCCGCCTGAGGGAGTTGGCCGAGACCTGGGGCTACCTGAGCCCCTGCCTTTGAAAGGGGCGCGGGGAACTGCGCGACAAGCCCCCGCCGACCCGTACTCGACCAACTCCCTCAGGGGGCCCTGGGCGCAGCCCCCGGGATGGGACGGGTAGGGGCGGCGGGGGCGAGAACCCTCGGGCGTTCAGACCGCCAACGGCCGGTCGGCAGCCGGCTTGCACACCGAGGACGGCGCGACAGCCAATGGCCGCGCCTCCACGGCGACCGGCACCTCGGAAACCTGCTGCGGCAGCGTGACCGACCGCACCGGCCGCGTCCCCGACACCACCGTGTAGTCCTCCCCCAGCCGCGTCGGCATCACGTCACCCGGGTCCTCACCCAGCGCCAACTGCACGGCCGCCCAAGGGGCGTTGATCCCGCACAGCGCGAGCTGGTGCAGGCCACCCGCCGGACGCGTGTTGACATCCATCAGCACCGGTTCGTCGCCGTACATACGGAACTGGATGTTCGTCAGGTAGTGCAGCTCGAACCGCTCCGCGATCCGCCGCGCGGGCTCGATCCACGAGGGGTTCTGGCTGAACCCGCGACGCCGGCCGTTCTTGGTGCGGCCCACGGCCATCCGGACCCGTCCGTCGGGGCCGGTGAGGCAGTCGACGGAGACCTCCGGCTGTTCGAGGCGCGGCATGACCAACCAGTCCACGGGCTCCTCGGCCGCCCGCACCGCCTCCACGACCATGTCGAGATGCACGTAGGGGCTCGGGAATCCGCTGAGCTGATCGAGCGAGAAGGGGGTGCGCGAGACGACGCGGAAGCCCACGCCGCCCGCACCGGACGCCGGCTTGAAGCATGCCCTGTGCCCGCCGTCCTCCAACTCGTCGACGGCGGCGACGAGTTCGTCGGCGTTCGTCACCCGGAACCACGGCGGCACCGGGACCCCATGTGCCTGGACCGCCTCGTACGCGGTCACCTTGTCCTCGAAGACCTCGATGGCCCGGGCGGTCGGTGCCAGCAGGACCGTCCCGACGGCCGCGAAGTCCTCGACATGCGCGGCCAGGGCCGCCTGGTGCAGCCGGGGCACGAAGACGTCGATGCCGCGCTTGGCGCACTGGTCGAGCGCGTACTCGACGTACGCGGCGGGGGAGAGGCCCTCGGGCTCCAGGTCGGCGGTGTCCGCGGCGGCCAGTACGGGGGAGTCGGCGTCACCGTGCGTGGCATGGATGTCCACCGGACGAGCGTGCGGATTATGCCGCAGCTGATCCATGAAGAAGACGTTCTCCGCGTACGTGCGGTTGAGCCAGACGCGTACGCGAGAGACCATGCAGGCCGCCTTTCCAGGGTTCGCGGGCACAGCGGAGCAGGCCGTGCCCGGCCAGGGGGGATGGAGGTACGCCGAACCGCCGTACGCGAAAGACAGGCGTGGCGGTGGTGTAGGAGGGATCATACGGCCACCGGAGGCCAGGTTTCTGTCACGCGCGTGTTAATCCTTGCGCGGCGGGTTCACCGGGACGCATGTCCAGTGGTTCGCCTGGTCTGTCTTGTCCACCGGTACGCTCGTGTGTTCTCGTGTTGATGTTGGATGTTCGGAAAAGGAGTGCGGGTGGAGTCGAGGGTCGGCCGTCACGGAAATCTGCTGGCCATCAGTGATCTGCACATCGGCTATCCCGAGAACCGCGCCCTCGTCGAGCAGATGCGCCCCGAGACCGACGACGACTGGCTCCTCGTGGCCGGCGACGTCGCCGAGACCGTCGCCGACATCCGCTGGGCCCTGGAGACCCTCGCCGGCCGCTTCGCCAAGGTCGTGTGGGCGCCGGGCAACCACGAGCTGTGGACCCACCCCAGCGAGACCGTCCCGTACCGGGGCGTCGAGCGGTACGAGCACCTGGTCGCCCTCTGCCGGGAGCTGGGTGTCGTCACCCCGGAGGACCCGTACCCCCGCTGGGAGGGACCCGGCGGCCCGGTGGTGATCGCTCCGCTCTTCCTTCTGTACGACTACTCGTTCCTGCCCAAGGGCTGTGCGACGAAGGAAGAGGGCCTCACGTACGCGCACGGCACCGGCGTCGTCTGCACCGACGAGCACCTGCTGCACCCCGACCCGTACGCGAGCCGCGACGACTGGTGCCGCGCCCGGGTCGCCGAGACCGGACGCAGGCTCGCCGAACTGCCGCCCGACCTGCCGACGGTACTGGTCAACCACTACCCGCTGGACCGGCACCCGACGGACATCCTGCACTACCCCGAGTTCGCCATGTGGTGCGGCACGGAACTGACGGCCGACTGGCACCGCCGCTTCCGCGTCGAGGTCATGGTCTACGGCCATCTGCACATCCCGCGGACCACCTGGCTGGACGGGGTCCGCTTCGAAGAGGTGTCCGTGGGTTACCCCCGCGAGTGGCGGCCGCGTCCGGGACCGCCGGGCAGGCTGCGCCGCATTCTGCCGATGGAGGTCCAAGCCGGTGATCGAGGAACTGCTCCCGGGAGCGGTCGTGGTCGTGGAGGCGCACGCCCATGACTGGGCCGCGGCCGCCGAGGGGATCGAGCTGTACCCCGAGGAGGAGGCGGTCGTGGCGCGCGCGGTGCCGAAGCGGCGCCGGGAGTTCACCGTCGTCCGCGGCTGCGCCCGGCGGGCCATGGAGAAGCTCGGCGTGGCGCCGCGGGCGATCGTGCCCGGCGAGCGCGGTGCCCCCGGCTGGCCGGACGGGCTGACCGGCAGCATGACCCACTGCGAGGGGTACGCGGCCGCCGCCCTGGTCCGCGTCGACGACCTCGCCTCCCTGGGCATCGACGCCGAACCCCACGACACCCTGCCCGAGGGCGTCCTGTCGGCGATCGCCCTCCCCGCGGAGGAGACCCGGCTGCGCCGTCTGACCGCCGGTGACCCCTCGGTCCACTGGAACCGGCTGCTCTTCAGCGCCAAGGAGTCCGTCTACAAGGCGTGGTTCCCGCTCACCGGACGGTGGCTGGACTTCGCGGAGGCCGACATCGAGGTGTCCGTCGACCCCGGTGGCCGCTCCGGCGCACTGCGCGCCGAACTCCTCGTGCCCGGACCGGTGGTGAAGGGGCGTCGCATCGACGCCTTCGACGGACGCTGGACGGTCCGGCAGGGACTGGTGGCGACGGCGGTCTCGGTTCCCTTCCCCACGCGGGGCGAGGACGCGGGATGACCTGCGCTTCCTACGTGGACCTGCACAGACGGGTGTCGTCGGACATCGACGTGGAGATCACGGCCGCCCTGGAAAGCCTCGGACCCTCGTCCGAAGCGGTACGAAGATCCATGTCCGGACTGCTGGACCACCAGCGGATGAAGTACCCCCTGTCCGTGCTCCCGCTCCTCGTGCACGCCGTCGAGACGGGCTTCCCGGGACCGGCCGTCTTCCTGGGGGCCGTGCATGTCCTGTGGTGGACCTCCGCGTGCTATCTCGACGACCTGGCCGACGGCCACGGCGCCCACATCCCCGCCGGAATCGGGACGGAAGAGGCGCTGTTGGTGTCCGCCCTCGGCGGACACGCCCTTCCCATCAGGATCGTCCAGGCCCAGCCGGTCCCGGACGCGGTGCGCAACGCCCTCACCGTCGAGATCGTCAACTGCTGTATCAACGCCGTTGAAGGCCAGTTGCGGGATCTGCGCGGCGCCGGCGAGAACACCTCGCCGGACGCGGTCGTCGCCGTCTGTCGCGGGAAATCCGGCGCCCCCTTCAGCATGATCACGGCGATGGCCGCGCTGCTCTCCGGCGCCGGGACCGAACGAACCGAACTGTGGCGGCGGTTCGGCAGTACCTTCGGTGTTCTCTGGCAGCTCTTCAACGACCAGGAGGACCTGCTCTCCGGCCGCGAAGAGGACCTGCGCAACGGCACGGTCACCTATCTCCTCGCCTGCGCGCTGGAGGAGACGCCCCCCGGATCGAGGACGCGGGTGGCGGAACTCGGTGTCGCCGCACGGAGTTCCGAACAGGCCCGCGCGGAGCTCCGCGCGCTGCTGCTCGCCCCCGTCGTTCTGCGCCGTTTCGAGAACGACCTCGCGGTGTTCCGTGACGAGGCGCACCGCGTGCTCGGCGAACTGGGCGGCGACGAGGCCTACATGCCGGCCCTGCGGCAGCTGGTGGACCAGACCGCCGGGCTGTACCTGACCTAGGGCCGAGGCACCGGGGCGCCGGAGAACAGCGACGGTCCACCGGGGCATCCGGCGGACCGTCGCCGCACGCGCTCAGGTCCTCGGGCACCAGCTCCGCAACAGCCGGAAGAACTCCTCCTCGTTGCCCGTGAGTCCCGCCGCGGCCAGTGCCTGCTCCGCCTCGGCGAGCGCGGCGGGCGGCACCACGGGTGGTCGGCGTGACTCCCCGGGCCCGTCCAGCGCTGCTCGTACGGTCCCCAGCAGCCGCAGATAGGCCTGTACGGCGGCGCGCTCGCGGTCGGTCAGTACGGCGGTCGGCATCGAACGGCTCTCCCCTGGTCGGATCGGCGAAACTCCGTGCCCGCCCCGGCATACGGGTGGCACACCACCAGCTTGCCGTCCACCACTGACAATCCCGTCCTCCCGCGCGCGGATGTCGCCCGGGGCCTACCGAGGTGCCGGGCCCAGCACCGTTTCCCGTTCCTGCTCCGTCAGGGGCGGTTCCACCAAGGGGGACTTGACCGGGCCGCGCAGCACCGCCAGGACGACCTCCGGTCTGACGAGGGCGCTGATCGGCTCGGTGAGGGTGACCACGCCGAGGTACGCCTTGAAGACCAGGGGCCGGCCGAGCGCGGTCCGGATCAGCCGTTCCACATAGCGGCCGAAGAGCCTCCGCACGGCGTTCGGCCGCTGGCCGATGGCCTCCGGGTAGCGGATGTCCGTGCCGGTGGCCAGCTCCCACGCCAGGGACACCGGGACCGCCACGGCCTTCTGGACGCGGCGCGCGAGCCCCGGCGCCGCCAGGCCGTGCGCGGCGACCCGCTCCCGCAGCGCCAGGGCGCTCTGGGCGGCGACGGACATGCCGTGGCCGTATATCGGGTTGTACGTGGCGACCGAGTCGCCGATCGCGACGAAGCCGTCGGGCCAGCCGGACACCTTCTCGAAGAAACGCCGCCGGTTGATCGTGCTGCGGGTGACCACGACGTCCGTCAGGGGCTCGGCGCGGGCGATCAGCTCACCGACGACCGGATGCCGGAGGTCACGCGCGAACGCCTCGAACTCAGCGGTGAGGGCGGTCGGTTGGCCTCCACGCGTGCCCGACAGCGTCACCAGCCAGCGCCCGTCCTCGATGGGCACGAGGGTCGCGCTCCGCCCCGGCACCGGCTGCGAGCCGTCCGGCTGCACATTGACCACCGGGTACTCCTCGGTGCCCGCGGGTGCCCGGAAGACCCGGCTGGCGTACACGAGCCCGGAGTCCACCTCGTCCATCGGCGCGGGCGCCACCCCGAGCGCGTCGAGCCAGGCGGTGCCGCGCGAACCACGTCCGGTGGCGTCCACCACCAGATCGGCGGTGAGCACCTGTTCCTCGCCCTCGGCGGGACGGACCCGCAGCCCCGTCACCCGGGAGGCGTCGCCCGCCAGGCCCTTGATCTCGGTGCGGTCCAGGAGGGTGACCCGGGGCCCGGCGAGGAGCCGGGCGCGGACGACCGACTCCAGCAGATCGCGGCTGCACGCGATCATGAACTCCATCTCGGGCCAGCGCCGCACCCAGCCCTGGGCCGAGAGCGAGACCAGACCGGTCGGCAGCGCAATGCGCCGGGCGCCGGCCGCCAGCCAGGCATCCGTGACCCCCGGCAGCAGTTCCTCCATGGCGCGGGCCCCGCCGGACCACAGCAGATGGGCGTGCCGGGCCTGGGGCACGCCCTTGCGGGGGCCGGGCCCCTCGGGCAGCGCGTCGCG
>NZ_LRTR01000469.1 GCF_001550375.1 Streptomyces europaeiscabiei | reverse complement strand
GGCGGCCGTCGACCAGGCGAGGCGGACCGCGTCCTCGGACAGGGCGCGCACCTCGGCCGGACAGCGGTCGCAGCCCGCCAGGTGCTTCTCGTAGCGGCGCCGCTCGCCGGGCTCCAGGGCGTCCAGCGCGTAGGGAGCTGCGAGCGAGTGGAGGTCCTCGCGGCGGAACAGGCTCATGCCGCGCCTCCCCTCGACACGCACGCCCCACGGGCCGCGCGACCGGACGGGGCCCCGCGTTCCACGAGGCCGATCAGGGCGCTCATGCGACTCCTCCCAGGCATTCGCGCAGCCGTGTGAGTCCGTCGCGCATACGGGTCTTGACCGTGCCGAGCGGCAGCGAGAGCCGCTCGGCCACTTCACGGTAGGTGTAGCCGTCGTAGTAGGCGAGGGTGACGGACTCGCGCTGGAGGGTGGTGAGCTTCTCCAGGCAGTGGCGCACCCACTGGCGTTCGAGTCCGGCCTCGACCTCCTCGGCGACCTGGTCGAAGGCGGGGTGGTGGTTGCGCCGTCCCTCGCGCTGCTCGCGCTCGGTGGCGGCGCGGGCGCTGCGCACCCGGTCCACCGCACGCCGGTGCGCGAGGGTGAGTATCCAGGACAGGGCGCTGCCGCGGACGGGGTCGAACCGGCCCGCGGAGCGCCAGAGTTCGAGCAGCACTTCCTGAGCCACCTCCTCCGACTGCGCGGGATCGCGCACGACCCGGCGGACCAGCCCGAACACCGGGCCGGACACCAGTGCGTACAGCTCCTCGAACGCCCGTTGATCGCCTCCGGCCACCTGGACCAGAAGCCTGTCCGCCTCCACACGCTCCCCCTCGCCTCCGGCCGAGCACGGCCATCCCCGCGCGTAGGGCATTCGCAACGAACCCACCTCCGGATGGGGTTACGGATCAGGCTGCCCAAAACGCGGGTCACCGGCCGACCGATCCGAACATCGGATCAACGAATCGTGCTCTCCGCTGAAACAACCTTTCAAACGCTCCGTAAGAACGTTTGGGATTCGACCAATCCACCCTGCCGATCGCTCCGAATGGCGTTCGTCAGGCAAGTTGGCACAGAGGACGGACGTCATGACACCTACTTCCAGGAGCGGCTCGGGACGCAGGAGCGTCGCGTCCCTCATCTGCGCATCGCTGGCCGCCGGCGGGCTCGCAGCCGCCGGCGTGACCGTGCTGGAGCCGGGGGCGGCCTCCGCCTCCAGCCACCGGGAGGCCCCGCTCATCTCGGGTGAGCCCCAGTTCGACAACACCGATGTGTACGCGTTCGTCAGCCCGGACCACCCGGACACGACGACGGTCATCGCGAACTGGATCCCCTTCGAGGAGCCCGCGGGCGGACCGAACTTCTTCACCTTCTCCGAGGACGCGCAGTACGACATCCGCGTCGACCAGGACGGGGACGCGCAGGAAGACCTGATCTTCCGGTACACGTTCAAGACCAAGACGAAGAACGACAAGACCTTCCTGTACAACACGGGCGTCGTGGAGAGCCTCGACGACCCGGACCTGAACATCACGCAGACGTACGACATCGAGCTCATCAAGCTGAAGAACCGCCGCGCGGTCTCCAAGACGCGGCTCGCGGACGACGTGCGGGTGGCGCCGTCGAACGTCGGCAAGGCGTCGATGCCGAACTTCAAGAAGCTGCGCGACGAGGCGGTCTACAAGACGGCGAGCGGGGTGACGACGTACGCCGGCCAGGCCGACGACCCGTTCTTCCTGGACCTGCGCGTCTTCGACCTGCTGTACGGCGGTGACCTCTCCGAGGTCGGGCGGGACACGCTCAAGGGCTACAACGTCAACTCGATCGCCCTGCAGGTGCCGAGCGAGGCGCTCGTCCAGTCCAAGGACCAGCCGATCGTCGGCATCT
Source organism: Streptomyces europaeiscabiei (assembly GCF_001550375.1). Lineage (GTDB taxonomy): Bacteria > Actinomycetota > Actinomycetes > Streptomycetales > Streptomycetaceae > Streptomyces > Streptomyces europaeiscabiei. Next base: position 1,066 of record NZ_LRTR01000469.1, on the reverse strand, counting down.
GGTCGACGACCCAACGCGCGGGCGCCGACGGCCAGTACCGCCAGGTCTCGCGTCTCGGCATGCCGCTGGTGAACGAGGTCGTCAACCCCATCGGGGACAAGGACAAGTTCAACGCGTCCTCGCCGGCGGACGACGCCCAGTTCCTGAAGAACGTCACCGAGCCGGAGCTGCCCAAGCTCATCGAGGCGATCTACAAGATCCCGGCGCCCAAGGAGCCGCGCAACGACCTCGTCGACGTCTTCCTCAAGGGCGTCGAGGGCCTCAACCAGCCGCCGCACGTGACCCCGTCGGAGCAGCTGCGCCTCAACACCTCCATCGAGCCCACCAAGAAGCCGAAGCGGCTCGGTGTGCTGGACGGTGACAACCAGGGCTTCCCGAACGGACGCCGGCTCACCGACGACGTGATCGACATCGCGCTGCAGGTCGTCGAGGGCGAACTCGTCGACGCGCCCAACGACCTGGGTGACGCGGTCAACAAGAACGACAAGAAGTTCGGCAAGTCCTTCCCGTACGTCGGTCTGCCGACGGCCGGTTCGCGTGGCAAGACCGTCCAGGGCAACACCACGAACAGCGTCCGCAGCTCGATCGGCACCGGCGTCGAGAGCGGCACCGACGACACCACGCTGATCGCCGCCTCGGCCGGCGCCGGCGCTGCCGGTGTCCTGCTCATCGGCTCGGGCCTGCTGTGGTGGCGCCGTCGGAACGACCGCGCCTACAACTAGGCCGCCCCGACCGGGCCCTCCCCCATAGGGCCCGGTCAGCGAGACCGGCGCGGCCCGCTCGTTTCCATCCCCCACGGCGCGGGCCGCGCCCCACCGTCACGACACCGCACTCGGCAAGGATGTTGAGGAGAGGGCATGTCCCCGCGTACGAACGACAGCGCGTCGCAGGACGGGCGTCCGCGCCCCGGCGAGGGGACTCCCGAGGACGGCCGGCGCGACGTCGCCGAGTCCGGCCCCGCGTCCGACACCGAACCCGGCCCCGCGTCCGACACCGAGCCCGGACACGACATCGCCGAGTCCCGCCCCGCGTCCAAGCCCGAGCCGGGCCAGGAGCCCGCTTCCGG